>CAKUBJ010000008.1 GCA_934636905.1 uncultured Dysosmobacter sp. | reverse complement strand
GACATTCCCTGACGGCAACTCCGCCCTGATGCTGGTCTGCGCCCGGCTCCGCCATGTGGCGGGCACCCAGTGGGGCAGCAAGAAATACATGAACATGAAGCACTTGGAGGCGGCTCTGGACGACGCCTCTATTGCCGGCTGACTTCATTCAGCCGGAGCCTGCAAATAAATTTGCGCATAAATCTTGACGGAACCATTTCAATGGGTTCGCGGTTTTTATTTTATCTCAGGATAAACTTTGTATGCCGCTTTCCCGCATTTTTTCAAGAGCGCCCCCACAGGATGCTGTCCGGGGACACGGGGCTGCCGCTTGGCGATGGGAACCCCCATTCGCTGCTGGCAGCCTTGCTTCTATGAATTTCCAGAACGCCTATCGCGTCTGCCGGCAGCGGCAGGTACGGCAGGCGTTTTTCGTTTTCATCAGAGTCTCAACTGCCTTGCCATTCTGTTGCGAGACTGCCCGCCGGATTTTTAGAATGTCACAATCGAAGCCCACATCTGTCCATTTCAATCCCAGCAGTTCCTCCCGCCGCAGGCCGGTGGCAAGATCGAGGTTATAGGGTTCGTATACACTGCTGTCTTTTGTTTCTTGGAAAAATGAGGTGCGTTAGTCGGCGGTCAGCGTTTTCATCTCCGTGTGCTCCACTTTCGGCAAGGCACAGTCCTGTGTGGGATTTTTCGTTACCAGCTTCTGCTTCATAGCGAGGTTGTACGCCGAGCCGATCATCTGGTGGATGTTGCGGACGGTTTTTGGTGCAAGACCTTTCGGCTTCTTTTTCACCTCAACCTGTGTCTTGCCGAGGACATTCTTGATGATGGCCTTGCTGGTTTCGGGATCGTGCCGACTGTGTATCTGCCCTCCCATTTGTCCATTAAATCATCTATTTACCCCATAACAACCACCTTTTTTGGCCAGCAAATACCATAAATTTCTTCCCCTTCCCTGCAGGATTGCCGGAATGAAATACCTGCTCCCATAGATATCGTTGCGGCAAATTTCGGCATTTATATCATCTGTTTTCATACAATTCGATGCAATATTCCCAAGCATCATTATTTGCCATTTGTTTCCTGCGTTCACCCTGCCTTGCAATCAGCCCCGTTTTCTATGAAAAATTTAACTTCTGTTTAAATTTTCACGGTTTTCTCTAAATTCCACTCATTGACATTGCATCACGCCAAAGCCTTTATTTTCAACGCTTTCAGCTTTTTAGACGTTGCTTGATAGTGTTGCACGATGTTGCCGGAATCATGCCCCGAACTTCACAGTAACTTCACAGTTGCGAGACGGGTTTCTCATCGAAATACGCCGTCAGCTTCTCTGCTGCCGTCTGCCTCCGGTCCTGCCGCAGGTGGGTGTAAACCGCCTCCACCACCTCCGGCGTATCACCCAGCAGGCCAGCCGCCTGTCTGGAATCAAGCCCCGCCTCGTAACAGATCGTGGCGAAGCTGTGCCGGAAGCAGTGCGGCGTGATGGGGAACGTCTCCACCGTCTCGCCGTTTTCGCCCTGCTGGATCTCATTCAGGCCCACGTCCCGGCAGTAGTGCCGCCACTCCCGCGTGATCTCATGGAGCCGCATATAGCCCCCATCGCCACCGGGGAACAGCAGTCCGATCCGGTTTTTCGGCAGCGCCTCCGCCAGAGGCGGCAGCAGGGGAATATCCCGCAGACCGTTATCCGACTTCAGGTGATTCTCCAAAACCGGCTTGCCGGTGGCATAGCTGACCTTTTTCGTGATATGGATCACACCGGCTTTGCGGTCAATGTCCCGATCTGTCTTGCCGCGAAAGGCTACCCGCTTGCCGTTGATGGTGCGGATCGCCTCGTGCAGGCCGTCCTTGCGGACGCCATATTTACTTTTCTTCGCCATTTTTTCCTTTCCTCCTGTTGCATCGCCAGGGGGATCGTGCTATACTGTGATTGATCCTCCTTTGGCTTTGTCGTGATTGCGATTGGTGGGTTTGCCGTCTGAGTGTTCCAGCACTCAGGCGGCTCTTTTATTTACTCTTCAATTGCTTTTAGTGTGGCGTTCAATCGGCATTGCTTGCACTCAGTACACTCTGTCGCATTTTCGCACCCGCCGGACAACTCCCGTGATGGAACTGGCCGCCATCTGCGGTCTGAATCTTCCTGCCGCCGTGATGATCAGTGTATTCTGGTCCAGCGTAGCGCTGATCCTTCCCACCGACTGCACCACCATGCTGGCCTATAAGCACGGTTACTTCACCATGCGGGATATCAGCCGAAGCGGCGTCATCTGCACGGTGCGACACTAATTGCCAGCACGGCAGCCGTGGTGCTTCTGGCAGGCGTGGTATTTTAATGAATCAATAAAATTTGTAAAGGAGAATTATCATGACGGATCAACCTTTGAAGGGTGTAGTTGTTGTCGATTTCGGCATTCACGGTGCAGGCTCTGCCTGCGGCAAGGTTCTGGCCGACTGGGGCGCCGACGTCATCAAAGTGGAATCTCTCAGCGGCGATGTGTGCCGGTTTTCCGGCGCGCAGCTGAATCTTCCCACCACGGAAGACGACAATATCCACTGGGAAATGCTCAACGGCAATAAGCGTTCCATTGCCATCGACATGAAGACGCCGGAAGGCCGGGAAATCATGGAACGCCTGCTGGCCAAGGCCAACATTTTCTTCACCAATATGCGCATGAGAGCCATTGAGAAGTTCGGTCTGGATTACGAGTCCATGTCCCAGCGGCATCCTCACATCATCTGGGGCCACCTCAGCGGCTTCGGCACCGACGGCCCTCAGGCTGCGGATCCCGGCTTTGACGTGGTTTCCTACCGGGCACGCTCCGGCCTGCTGCTGGACTTTACCGAAAAGGGCAGCGCTCCCAACACGGCGCCCTTCGGCGTAGGCGATCTGAATGTAGGCGCAATGCTGGCCGGTGGCATGGCGGCCTGCCTGTATCAGCAGGCCAAAACCGGTAAGGGGCAGAAGGTGATGAACTCCCTGTACGGCCACGCAATCTGGACGGCCGGCTGTCTGGTTCAGTCCACCGCCCACGGGGATCAGTTCCCCAAGAGCCGGAAAGAGGCCTTCTCTCCCTTTATCAATTCCTTCCAGTGTTCCGATGAATGGTTCTTTACGGCTGTCATGGACTATGCGGGAAAATTCCCCATCCTGTGCAAAATGATCGGCCGCGAAGACCTGATTACGGATCCCCGATTTGCCACGCTGAAAGAGGCGCAGGCCAACAAGCGGGAACTGATCTCCATTTTCGATGCCTGGTTCATCCAGCACTCCTGGGCGGAGGTGGATGCCCTGCTGACCGCCGGAGACATTGCCCACAGCAAGATCTGCCACTTTGCGGATGTGGCCAATGACGCTCAGGCCAGAGCGTGCAACTATGTGTACGATTTCACCACCAGAACCGGCGGAACCGACATCACCGTGTCCTCCCCCGTCAAATTCGGCCGCAACAATGCCGTGGAGCACAGAAGCGCGCCGCTGGTAGGTGAGCAGACCGAGGAAATCCTGCGGGAATTTGGTTACAGCGAAGAGGAGATTCACTCTCTGGAGGAGAAGAACGTCGTCCGGCAGCACGCCTGACCCCCCTTCGGAATTTGCCCACAGATCAACCTTGCCTGTCCCCTATCATTTCAGGCAGTCCCTGACCCGGAACAGGGTCGGAAGGGGCAGGTATCCGGGCGGAAACGCCGAAAATTCTTCAAACACACTGCATCAAAAGCAAAATCGGAGCCGAAACGGCTCCGATTTTGCTTTATAACGGCCTGTGGAACAGAGGTCCGGGGCAAATCTACAGCAAACGCCGCACCCTCCGGTTCTTTATTCTCCCAAGGCTCTTATGCACGCCCTGCCTGACAGGGGTATTCCCCGTGTCTCAAAAACGGCTCAGGCGCAGCCATCATCAGAGAAATTCCGAATTTGCGGTAAAATGTGCGTCGATTTCAGCCTGTGCCTGCGCAAGGGCATCCTCCGGCGTACAGACACCCAGAACTGCCCGCTGCACATACATCGCCAGAATGTTTTCCAACCCCAATTCGCTGAAATTGCTGTAATAGGCGCTTCCGCTCCGGCGCTGGGCACCGGTAAAGCTGCGGCGGGCCGCAGACAGCCAGGGATACCTTTCCTTGATATCCCGGTTGCCGTAGGCCGAGCAGCAGGGGGACAATCCTCCCAGCAGCGTGAACGCCGGCGCTACCTGATCGGAATACAGCCAGGACAGGAAGGCGCAGGCCGTTTCCGGATGGGCGCAGTTTCTGGTGATGCCCACCACGCCGCCCCCCGAGAGGGGTTTTCCGCCGGGCACCGGGGCAAAGCCCAGCTTGCCGGCAATGCTGGACATCTTGGAGTTCAAAATATGGGAGGCATAGTTGATAAACACCACCGTCATGGCAGCGGAACCGTCCGCAAAGCCCTCCAGCACATTTTTCCAGATGTCATGCACCGTCCTGTCGGAACAGGCATAGGTTTCCCTGTAGTTTTTCAGGGCTGTCAGGGCTTCCGGGGTATTCACGGTGATCCGGCCTCTGGAATTGAACAGCCTTCCCCCCTGTTCAAACAGCCGGGGCAGAAATTCGCTGGGGCTGACCACCACATTGCCGATGGCCACCGTGGTGCCGTACTGCACGGGGGACGCCGGATTGAGACTGCGGGTAAAAAAGCCTGCGATCCGGTTGTAGTCCTCAAAGCTGCCGGGAACCTCCAGTTCCCGCCGGTAGATTTCAAAATACATCCGCCGGTAAGTGGGGTCACGAAACAGATCCCGCCGGTAAAACATGAGTTGGGTGCTGGGATCATAGGGGACGCAGATCCGCTCCCCATGGACAGAGGTATAGCTGTCTCCGAATTCCGGCAGTGTCTGTGCCAGCAAACCGTCCCAGTCAAAGGGAATCTGGCGCAGGGGGCGAAACAGTTTTTCGGCAAGTTCGTCCATCCAGGCCACATCCATCCGGATCAGGTCGTACCGTCCGCTGCCGGAGGATTGAATCACCTCATAGACGTCCCGCAAAGAGGGAAGTACCGTCAGTTCCAGATGAATCCCCGTACTCTTTTCCAGATGCGGCAGCAGGCGTTTCAGCGCCGTCGTAGAGGGGGACGCCATGGTAAGCATCCGCAGGGTCGATTCCGTCAGCTGCGGCACCGGCACCTGACGGCGGAAGCCGTTGTTCTCCATAAAAAGGGACGGCGGCAGGGCAGTTCCCGTCTCCAGATGTGCCAGCAGCGCCTTGACGATTTTATGAGCCAGACGCTTGTAATCCAGTTCATATGCCAGCGCCAGGGGGTCGGTGACGGCAGAGCGGGGGGCGGCGGACACCATCAGCGGCAGCGGCCGGCGGCTGGCATAAGCACAGGCCGTCCTTACCGCCGCTTCCCGGCGTTGATCCGTGCACACAATGGCATCAAGGGGTTCATCCTCTTCAAAAAGTTCAAAGGCCCGCAGATCCACCTGATGGTTTGGGCAATCCAGCACGCTGGTTTCATCTGCGCAAACCGCCCGAAACCCTTTGAGGAACTGAGCGGTATCCGGGAACGTGACCGGTTCCGTAAAAACGCCGATCCGCCGCAGGCCTTTCCGCCGCAGATGCCAGGCGATCTCCGTTCCCATCCGTTCCGAATCGAAGGCGGCATACATCACATTTTCAAGTTGGCTGCTTTCCCGTGAGAGAAACACCAACGGAAGTTCCGGGGCTTCTGCCCGATAGTGTGCCGCGGCATCCACCAGACACGAGCGGCTGATAACCGCGCTGACCTGCTCCGCCAGTGCGGCGGCCAGCAGTTCCTCCTCTGTGGTTTCCATGGAGCGGGTGGAATACAGCCGAACCGAATACCCATGCCGGATAAACTCGCTTTGAAATACCTCATACATGACCGCCCAGCGGAGATCCTCCATGCCGGGGAGCAGAACGGCGATGGCCCGATCCTTGCCCTGCCGCAGGCTCTGGGCCTTGCTGTTGACCTTATAGCCCAGCTTTTCCGCCGCCTGCCAGACCAGCTGCATCTTCTCCACGCTGACATTGCCCCGGCCATTGATGACATTGGATACCGTTCCATGGGAAACGCCCGCTTCCCGGGCGATATCCTTAATGGTGGGCATAGGCTTTTCCTCCCTGCACGTTGTAATATGTTTATTTTACTATGATTTTCCCGGCTCCGCAAGTCAGCAGGTGCGAAAGAGTATTGTGCAGTCTGCCTAATATTTGTCATATTATATATGCATTTTGATAAATATGAATCGAATTTGTGCGAAACGTCAAATTAATAATTGACACGTTCCAATTTATTTGGTACGGTATAGATACAGAAGTCTCCTGCGCGTTCTCAATTTCAACATCATGAAAAGGAGTTGTGTCTCATGAAGAAGTTTCTCAGCCTTGCTTTGGCACTCGCTATGACACTGACCCTGGCTGCCTGCGGCAGCAAGACGGAAGCCCCCGCGGAAACCTCTGACAATTCCCAGCAGGAAGCCTCCGCCCAGACCGGCGGCAAGCTGGTCGTCTACTCTGCCCTGAACGAGGACAACACCATCGCCATCGCGGATCAGTTCAAAAAGGACACCGGCATTGAAATCGAGTACATCTCTCTGGGCGGCGGCGACGCCGTAGCCCGGGTGCAGGCGGAAATGGCCAATCCCAAGGCGGACATTCTGGTAGGCGGCTCCGTGGATCTCTACGGCTCCCTGGCTTCCGCCGGCGCCTTTGAGGCCTACGACTCCCCCAACAACGACGATCTGGACGCCCGGTTCAACGACCCCAACCACTTCTGGCAGGGCTGGTACATGGGCGTGCTGAGCATCATCATCAACGAGGAGCGCTTTGAGAAGGAACTGGCTTCTCAGGGACTCAAGGAGCCGGAAACCTGGGACGATCTGCTGGATCCCGCCTATAAGGATGTGTTTGTCTGGGCCAATCCCACCACGGCCGGCGGCGCCTATATCGCCACTGCCTGCCAGATCTTCCGGCTGGGCGAAGAAGGTGCCTGGACCTATCTGAAGGCGCTGGATCAGAACGTACATCACTATTACAAGGGCGCCGGCGACGTTATCAGCCCCGTAGCCACCGGTGAGTTCATCGCCTCCATCGCCTGGGCACACGACAGCTTCAAGACCCAGCAGGAGGGCTACCCCCTGAAGCTCATCATCCCCAAGCAGACCGCTTATGAAATTGGCGGCTCCGCCATCATCAAGGGCGGCCCCAACACCGAGAACGCCAAGGTGTTCATGGACTGGCTGCTGACCAAGGAAGCCCAGGAACTCAGCGTCGCCACCTCTTACCGGTATCCCGTCCGCACCGACGTGGCCGCCCCTGCCGGGCTGCCGGCGCTGGAGGAAGTGGATCTGGTGGATTACGACCGCGACCAGGCCGCTTCCATGAAGGAAGCCGTTCTGGAAAAGTTTGAGGCGGAAATCACCTCCAACCGCGCCTGATCCCGCTTACTGCCTGATTCTTCATTCTTTTGGGCCGTCTGCCTGCACCGGGCAGGCGGCCCCGGCCTTTCCCAAAGATGCCCGAACCGCTTCGGGCCGCTATTACCCATCGGAAGGAGTTGATCCCCATGGCCTCCGGCGTTACGCTCCGGGAATCGGTCAAGGAGATGAAGCGGCTGAAAAATGAACCGCTTCTGATGCTGGCCATTATCGCCATCATTCTGTTTGTGGGCTTTTTCGTGGTATATCCGGTGATCCGGGTCATCACGTTTCCCAGCGGACAGGATTACATGCAGCTGTTCCAGAAAGCCCGGTGGTTCACCGCCCTGAAAAACAGTCTGTTCATGACCCTGATTTCCACCGTGTCCTGTACGGCGGTGGCGTTCCTGTTCGCCTACGTCATTGCCCGGCTGGACGTACCCTGCAAGGGGCTGTTCAAATTCGTGACGCTGCTGCCCATCGTGTCGCCGCCCTTCATTGTGGCGCTGAGCTATATTCTGCTCTTCGGCGTGCAGGGCATTGTCACCAAACAGCTTCTGGGGCTGCACGTGGATATTTACGGTCGGCTGGGCCTGTGGATCGTCCAGACCGTCACCTTCTTTCCCTACGCCTACTCCGTGATTTACGGCGTAATCCGCTCCATTTCCACCAATCTGGAATACGCCGCCTATAACATGGGCGCCACCCGCTGGCAGGTGTTCCGGGACGTGTTCTGGCCCCTGTGCCGTCCCGGCGTGGCCGGCGGCGCGCTGGTGGCCGCCATCAACGTCCTTACGGACTTCGGCAATCCCCAGATGATCGGCGGCGACCTTGCCCTGCTGCCCACGGAGGCCTATATGCAGATCTCCGGCTGGTACGATATGAAAACCGCCTCCGTGCTGGCAGTGGCGCTGCTGGTGCCTGCCGTGGTTCTCTTTCTGGTAAAGAACTTCTGGGTGGGCAAGCGCTCCTATGTCACCATCACCGGCAAGGAGATCTCCCTGAATCCCTTCCCGGTACCCAAATGGGTCAAGTGGGGACTGTTCAGCCTGACTCTGTTCATTTCCCTGTTCATTCTGCTGGTCTACGGCACCCTGTTCTACGGAGCCTTCACCAAAACCTGGGGCTACGACTGGTCCCTGACCATGGAAAACATCCAGTATGTCTTCCTGAAGGGCAGGCAGATCTGGAACTCCATCCGCTATGGCTTCCTGGCCTCTCTGGGTGCCTCGTTCCTGGCCATGGTTCTGGCCTATATCGTGCAGAAGAAGCAGGTGGGTGTCAACCGGCTGCTGGACTTTCTGGGGATTCTCCCCGGTGCCATTCCCGGCATGTTTCTGGGCATCGGCTTCGTCATGGCCTTCAACGCGCCGCCCATTGAACTGACCGGCACCTCCGTGATTATGGTTCTGGCACTGCTGTTCTGGAATATTCCCACCTGCTACAGTTCTGCCACAGCGGGTCTGCAGCAGATCGGCGCCTCCGTGGAGGATGCGGCGCTGAATCTGGGCGCCAACAGCTTCCGCTCCTTCAAGGATGTCATCATCCCCCTGCTGAAAGCACCTTTCATGTCCAGCTTCGTGCTGTCCTTCCTGCGTTCCGTCACCTGCCTGAGCGTGGTGATCTTCCTGTACGCCCCCGCCACCACCGTAGGCACCATTTCGGTGATGGTGCTGGTGCAGAGCGGACAGTACGGCGAGGCGGCAGCCTTTACCATCGTGCTGATTACCATTGCGTTTACCGTTCTGAAGCTGGCGCAGTGGATTCTGGGCAAGCAGGGCATCGAACTGGAATTGTAACAGGAGGCGAAGAGATATGAAACCTTACATTGAATTCAAAAACGTTGTCAAGCAGTTCGGCGATTTCACGGCACTGGATCATGTTTCTCTTGAGATTCCCAAAGGTGCCTTTGTTACCCTTCTCGGCCCCTCCGGCTGCGGAAAAACCACCCTGATGCGCCAGCTGGCCGGCTTTTCCGAGCCGGAATCCGGCGACGTGCTGGTGGACGGCAAACGGATGAACGGCCTGCCCCCTTTCAAGCGCAATACCCCGCTGGTATTTCAGGAGTACGCCCTCTTCCCTCACATGACGGTTTACGAGAACATCTCCTACGGTCTGAAGCTGAACAGAACCCCCAAAGAGGAAATGGATCGCCGGGTTCAGGAGATGCTGAAGATGTTCAATCTGGTGGGACTGGAAAAGCGGTTCCCCAAGGAGATGTCCGGCGGCCAGCAGCAGCGGGTGGCCTTTGCCCGGGCGCTGGTAATGGGGCAGGAGATCCTGCTTTTGGATGAGCCGCTTTCCAATCTGGATGCCAAGCTGCGGGTGGATGTCCGCACGGAACTGCGGCAGATCCAGCAGAAACTGGGCATCACCACCATCTACGTCACCCACGATCAGGATGAGGCGCTCTCCATGTCCGACATCATCGCCGTCATGCGGAAGGGGCGCATTGAGCAGATCGGTTCCCCCTGGGAGATCTACTTCCGCCCTGCCAACCGCTTCGTGGCGGATTTCGTAGGCACGGTCAACTTCCTGACTGCCAAAATCGTGTCTGCGGAGGACGGCACCGTCACTGCGGATCACAACGGAATGCTGCTCCATGTCCCCACGGAGATCCCCGTGGAACCCGGCGAGATCGTAACACTGGTGGTGCGGCCGGAGTGCATCCGTCTGGCAGCGCCGGGAGAAACGGTGCCGGATGGCCGGAGTCTGGAGGGCTGCATTGAAAATTACAGCTTTCTGGGCCGCATGATCCGCTACTGGGTGCGGGTAGGCACGGAGCAGTTCATCATCGACGATGCCAATGTGGATCTCAGCGGAGCCAGAAGCGGAGCCGTGCAGCTCTGTCTGGATACCCGGAAGCTCCACATTCTGAAGGACGGAGGAAGCCATGACGCTTGATTTTATCAACGTAGGTTATGGCGATGCCATTCTGGTGCGCAGCGGCAGCTTTGCCATGCTGGTGGATTGCGGGGATATGACCGTGGGCGATGGCGGCCCAGGTTCTCAGCGGATCTCCGCCGGGGAGTTTCTCCGGCGGGAGGGTATCGAGAAGCTGGATCTGCTGATACTGACTCACCTCCACCGGGATCACAGCGGCGGGCTGACGGAGCTGCTGCAGACGGTTCGTGTGGAGAAATTCTGTGGAAATTATCTGCCGCCCCGGGAATTCTGGGGCAGGCAGGTGCCGGTGCCCCCGGAATTTTCCGCCGGGGCGCGGTGCCTGCTGGAATCCCTGAACATCTGCCTGAAGGCACTGGCATCACTGGAGGCGCAGGGCGCCGAAATCACGTCGGCGGTGCCCGGACTCTGTTCCCTGACGCCGGAGCTGACAGTGGAAATCTTTCTGGAAGCACCGCCCATTTTTCTGCGTCAGGCCGCCATCTGGCAGAATGTGCTGGAAGGGCGGGCGGACAACGGTGAGCTGGAGGAACTGGACGGCTTCATCAACAACACCAGCATCCGCCTGCGGCTGACCTGCGGCAGCACCGCCGTGGAACTGCCCGGCGATATGTATGCCGCCTGTTGGGAAAAGCACGAAATTCCCCCCTGCACCCTTGTCAAGCTGCCCCACCACGGCCATCGGGATTCCGTTACCCCCCACCTGCTGGATATGCTGGATCCGAAGACGGTGGTGATCTCCGTATCCAACACCCGTACCGACGATTGTCCTGCTGCCTCCGTCATTCAGATGGTGAGGGAGAGGGGCTGTGCACTGTCTATTACAGATGCGGTTCCCGATGGTGACGGGCGTGTAAGCAATCATCCGGCCCTGCATTTTGACCTGTAATCAGGTACTATTAGGAAAGTGAGGATCATCAGCATGAAGAAAATGTATTCATTTTTACTGGCTCTGTTGATATGCGCGGCATGGAACGCGCCGGTGGCCGCAGTGGATGCGGATGACCTTCCCGCAGAAAACCCGTCTGAAATGTACCGGAATTTGGCAGAGCATTGGGCGCCGACCATCTATCAGGATGTAAACGAAACCTACCTGACCCGTGCAGATATACCGACTGCGTTTAACTATGACGGCGACTGGAACGGAGGCAACAACTGGGAAAATCTTGAAAACTATCCCCAGATCCCGTCTGCGTATTTTTCCGTAAGGGAAACACTGACGCATTATTTTATCGAATATGATTTCTACTACCCTCGCGATGACGGCCCAGTCAATCTTGAGAAGCACGAAAACGATCTGGAGGGCTGCATTTTAGTGATCCGGAAAGACGATACGGAGTTTGGCAGTCTCCATTTGATGGAAACTCAGGCACATAACCACTGGTATCAGTACAGCAATGACAGTTCCATTACCGCCGGTTCCGACGATATTGACGGCACCATTATTATGGACGGTCATCGCCCCTGCATCTACCTTTCGGCCAACGGAATCGGCTCTGACGCAGGGCACGGGGTAAAAGCCTACGACGGCCGCAGCGCAAACGGCGGCGACGGGATCATTTTCAGGTTCATAACCGGAAATGCCGTCATGCCGGAGGATTTTTCCGGCAGCTATACAAATGCCTATGACTACAAGCTGATCTCCATGGATGAACTCTGGAATCGCCGGTACGATACCGGCGGAAGCGGGCATACCTACTATGATTGGGGGCATTTCTACGGCGATACCCACACGGACAGTTCCTGCACCCTTCCGTGGATCAAGGATGACCCTGACGACGGCCCCGTTTATGACGGCGTATATTGGTCTGACCCGGCCTTCTTCATTGATACGCACCTTAACGGGCTTGGCAATTTCTCCCACACCTACACGTTCCATCCGTATTATACGCATAAAGTCACGGTTTCTGACATAACAAGCTGTGCGAATAAGGATCCGTTCCATGACGAAAGTGACGTGTTCATGGAGATTTCCGTGGATGGTCTGGTCTACATTGACGAGCACCACTGGAAGGACAATCAGGCGCCCAAAAATGTAAAGAAAACCGTCTTCTGGGGTAAAGAGCAGGCCGAATTTGGGGATGAATATTCCGAAGCATTCAATACCATCTATTTCGCCCGTCCGGACAACACCGAGGTTAAAATCGCCGTATTTGATAAGGACGGAACATCCGGCAATGACAGCATGGGGGTTCTGACCGCGGTCTTAGCCCCCGGTGAAGCCTGCGTTTGGACTGACCAGCCAACATCTTCCGGGGAAGCCAAAGTATCCGCCGCCATCGAAGCCAAATAATGTCGGCGGGGCGCCGCCAGGCGCGGCACACGCTGAAAAGAATCCCCCTTACGCAGAAACCATCTGCGTATGGGGGATTTCAGCGTGTCGAAAAAGTCTTTTCGCCCCGCTGAGCCAGTTTTCAGAACTTTATAAAAGTTCTGAAAACTGCAAATTTTAATGGCGCAGGACACCCTTCTTGGGTTTCCCGCGCACACCCTTCCTTACCGTTGAAGAAAACTTACCACTTTATCGACAGTCTCGAATCCCCCTTACGCAGAAACCATCTGCGTATGGGGGATTTCATCTGAGCCGGAGGTTCTCTCTCAGTCTGCAAACCGGATTACCTGCTCCTCCGCATTGACCGTGGCCTTAACGCCAAAGGGAATGATGCAGCGGGGCTGTGCGTGTCCGATATTGATATTGCACACTATGGGCAGGTCGGGGCGCCGGATTGTGTCCGTCAGGATCCGGCTGTATTCCTGCGCATAGGCTTCATCCATGGGTTTGCCCACAAGAACACCTGAAATCACGTCAAAAATGCCGGTTTCTTTCAGCGCAAGCACTGCGTTCCTGTATTTTTCAGGCTGCATTTTCTCTTCACTGGATTCCAGCAGAAGAATCTTCCCGCTCCACTCCTCCGTTGCCGGGAAGAGGCTGTACTTCCTGCAGAGAAGCGGCATATCCGCATAGCGTTCTCCATTGAAAAAATCATAAATGGAATCAATACAACCGCCAAGAATCTCTCCCGAAAAAGCAGGAGCGCCCTGCAGCAATTCAAAGCCATGATCCGTATGGGATTTCAGCGGAGTGCCAAGCTGATCCGTGCCAAAATCCGTTCTTCCCTCATACCAGACGCCGCTGGGCCTCACTTTTTTGATGGTTCCGGTATTGATCAGCTCTTCAAAATACTTTTTTGTATATGGGAGCATATCTTTGTCCAGTTCACAGACGTCCGCAAGGAAAGACTGCCCATAGAACGTTTTCATTTCAACCTTATGGAGCATAAAATGATTGATCGTCGTATCAGAAAAACCAAGAAATACTTTATCGGAGGCTGCATCTGCCAGTTCATTATGTTCAAACAGGAAAGGCAACAAGCGATATGTATCATCTCCACCAATTGCACAGAGAATCATATCAATCGCCGGGTCCCGCAGAGCCTGCAGCAGGTCAGCGGCACGCTCTGCGGGATGGGTTCTGACATAGTCCATACCCTTCAGGGCATGGGGCATGAATTGAACATTCATCCCCAGGTCATGGAGCCTTCGGATTCCCAAATCCACCTCGTGCCTGACAAAATCCTCTCCTATCGTCCCGCTTGACAAACTGACGATGGCGATATTCCTGCACATCTTCTTTTCACCCCTCCGTAAATCTCCGTTTACCGCGTACCTTCTCCATGCAAACTCTGCCGTTTGACTAAAACCGCCCGGGCGAGTTGCCCGGGCGGTTCTGCTGTCAGTCACGAAGCGGCTCCGTCTTCGCGGCCGCTTCCGCCTGCGCCTTGCAGGCATCCCTTTCCCGTATCCATTCCAGCCGCCTGACTCAGGCCGCCGGTTCTCAGCTGCGCTGGTTGCCGCTGGTGGTATCCTTCAGCAGCACGTCGTGGGCGCCGCCTGCACCCCACGCGCCGGTGACGCGTGGGGAACCCCGCATGGCACTCAAATGGGCAGGCAAAGCCCGCCCATTTCAGGAATCCGCTCCGCAGATTGCCTGTACGCGCTGACGCGCGGGACGTGGAGGGCGGTTCAAAGCACCGCAGTTCTCAGCTGCGCTGATTGCCGCTGGTGGTATCCTTCAGCAGCACGTCGTGGGCGCCGCCCTCCACGATGGAGGTGGCGGAAACAAGGGTCAGCTTGGCCTTTGCCCGCAGTTCCGGGATGGTCAGGGCGCCGCAGTTGCACATGGTGGAGCGCACCTTCGCCAGCGTAGCGGCCATGCCGTCTGCCAGAGCGCCGGCATAGGGGACATAGGAGTCCACGCCCTCTTCAAAACTCAGCTTGGCGGCGCCGCCCAAATCGTAGCGCTGCCAGTTCCGGGCACGTGCACTGCCCTCGCCCCAGTATTCCTTCATGTAGCTGCCGCCGATGAGCACCTTGCTGGTGGGGGACTCGTCAAACCGGGAGAAATACCGTCCCAGCATACAGAAGTCGGCGCCCATGGCCAGCGCCAGCGTAATATGGTAGTCCTGCACGATGCCGCCGTCGGCGCAGATGGGCACATAGATGCCTGTTTCTTCGAAGTACTTATCCCGCTCCGCCGCCACGTCAATCACCGCCGTGGCCTGCCCCCGGCCGATGCCCTTGGTTTCCCGGGTGATGCAGATGGAACCGCCGCCAATGCCGATTTTCACGAAGTCGGCGCCGGCGTCCGCCAGAAAACGGAATCCCTCGCCGTCCACCACGTTGCCGGCGCCCACCTTCACCGTGTCGCCGTAGCGGGAACGGATCCACTCCAGACAGTGCTTCTGCCAGTAGGAATAGCCCTCAGAGGAGTCCATCACCAGCACGTCCGCGCCGGCCTCCACCAGAGCGGGCACCCGCTCCTCATAGTCCCGGGTGTTGATGCCGGCGCCTACCACATAGCGCTTCCGGCTGTCCAGCAGTTCCAGCGGGTTGCCCTTGTGGGTATCGTAGTCCTTGCGGAACACGAAACTCACCAGACGGCCGTCTCCCGCCACGATGGGCAGGGCGTTGAGCTTATGATCCCAGATAATGTCGTTGGCCTCCTTCAGGCTGGTGCCCTCCGGGGCGGAAATCACCTTTTCCGCCGGGGTCATGAACTCCGCCACGCAGGTGGAGGGATCCATGCGGCTGACCCGGTAGTCCCGGCTGGTGACCAGCCCCAGCAGCTTTCCGGTGCCGGTGCCGTCCTCCGTGACGGCCATGGTGGAGTGCCCCGTCTTCTTTTTCAGGGCCAGCACGTCCGCCAGCGTATCCGTCACCCGCAGGTTGGAGTCGCTGACCACAAAGCCGGCCTTGTAATTCTTCACCTTCCGCACCATGGCGGCCTGAGATTCAATGGACTGGGACACATAGATGAATGCAATGCCTCCCTCCCGGGCCAGCGCAATGCCCATCTGCTCGCCGGAAACCGCCTGCATCACGGCGGACACCATGGGCACGTTCATGGTCAGAGGGCACTCCTCTCCCTTTTTGAACCGCACCACCGGGGTCTTCAGAGACACGTTGGCAGGAATGCACTTCTCAGAGGAGTAGCCCGGCACCAGCAGGTACTCGCTGAAGGTATGGGACGGCTCCTGAAAAAAATACGCCATAGCTTTTACCTCTTTCTTATCACAAAAATGTAAATATGTTTTTGACGGAATCCGGCGGTGGACACGCCTGTCTGTCAATTTAGTTGGCTTATGATACCGCAAAACGGCGGTCGGGTCAAGTCCCGGGACAAGATTTCGGAGGCGACGCATACGGACTGCACGACAGGTGCCATTCCAAAGGTGCCTTTTTCTCCGGTATCCCCGGTGCTTTTCCTGTCGGTACAGCGCGGCGGCTTCCGGTATATAAGAAACTCCGGCGGACAATCGTCCGCCGGAGTCAGCGTGTCGAAAAAGTCTTTTCGCCCCGCTGAGTCAGTTTTCAGAACTTTATAAAGTTCTGAAAACTATAGATTTTAATGGCGCAGGGAAACAGCCGCCGCGCTGCCAGCGGCAGAAGAAGCAAGGCTGTTTCGAGAAAGCGGCACGATTTGCAGCAAAAAAGCCGCAAATCGTAATGCCGCGACGGTGTATCCCTTCTTGGGTTATCTACGCGCCAAGTGCCGCAGCTTTGCGGCGGTTGCGCTCCGAAACGCGCCTGCGGGCGCAGTCCCGCGCACACCCTTTACCCGCAAGGGGTACGCGGCATCCGTAGGCGGCAGAGCCGCTGACGGCTGCCCTGCCTTACCGCCGCAGAAAACTCACCACTTTATCGACAGTCTCAAACCCCGGCGGACAATCGTCCGCCGGAGTTCTCTGGTAGATTTTGCAGTTTGTATCCCGGGAAGATCACTGAATGCGGACGGGATGGCCTTCCTTCAGAGACTTCGCGGCAGCAGCGGCCATCAGGACGGGGTACAGGCCGTCCATGCCGGTAACCGGCGTCTCCTCGTCGTTCATAACCGCCTTGGCAAAGGCCTGCATTTCCGCCACGAAGGCGCCGGTATAGCGATCCCACATAACCTTGTAGGCCGTGCCGGAAACACTGCCGTCCTCTCCCCAGAACACTGCGGTGGAGGGGATGTCGTTGGAGTTGATGGCGCAGCCCTTGGAGCCGAAGACCTCCACCCGCTGATCGTAGCCATAAACGGCTCTGCGGCTGTTGTCAATGATGCCGATGGCGCCGTTTTCAAATTTCAGGGTTACCACGGCGGTATCGATGTCCCCTGCCTCGCCGATGGCGGGATCCACCAGCACGGAGCCGCAGGCGCTGACCTCGGTAACCTCGCAGCCGGCCAGGAAGCGGGCCATGTCGAAATCGTGGATCATCATATCGTAGAAGATGCCGCCGGAAACCTTCACATAGGCAATGGAGGGAGGCTCGGGATCCCGGGAACTGATCTTGATGAGGTTCACATCGCCCACCTTGCCGGCGCGCACCATGTCATAAACGGCCCGGTGGTTGTGGTCGAACCGGCGGCAGAAGCCGATCTGCAGTTTGACGCCGGCATCCTGCGCAGCCTGAATGGCCTGCCGCACCCGGTCAATGTCATAATCAATGGGCTTTTCGCAGAAGATGTGCTTGCCGGCCTTGGCAGCCTGCATGATGAAATCGGCGTGGGTATCGGTGGAGGAGCAGATGAGCACCGCTTCGATTTCAGGATCGTTGATGATCTCGGCGGCATCCTTTGTGGTATTCTGAATGCCATAGCCGTGAAGCAGGGCTTCTGTCTCCGGATTCATGAAGGGATCCGCCACGGTTTTGATTTCCAGTTCGGGGACAAAACAGGTAATGTTCTTCGCGTGTACCTTGCCGATGCGGCCGGCGCCGATAATGCCAGCTTTCATAAAGAGAACCTCCTGTAATTTTTACACTGCCATAATCGCCTTAACGGCTTCGGCAGTTGTGGTTTTGGGAAAGAGTTCGTAACCGATGAGGCCGGTGTAGCCCGCCTCCTCCAGACAGGCAAACACGTTGGCGTAGTTGATTTCGCCGGTTCCCGGCTCGTGGCGGCCGGGGGCGTCTGCCACATGGATGTGGCCAATCTGGCCGGCATAGGCCCGGATGGTGTCGCAGAGACTGCCCTCGTTCAGCTGCATATGGTAGACGTCGTAGAGCACCTTCAGCATGGGGGAGCCTACCATGGCGGTCAGTTCCGCCGCCATTCTGGTGGTGGCAAGGTAATTGCCCACATGGTCGGTGGTGATGTTCAGCGGCTCCAGATTCATGCGGATGCCGGTTTCCTCCGCAATCCGGGCGCAGGCCTTCAGATTTTCATACATGGTGCAGAGTTTCACCGTATCACTGAGTTCCGCGTAGTCCCGGATCACCAGCCCGCCGTCCCCAAGGCCGTTGGAGTGGATGGTGACGCTGCAGGCGCCCGCCTTCTGGGCTGCGGCAGCGGATTTGCGGACAAAGGCGATGTAGGCCTCTTTGGTGTCGGGGTCAATCATGGACAACTCCGCGTCCCCGTTGAAGCCGGCAATGGAGATTCCGGCTTTCCCGGCGGCGTCCTTCACCGCATCCAGATCCTTGTCCGTCCAGCTCCAGAATTCCACGAAGTCGAAGCCGTCGTCCTTTGCGGCCTGGAAGCGCTCCAGAAAGGGCAGTTCGCTGTACAGCGGTTCAATGCAGGCGCATCTTGAAAATTTCATAGGCGTCCTCCGTTTTGAATTTGTGCATTTGTTTCTTCATGTGCTTATGCACACATTATGGCACGTCCTGTTCCACTTGTCAACCAAATTTCCGGATCCTTTTCAATACCGGCACGGTGAACAAATCCACCGTGTCTTTTTTGTCGAAAAGCCAAAACCGGCAGATTTGACATCTGCCTGAGAACATGGTAAATTTATAGAATGTTAACAATTTGCCGGACGGCGGCCTGCTTTTCCGCGGCAGCCGGTACCGGGCAATCTCTCCCCGTCGGCGGGAGTTGATGATGTGTGATGCACAACAGGATGGAGTAAGCCATGAGTAAACGTCCCACAATCCAGATGGTGGCAGAGGCTGCGGGGGTATCCCGGGGCACCGTGGACCGGGTTTTGAATCACCGCGCCCATGTGAACCCCGAGGTGCGGGAGCGCGTCCTGCTGGCCCTGAAGGAAACGGAGTACATCTCCCCCCGGGAAAAGCATCAGCAGCAGCTGGAAGGCAGGCCGCTGACGCTGGGCGTCCTGCTGCCGAACTTTGACGATCACTTTCAGCGGGAAGTGGGTCGTGGAATTGAACAGGCCCGGGCGGAACTGGCCTTCGGCCATGTGCAGGTGCTGGTGCGCCGCTGCAAGACGGACATTCCTCAGGAGGCCGTGGATCTGCTGGAGGATCTGGTGGCGCAGAAGGCGGCAGGACTGGCAGTCTGCGCGCTGAATGACCTGACCATCCAGAACCGTATCCGGCAGCTGACGGAAGCGGGGCTTCCCTGCGTCACCTTTAACTCCGATCTGCCGGAAAGCGGCCGGCTGGCCTTTGCAGGGCAGGATATCCATCAGGCAGGCCGGGTGGCGGCGGAACTGATGAACAAATGCGTGGCTCCGGGAGATCGGATTCTGGCCACGGCAGGCAATCTGAAATTTGACGGCCACCGCCAGCGCCTTTCCGGCTTTCTGGAGCGGCTGCGGGAGTTTGGCTATCCGCCGGATCGCATCCTGACGGCAGAAACCTTCAATGATTACCAAACCTCCTTCGCCGTGGTGCAGGACGCCATTGCCGATCATCCGGATCTGCGGGGGATCTACATGGCCAACCTGAACGTGGCAGGCTGTGTGGAGGCCGTCCGTGCCGCCGGAAAAACCGGGAAGATCCGGGTGATCTGCCACGACATCAACGAAAGCGTCCGGCAGATGCTGCTCAGCGGCAGCGTGGACTTTACCATCCCCCAGGATCTGGTAAGACAGGGCTACGCACCGCTGATGATGCTGCGGGACTACCTCTGCCGGGGCACGCTTCAGAAGCCTCTGGGCATGGGGGAGAAAATCGATATTCTCTGCGCCGAAAATCTGCCGGCGGCCACGGGGCCGCAGTGATCCGACAGTCTGTCTTTATGTTCGCAGGCTCCGGAGCCTGCGCTCTTTACTTGTAAAGAGCGGCGATTTTTCCCGGAGGGGGCCTCCCTTCCGGCACGCCGGACGGCCGCAGGACGTGCGGCCGGATCCGTAGAGAGGAGCTGCCATGAAATCAGAGCTGATGCGGCTGGATTGGATCTCCAAGGGGTTTGAACACAATCCACTTCTGAAATATGTGAATCTCACCATTTATGCCGGGGAAATTCATGCGCTGATGGGGCTGAACGGCGTGGGCAAATCCACCCTGCTGCAAATCATTGCAGGGCAGACAGCCCCCAGCGGCGGCCGCATCTGGTTTCAGGGACAGCCGGTAAAATTCTCGGACTCCTTTGACGCCAACGCGCTGGGCATCTATGCGTTGGAAACCGTGCCGGAGATTGTGCCGCAGCTGGATCTGGCGGAAAACGTTGCCCTCTGGATTCACGGGAAACGGCGGGGCTTCTTCGACAGTGCGGCGGCACACCGCTATACCAGGCAGCTGCTGGAGGAATTTGAACTGACCGGCATCATGAAGGACACCGCGCCAGGTCACAGCCTCACCGTTCTGGGGCGGAAAATCGCAAATATCCTGTGCGCCCTTGCCTGCCATGTGAAGCTGCTGGTGATTGACGAGCCGTTTTCGGTGCTGGATGCCATGGAAGCCGTCACCTTCAAGAAGATCCTGCGCCATGTGCAAAAGCGCGGCGTCACCATTCTCTTTACCTCCCACAGCTTTCAGAACGCCTGCGACATTGCGGATCGGATCAGTATTCTGCGAGCCGGCCACTGCGCCGCCACCATGGATAATCCCGGTGATCTGACGCAGCTGCTGGCCATGGCCGTACCCGTGCTTAACGGCGGAGCAGCGGAGGATGCGCAGGAGGAGACGCTGCCGACAGCGGGACGGGAAATTTTCCGTGTGGACGTCCAGAAGGTTCCGGGACTTGCGACCCCTCTCCGGTTCTGCGTCCATGCCGGAGAAATCATGGGGATCGTCAATGCAGGCCCCATCCGGCAGTCCGTCTGTGAAAGCCTGTTCGGGCTGTCCGGCCGGGTCAGAGGCTCCTACCTGATAGAGGGGAAGCCGGTTTCCGTTCCCTCCCCCTCTGCGGCCATTGACGCCGGCATCGGCTGTGCCAGCGATTCCGTCCACTATCAGGATCTGGTTCCCCAGCTGACCTGTACCCAGAATATCACCCTGCCCTTTCTGCACCGGCTGTTTCCCGGCCACTTTGTGGCCGCGCCGCTGGAGGAGTATGTGGCGGAGCAGTACCTTGACTTTCTCAATCTGGGGGAGGGGCGGACGCTGTCCTCCGCCTCGTATGCCCTCAGCGCCGGAATGCAGAAGCGGCTTTCTCTGGCCAGATGGCTGAGTATGCCGCTGAAGGTACTGATGCTTAACGAGCCATTCAAAAATCTGGATCCTCGGGGGCGGGCGGAACTGACGGCCATTCTGCGGAGAAAGGCGTCAGAGGGGACTGCGGTGATGGTGGAGCTGTCCAATTTCGGTGAACTCTCCCCGCTGTGCTCCCAGGTGCTGGTCATCAACAACAACCGGGTGGTGGGAACCGTGTCCGCACCGCATATCACGCCCCAGCGGATTCTTTCCATGCTGCTGCCTGATTCCGAACCGGAAGGATAATGTGTATGTACAAAGTTCTGATTATTGAAGACGAAGTCTGGATTTCCGCACTGATCCGCTCCATCCTGGAGGAGGGCGTGCCCTCCGTTCAGGTGGTGGGAGAGGCCTCCAACGGCCGGCAGGCGCTGGACATGATCACCCGGCTTCAGCCGGACATTGTCCTCACCGACATCAACCTGCCCCTGCTCAGCGGCCTTGAGGTCATTGAGCAGTCCAAGGCCGCCGGCTTTGCCGGCCGCTTTGTGGTCATCAGCGGCTACAACGACTTTTCCTATGTGCAGCAGGCGCTGCGCTTCGGCGTGGAGGATTACCTGCTGAAGCCCATTGACGACACGGAATTGTGCGCACTGATTACGCAGCTGACAAACACGCTTGACATGGCCGCAAAGGCCAAAACCACCGCCAGTCAGAACAGCACCATCCTCAAGGCGCAGCTGCTGAACCGTCTCATCATGGGGAAGTTCATGCCCATGCACACCTGCAACGAATCCTGTGGAGCGCATTTTTCGGAGGGGATGTTCTCCTGTGCGGCGGTCAAGTTCAACGCAGGCTGTCCCGCCGCAAAGGAGAAGTTCTCCGCTCAGGCCAGAGAATTGGAGCAGTTTCTGCTGGAGGAGGTGGGCGGCCTCTGCACCGAGGTGGTTTCCATCCCCCGGGGGGCGTTCCTTGTCCTGCTGCTGGGGTACCCGGCGCAGGCGGCGGACGCGGTGCAGAAGGGACTGGAACGGGCAGGCCGGGAATATCTCTGTATGTATGACGACGGCCACTCCCCCGCCGCGTCTGCGGTCATCGGGCTCAGCGGCGTCCATGAGGATTTTTCCGCCTTTCAGGAAGCGTGCAGGCGCACCATTCGGGCAGTGAATGCCCGGTGCGCCATGGGCAGCCATATGATCTACGCGGCGGATACCTATCCGGATTCCCCTCAGGGCGCCTGCACCGTCACCGATATGGAGCGGGCGCAGCTGGCGGAAGCGCTGGAAGCGCCGGAATCCGACGCAGCGCTGCAATGGCTGCAAACCCATCTGGCCAAGGCGGTGGAGCAGGATCGGGTTACGAATGCGGAGGCTTTCCTGCTGCTGCCCTGTGCGGCATCACTCCTGGAGGTCTTTTTTGAAACCGTATCCCGGAAGTATCCCCAGACCCCCATTCAGTGGGAAAGCTACATGGGACAGATTGAAAACTGCATCACCGTGCAGGATCTGCAGCACTATATCACCGAACTGGTGCGGAGAGTCCAGGCGGATGTGCAGGAGCGGAAAAAATCGGCGGATCACACCATTGAGCACATCACCGCCTACATTTCCAATCACCTGACGGATACCCTGTCACTGGAGGAGGTGGCCGCTGCGGTGTATCTGACGCCGGGCTATCTCAGTGAGTACTTCAAGTCCAGAATCGGCATGAATTTCAAGGACTATGTGCTGCAGCTGCGGATGGAGCAGGCCAGACAGCTGCTGGGGAAACACGGGAACGTGCAGGACATCTCCCAGCGGTGCGGCTACGGCGACGTGAAGTATTTCTCCAAGGTCTTTAAGAAGTATTACGGCGTGACGCCTACGGAATTTCGGCGTATTTACGGCTGATGCCCCGGAGGTTGGGATATGAAAAAGCAACTGGTTCTCTCCTACCTGCTCAGCGGCTGTCTGCTGCTGGGCTCGTCGGCCGGCGTGATGGTCGTCTGCCTGTTCCATCCTCAGCACCGGCAGCTACTGCTGGGTCTGCTGGCGCTGCTGGCCGTCTCCGTGGTTCTTGTGCTCTATATCACCTGCCGGCATCTGCTGATGCCGCTGATCCGGCTGGAGCAGAGAACCTCCGATATTCTCACGTCTCTGGGCTATGAAAATGACTGCGATGAGTCCTCCCCCCTGCTGGATCGCTTTCAGGCGCTCATCGACCGGGAATACAAAACCCGCACCTCCTTCCGGCAGGCGGAACTGGACGCCCTGCAAAGTCAGATCAACCCGCACTTCCTCTACAACACGCTGGAATGCATCCGGGGACAGGCCATTGTGGAGGGGAACCGCTCCATTGCGGACATGGCCCGCTCCCTGTCGGAGTTCTTCCGATACAGCATCAGCCGGAAAAACGCGCTGGTGACCGTGTCCGACGAGCTGCGGAACGCCTTTGCCTATATCAAAATTCAAAACTACCGCTTCGGTGAAAAGTTTGAGGTGCGCATTCAGGTGGAGGAAGTGGAGCGGCACGACATCTATCAGTGCCTGCTGCCCCGCCTGACCCTGCAGCCCATTATCGAAAATGCCCTGCTGCACGGCCTGCGGGACTCCGTGCGGGACAAGGAGTATCTGGACATCTCCCTGAAGCTGACGGATGCCCGGCTGATCCTCTCCGTGACGGATTACGGCACCGGAATGTCTCAGCAGCAGCTGGATCAGCTGAATCTGGCCATGTGCAGGGGCAGCAGAGACGCAGACGCCGGCTTTTCGGAAGGCAGGCGGAGCCACAGCGGCGTTGCCCTGCCCAATATCAACGAGCGCATCCAGCTGCTGTTCGGCCCGGAATACGGCCTGCGGATTTACAGCACCCCCTCCGTGGGCAGCACGGTGGAAATCGTTCTGCCGGTGCGGAAAGCAGCTGCCGGCGGCGGCGAAGCGAAAACCATACGGATGGCAGGCGGCTCCCTCTCCCCGAACCTGTAAGAGGCCGATTTCAAATCCGGCAGGCA
This sequence comes from uncultured Dysosmobacter sp., assembly GCA_934636905.1. Classification (GTDB taxonomy): domain Bacteria; phylum Bacillota; class Clostridia; order Oscillospirales; family Oscillospiraceae; genus Oscillibacter. Next base: position 29,423 of record CAKUBJ010000008.1, on the reverse strand, counting down.
GCCTGTAACCGCCTTGCGGCGGTTACGCTCCGAAACGCGCCTGTGGGCGCAGTCCCGCACACACCCTTTACCCGCAAGGGGTACGCGGCATCCGTAGGCGGCAGAGCCGCTGACGGCTGCCCTGCCTTACCGTCGCGGAAAACTTACCACTTTATTGACAGCCTCAAGCGGCGGACTCCCATCCGGAGTCCGCCGCTTTTGTGTTTTCCATGTCTCAATTTCAAAAAGGGTGCAGGCAAACCGCCCCGGGGATTATGCCTCATATCCGCCGTCAAAAGCAGGACGCGCCGTCTGCCGTCTTTCCGGGAAAAACACCTGACGCTCCCGCCGCAGAAGAACCATCAGCACCGCAAAGGCAAGTACCCCCAGCACCGTGGAAAACAGCAGAGCGCCGGCATAGCTGCCGGTATAATCGTAAAAGCCGTGGCAGATAAAGCCGGTAAGTGCGTAAAACAGGTTGCTGCCGGCGGAGCAGATGCTCATGGCAGACAGGCAGAGTTCCCTGTCCCGGAACAGCTTGGAGCAGGTCAGAGGAACCGGCACCGTGTAGATTCCCGCAGTGAAGCCGATGAGCAGGGCGCCGGGAATGGCCAGTGCCTCCGAAGGGGCCGGGAACAGCAGGAAGTAGGCCATGGAAAGGGGGCAGATGCCGTACCACAGCATCAGCATGACGCCGGTGCCGAAGCGGTCATTGATCCACCCCATCCCGATTTTGCCAAGGCTGTTGGAAAAGGAGGCGCAGCTAAGGGCAATCCCGGTGGCAAACAGGGAGGGCAGGCCGGCATCCTGAATGACGGAGGCAACATTGGTGAAAATCCCCAGCGCTCCCAGAGAAAAGCAGCCGGTGATGAACAGCAGCGTCCGGGTATCCCTGGAGGCCTGATCCCGGCCAAGCAGGGAAACGCTTTGCCCCGACGCCGGTTCGGCTGCCTCCGCCTGAGCAGGCAGGTCGTCCGGGGCGGCGCCGTAGGCAGGAAACCCCAGTTCTCCGGGATCCGTGTGCAGCAGGAACAGGCACAGGGCACACACCAGCAGGCTGAACGCCGCCAGAACCCGGAAGCTGACCCGCCAGCCGGCGGACTCCGTCAGCAGGCTGACCGCCGGGCTGATGACCACGCCGCCGATACCGGAAGCGGACATGACCAGCGCCAGAATCGTGCCGTAGCTTTTCCGGAACCAGTTCCGGATAACCATGGTCAGGGGAACCGCGCCGCACAGGGCGGAAGCGCCTCCTCCCAACAGCGCCAGCAGGCAGACGGCGGGAAAGCTGCGGCAGAGGGAGAGAATCAGAAGGTTCAGCGCACTGCTGACAAGCCCTGTCAGAATCAGCGTTTTCAGGGAAAACCGCCGGACCAGCTTTACCATCATCAGATTCGCCGCAAAGGTGACAAGCGAGCGGATGGCGCTGTACGCAGAAAAGGCGGTGCGGCTGATGCCCAGATCCTCCGTGATGACTGCCGTGTAGTTAACCACCAGCGTGCCGCTGAAAAACAGTGCCGCAATCATGGCAAAGCCGCAGAGCACCGCGGTCATCCAGTAAACGGAGCGGTTGTGTTCTTTCTGCATGGGAGCACCCGACTTTCTTATATGCGTTTTGAGGTGGGGCAGGCGGCACCGGCCGGCCTGCCCCACAGATTCAGAGAAATTATGCCAGCGGGGCAGGTTTCCCCGTGGTGTGATCCCGCCGGAGTTTGGAGAAGAAGTCTTCCCAGATACGGAAGGACATCTCCGGCATGGTGGCATGGGGCAGATCGGTAATCCAGCTGTAGCGGATCATGGGGATGCCGTTTTTATCCCAGCCCCGGTCATTCCAACGGCCCTGCTGTACCCAGCCCTCCCGGAAGGTATCCGGAGCGTCCCCCTCCATGTGATTGCGCTGCCACCACAGGCGGATGCTGCGGGCGGGAGCGTTTTCTCCCTCCGGGAAATGGGGAAAGAGCCACGGCTCCCGCTCGCCCACAAACATCCACACCGGCAGGTCACAGGCAGGCTTGGAAATGATCTGCGGATTTTTCAGAAGGGTCTTGTCGTGCTCGTCAAACAGTACGCCGGAGCAGGGGGCAATGGCCGCAAACACCTCCGGCATGGCCATGCCCAGATACTGGGTCATCATGGAGCCCCAGGAGTGGCCGGTGGCATAAATGCGCTCCTCATCCACCTGATAGCGGGTCTTTACATCCGCCAGCATATGGCGGAAGAAGGCGATTTCATCCGGCAGGCCCTGCTTTCCGAAGATGTTCCAGGCAGGCAGCTGGGTATTTTCAAACTTGCAGGCGTTGTTCTCCCCTTCCCCCTGAATGTAGTCATAGGGGCCGGTGGCGGCAATCACAAGGAAGCCGTACCTGTCCGCCACCCGGTTCCACTCGGAGTTCCCCAGATAGATCTCCCCGGAGCAGGTGTAGCCATGGCTGATGAACACCACGGGGACGCTCTGATGGGGATTCTCACGCACCTGCTGCGGCACATAGACGTACCACTCCCGCATCCAGCCCCCTACCGGCTCGTAGTGGTACTCGCAGCCCAGATCCCGGACGGGATCCCGGGTCATCCGCAGGCTTCCCCCCGGCTCGCTCATCCAGCGGCGCACCCGGTACAGGAAATCCTTCCAGATGCGGCGGTTTACCGTAAAGCCGAAGTCAGCGGCGGCGCCGGGAATCACGCTGACCCAGACCCGGTGGGCTTCTTTGTCCTGATCCACGGGATCCGCCGGAGGCGTCTCCCGGAGCCAGGCCGTGGTGTCCCGTTCCATGCGGCGGCAGGCGTCCGCGCCGCAGGCGGTCTTCCAGTATTCCAAGTCTGCCTGACAGAGCGCCTCCTCACTTCTGGCAATCAGCCACGCAGGCAGGGGGATCTGCCCCTTGCGGAGGTTCAGGTGATGGTCGGGATCCTCAAAGCCGTCCAGATTCAGGCACCAGTCGCTGCCCGCCTGCGCCCGGTATCCGTCGGATACCGGGGGGCTTTCCACGGCGGCAATGCCGGCGAAGAAAGCGGGATCGTACATGGCCGCCATCTGGGCGATGGCGCCGCCGTCTTTGTAGCCCACCATGTAATACTTGGATTCATGGACGCAGAACAGATCCCGGCGGGCAAAATCCAGACACGCGGTATGGACATAGGCGATTTCGCCGTCTGGCAGGCCGTAGGCCTCATGGGTATTCCAGCCCTCCGGGCCGCTTTCCAGCACGCAGAGGATGAACTTCTCCTTGCACTCCTCCGTGTCCGCCAGCTGCCGCCAACTGCTTTTTTCCAGAAATTCCTCGGCGGAAACCCCGCCGGGAGGCAGCAGCATCACACCGGCGGTGGCGGCCATGGCGGTTTCAGGGATATAATAGATAACCCGCCGCCGGACGCCGCCCACCTCAACGTCGCGGGATATGGTGCCGCTCCATGTGGGGCGCATGGGATCCATGGGATCGATGTCGGTGCGGTGGGAATAGGTGGTATTCATGGGAATCCTCCTTTCTTATCTTTGAAGGGAACGGGTCACGGCTCAAAAACCACCCGTCCGTCTTCCGTCCTGTGGAATTTGGAGAAGAACTCCTCCCAGATGCGGAAGGACATCTCCGGCATGGTGGCATGGGGGAAGTAATCGATGCCGGTAAAGCGGATCATGGGCATTCCGTCCTTCTCCCACGTCCAGTCGTGCCAGCGCTGGGCGTGCACCGTGCTGTGGTCGAAATCCGCAGGCTTTCCGCCGGGCATCCGGTTCATATCCCACCAGGTATAAATGGACTGTCCGGTACGGTTGTCCGGGGTGGGGACGGCATCCAGCAGCCACGGCTCCCGCTCGCCGCCCAGCATCCACACGGGGATGTCCGTCATCTTCCGGTTTTTGATTTCAGGCTCCCCGAGGCAGTCTTCCTGCCCTGCCATGAACAGGATGCCGGAGCAGGGAGCGGCGGCGGCAAACAGTTCCGGCTTGGTCAGCGCCAGCCAGGAGGTCATCATGGAGCCGTTGGAATGGCCGGTGACATAGACCCGCTGCCTGTCAATGGCATGGCTGGCACAGATCTTTTCCAGCATATACTTGAAGTAATTGTTTTCATAGGGGCGGCCCTCCCGGCGGCCAAAGGTGTTCCAGGTGGGCAGCGGCGTATTGTCAGGGCTGGCGCCGCCCTCCCTATGCCCTGTGCTCATGATTTTCCCCAGAATCGCCGTGGGGAACACCACAATGAACCCGTACTTTTCCGCCACATCATACCAGCCGGAGTTTCCCATATAGATTTCGCCGGAACAGCTGTAGCCGTGGCAGGCAAAGACCAGCGGCACCTTTTTCTCCGGGGCGGCCTTCACAGCCTGCGGCACATAGGTGTACCACTCCCGCATCCAGCCGTCCACCATCTCATAGTGGTATTCCATGCCCAGATCCCGGACAGGATCCTTTGTCATCCGCAGGCTTCCGCCGGGATCGGCCATCCAACGGCGCACCCGGTACAGGAAGTCCTTCCAGATACGGCGGTTCAGCCGACGGCCCAGATCCCGGGAGGCATTGGGGATTCTGCTGATCCAGACCCGATAGGCCTCCTTGTCCTGATTGAGGGGGTAGGGCGTCTCCGCCGTGCGGACATAGGTGTGGGTTTCCCGGTCAAAGAACTGCCAGTTCTCCTCAATGCCGTTGGCCCGGAGCCAGTGGCGGGCCTCTGGGGTTTCGTCAGCCCAATGGCTGTCGATGATCCAGACAGGCAGCGGGATGTCCCCCTTCCGGATGCCGTGGAGGTGTTCGAGATCCTCATAGCCCATGAGATCCACAGCGTAATCGGCGGCAGCGGCGGCAATGTATTCCGGATTGACCGGCGGGGCATCCACGCAGACCACACCGGCGTAGTGGGCAGGGTCGTCCATAGCGGCCATCTGGGCAATGGCTGCGCCGTCGCCGTAACCCGTCATGTAGTACTTGGACTCATGGACGCAGATGATCGTCCGCAGGGAACCGGCGGCAAAGGCAGCCCGGAGATAGGCAATGTCGCCGTCGGCACAGCCGTACTCTTCCTCGACATTCCAGCCGTCTTTACCGGATTCCAGCAAAAACAGCACCAGCTTTTCCTTGGTTTCTTCCCCGTCGGCAATGTCTTTCCAGTTGCTCTTTTCCAGAAATTCCTCGGCGGAAACGCCGCTGGGGGGCAGCAGGAACACGCCGGCGGTGGAAGGCTGGGTTCCCTCGGGAATGTAGATAATCATCCGGCGGGTTCCACCGCCGGGAATCTCCAGATTCAGGGAATAGCAGCCGGTATTAAAGGGGACATAAGGGTTATTGGGATCAAGAGCCGTCAGCTCATGATGCTCTAACATAACGCATTCTCCTTTTTCATGTAATCTTGTGCAGCGGGTGCTCAGCCGTGGAAAACCAGCGTTCCGTCCGGCCGGCGGCTGAAGCGGCTGAAGAACTCCTCCCAAATGCGGAAGGACATTTCAATATTGGTGGCGTGGGGGAACTCATTCAGCCAGGTATAGCGGATCATGGGGGCATCGCCCTTCCGGTAGGTCAGGTCATTCCAGCGGCTGCGGAACACCGTCCAGCCCTGAGAGAAGTCCTGCGGCATCTCCCCGGGCATCCGGTTCAGCTTCCACCAGTACTGAATGGTTCTTCCGCTGGTATTGTCCCTGTCCGGCAGATGCGGCAGCAGCCACGCCTCCTTTTCCCCGGCGAACATCCAGACAGGGATGTCTACCTGGGCACGCTGTGCCAGCCGGGGCGCCTTGGGGAAAACCTCCAGCATATTCCGGAACAGCACGCCGGAGCAGGGAGCGGCGGCGGCAAAGACCTCCGGCATAAACGAGGCCAGATACTGGGTCATCAGGCTGCCGTTGGAGTGGCCGGTAATATAGACGCGGCCGGTGTCAACGGCATGATGGGCAGTTACGTCCGCCAGCATATGGCGGAAATAGACCGCCTCATCCACCCGGGCGGGATCCATCTCCACGTTCCACGCCGGCAGCGGCGTATTGGGCGGGGTTTCGGGGTCGACGCCCTGCCGGGGGCCGTAGGTGGCGCTGGGGAACACCACAATAAAGCCGTATTTGTCGGCCACCCGGTTCCAGCCGGCGTTGCCCATGTAGATTTCGCCGGAGCAGCTGTAGCCGTGGCAGGCAAACACCAGCGGCACCTGCTTCTCCGGGGCGGCCTTTACCTGAGACGGGACATAGACGTACCATTCCCGCATCCAACCGCCTACCGACTCATAGTGGTACTCCATACCCAGATCCCGGAGGGGATCCTCCGTCATCCGCAGGCTTCCCCCCGGCTCGCTCATCCAGCGGCGGACGGGATAGAGGAAGTCCTTCCAGATCCCGCGGTTTAATCGATTACCAAAATCCGTCAGCGGATCCTCATAACTGCCCACCCAAACCCGGTGGGCGGCCTTGTCCTGATCCATGGGGAACGGGGTTTCTTTAGAGCGGGTAAAGGCAACGGTATGGGTGTCGATCCGGCTTGGAATCTCATCCACACCGGCGGCAGCGCACCAGTGGCGGATCTCCGGCCGCTGTGCCAGCTGCTCCGTGGTTTCGCTGCCAATCAGGTAGACCGGCACGGGGATGGAGCCTCGGGGAATCCCCAGGCCGTCATTCTGAAACAGTCCCAGATCAACGGCATCGGCATCGCCGGCCTCCTTCAGATAGTCCGCGTCCAGCGCGGGGCTGCCCACCGCCGCCACACCGGCATACACGGCCGGATCCTCCGCGGCGGCCTTCTGGGCAATCACGCCGCCGGCGCCGTAGCCCGCCAGATAGAACTTGGCCTCGTGGACGCAGCAGATATGGCGGCGGTTGGCCGCTTCAAAGGCGGCCCGCAGATATGCCGTTTCGCCGCCGGGGGCGGCAAATGGCTCCTCCGTGTGCCAGACGCCCTTCCGTCCCTCCAGAAAGAACACGATGAAGCGCTCCTTGCACTCCTCGCTCTGTGCCAGTTCCACCCAGCTGCTTTTTTCGGCCATCTCCCGGGCGCTGACACCGTCAGGCGGCAGGACGAATACGCCGGCGGTGGCGGAGCGGGCGTCGTCAGGGACAAAGGTCAGCATCTGCCTGTCCCCAATGGGTTCCTCAAAAAAACCGGTATTCAGAAGCCGGATGGGGTCCCGGGGATCCACGGCTTCCCGGCGGAGGGTTCTGATTCCCTTGATTGTCTCCATGATAAATCTCCCTTTTCTGCTTCGCAGCAGCATAAAATGATAGAATTGGATATTCGGGTGCGGCCTGCTTCAAAATCCGCCCGGCATCCGTGCAGTCAGACGGTTTTCGGGCATGGAAACGACCCGGAATGGCATTGCCATTCCGGGCCACGCCCCCCTGAAATCAGTATGAATTGAATTGCAGGGTCAGGCTGTCATTACTGCAGGTAGTCGTCCACGTTGGAGGCATCCACGGAGATGGCGTTGGAATAGATGTTGTGCTCCAGTTCCTTGCCTTCACGGACGGCGTTGATGGCGTCCAGCGTCTTGGCGCACATATCGTCCACGTCCTGCTTCACGCTCATGGTCAGCTGGCCGGCCTTAATCAGCTGGCAGGCGGACACTTCGCCGTCGATGGAGCAGATAACCTTGGTGGAGGGATCGATACCGGCGGCATTCACCGCGTTGATGACACCATAGATGGACTTGTCGTTGTGGGAGAGAACGCCCTTCCAGTCGTCGCCGTAGACCTGCAGCAGGTCTTCCATCAGCTTCTGGGCGTCGGCGGTGGTGTTCTTATAGTCCATCTGGGTCAGCATATCGTCCTCGCGGCCCAGGGCGGCGATGGCGTCAATGGTGCCCTGATGGCGCTGGGCGGCCACGAAGCTGCCGGGAACAAAGCGCAGATAGATGAACTTCTCGCCCGGCTCCATGTGATTCAGCATATACTCGGTTTCCTGATAGGCCAGGGTGTAGTCATCGGAGCCGATGTAGGTGAAGTCGCCGCTCTCTTCAGCCAGACCGACAGAAACGGTGAGGACGGGAATATTCTTCTCATTGCACTCCTTGACCTGAGAGGCCACGGATTCCTTATCCTGCGGCAGGATGATCACGCAGTCAACGCCCTTGCTGATGGCATCCTCAATCTGGGTAATCTGCTTGGCAGCGTCACCGGCGCCGTTGTAGCTGACAAAGTCAATGTCGCCCTGGGCTTCGCAGAGGGCCTGCACGCCGTCGCGGACGTTGGCCAGGAAATCGTCGGCATCATCGCGGTTGAAATAGGCAACGCGGTATTTGGCTTCGCCGGAGGTATTGGCAGCATCGCCGGAAGCATCTGCGGGCTGGTCGTTCTTCGCGCCGCAGGCGGCCAGAGACAGGGTCATGGCAGCCGCAAAAAGGATCGCAAGCAATTTCTTCATGTGGTGGTCCTCCAATTTCTTCCTTTAATTTATTTTGTACGGCACCCGCCGCAGGGAACGGATTTCAGGCTGTGCAGGATTACTGCTTGGCGGTGCTGGTCTTGACCAGCGCTTCCTTGGTCTTCATATCCACGATAACGGCGAAGACGATCAGCAGGCCCTTGATGAGGAACTGCCACGCGGAACTGAGGCCCAGCAGGTTCATGATGTTGTTCAGCAGACCCACGATGATCATACCGATGAAGGAACCGACTGCGCCGCCGGAACCGCCGGACAGGGACGCGCCGCCGATGTTGACGCCGGTGATGGCATCAAAGCCGTAGCCGGTACCGGGGTTGGGCTGACCCACGCCCAGACGGGACATGAACACCAGTGCGGCCAGACCCAGCAGCACGCCGTCCATGATGTAGACGATGCGGATAACCCGCTTGGCGCGGATGCCGGAGGCGATGGCTGCCTGACGGTTGCCGCCTACGGCAATGGCGTGACGGCCGAAGACCATCTTCCGCAGGATCACCCAGGTGATGGCCATGCAGGCGAACATGATAATCAGAGCAACGGGGATACCGAAGACCTCACCCTGTCCAATGAAGGTATAGCTGGTTCCCATGGTGCCGGGAATGCTGCGGCCGCCGGTAATCAGCAGCGTCATGCCCTGGCAGAAGGAGCTGATGGCCAGACCGACAATGAAGGGAGGCAGATTAAAGTAAGTAACCAGCGCACCGTAAACCATACCCAGAATTCCGCCCAGCACCAGACTGATTCCAATGGTCAGCAGCATATTGCCGCCGGTATTGACATACACCAGGCAGGACGCGCAGCCTACCAGTGCCAGCATCATGTCGTAGGCAATGTTGATGCAGCCCACCACCATGACGAAGGTGGTGCCGAAAGCGATGATCAGCAGATAGGAGTTCTGGCGCAGGACGTTGATCATATTGTCCAGCGTCATGAATTTCGGCGAGGCAATGGTGCCGATGACAAGCACCGCCGCCAGAATGGCAAAGGTGCCGTATTTGCTGTACAACTCCGCAAAACTCTTCTTCTGCTTGGGAGCAGCAACAGCACTGCCGTTTGTTACTTTTTCGCTCATAGTTCCGTTTCCCTCCTGATTAAGTGGTAGACTCAGAAGCCACCGCCAGACGCATGACGGCTTCCTGAGACGCTTCTTCCCGCAGCAGTTCGCCGGTCTTGCGGCCCTCGTGCATCACGATGATCCGGTCGCTCATTCCCAGCACCTCCGGCATTTCGGAGGAGATCATGATGACGCCGTAGCCCTTGGCGGCAAATTTGCACATCAGTTCGTGAATCTCTTTCTTGGCGCCCACGTCAATGCCGCGGGTAGGCTCGTCCAGAATCAGCACTTCCAGATCCATCAGCATCAGGCGGCTGAGGATCACCTTCTGCTGATTGCCGCCGGAGAGGTTGCGGATCTGCTGATCCATGGTGGCGTACTTGGCGTTCATGCTGTCCACAGAGGCTTTGGCCGCAGCCAGTTCCGCCTTGTCGTCAATGAGGAAGCCTTTCAAATACTTGCGGATGGAGGCAATGGAGGCGTTTTCCTTCACGCTGGCGGCGGGGATGATTCCCTCGCCCCGGCGATCCTCCGTCACCATGCCGATGCCCTTGGCAAAGGCGTCCGTGGTGTCCCGGATGGTAACCTTCTTCCCCTCGATGTAAATCTCGCCGGAGTCCGCAGGCTCCAGTCCGAAGATGGCCCGCATGACCTCGCTTCGTCCCGCGCCCACCAGACCGGCAAAGCCCAGGATTTCGCCCCGATGAAGCTGGAAGCTGATGTCCTTGTACTTGCCCCGGCGGGTGAGGTTTTTGACCTCCAGAACCACCTTGCCGGGAGGCGTCGTATTGACGGGATACAGGTTGGTGATCTGGCGTCCCACCATCAGGGTAATCAGCTTGTCGTAGTCAAAGTCGGAAACCGGACCGGTTTCAATCATACGGCCATCCCGGATGACGGTGATGTCATCGGCAATTTGGAACACCTCGTCCATCTTGTGGGTGATGTAGATGATGCCGCAGCCCCGGGCACGCAGACGGTTGATCTGTTCGAAAAGGATTTCCACTTCCTTATCCGCAATGGAAGAGGTGGGTTCGTCCATGATCACCAGAGAGGCGTCCCGGCTGACGGCCTTGGCAATCTCCACCAGCTGCTGTCCTGCCACAGGCAGGCGGCGCAGCTGCTGGGTGGCCTTATAGGGCACATTCATGTCATCCAGAATCTTCTGTGCCTCAGCATTCATGGCGGCGTCATCAATGATGCCTTTCATCAGGAGCGGCTCCCGGCCGAGGAAAATATTTTCGGCCACCGTCATGATGCCTACGGGATTCAGCTCCTGAGCAATCATGGAGATGCCCATATTGATGGTTTCCTGGATGGTTCGCTTGCCGACGTGCTGACCCTTGTAGATCATCTCGCCCTCATCGGCGATGTACTCCCCGTTGATGACTTTCATCAGCGTGGATTTGCCGGCGCCGTTTTCGCCGACAATGACGTGCACCGTACCGGGACGGACACGGAGCGTCACGCCATCCAGCGCCCGTACACCGGGAAAAAGCTTTACGACGTTCTTCATTTCAAGAACGTAATTCTCTGCCTGGCTCATAAATCGAACCGTTCACTCCTTTCTCTTCGCCTGTGGCTTGACAGCCTGACGGCAGCGTGGGAGGAAGTGCGGGTTTCTGCCGGTTCATCCGCTGCGCTTTTGTGCATTTTATTTGCAAAACCATATCGAATGAATGAGACTGTAGTCAAATTTAACCATGCTTTCCCGGAATTGGATAGGGGGATATTTTTCGGATAGGGGTAAATTTTTCCGGCTCTTTCTGCCGATATCGACAATTTATACAATGTGGTTTGTGTATAATTAGTTGTTTTTTCTGTGATTTTTGCATCAGTGTGCGGTGCAGTGTATAAAAAAGCCGCGGGTCTGCATTCATGCAGACCCGCAGCAGAGGGAAAGAAACAGCCTTTCTTATGTCGGAATTATGTCGGATTCTCAGGGCTTGCCGGATTTGTCGTCCCCTCCGGCTTCGGCCTTCGTCGCCTGGGCGGCAGCCTTCTTCGCAGCCCTCCGCCGCCGGAGTTTCCGCACGGCAAGCACCGCCGCCGCGATGATTGCCGCCCACAGGATTACCCACATCCAGCTGTAGGCCAGCGCCACGGCGAAGTCCGCCATGCCGTCCACGAAGGAGTTCCAGCCCCGGCTCAGGGCATTGGTCATCCGGTCACCGAAATTCTCCGGCAGTTCCTCCGTATTGGAGTACTTGTAGACCTCCCGTAAGCTCACCGTCACCGTGGCAAAGTCCACCAGCGCGTCATAGTGCCGCAGGGTGCCGGAGAGGTTTTCGATACTCCACTCCGTTTCGGAAATGGCGGATTCAATGGTAATGATGTCCTCCATGTTCTCCGCCTGTGCCAGCAGCTTCTGGAGGCGTTCCAGCTTGATTTGCTGGGTTTTCAGCCGTCCCTCCGTATCGTAGTAGGCCTCCGTGATGTTTTCCAGATTCGTATTCTGCCAGGTGACATGGGCCAGTTCCCCGGCCTGATGCAGGAAGTTTTGGAACTGGGCGGAGGGCACCCGGACGGTGTAGTCCGCCCAGCGGTAGCCCCGGCCGCCGCTGCCCACGGTGCTGCTTTCCAGATAGCCGCCCAGGGAGTCCGCCAGAGCGGTCAGCGCGGCAGCCGCCGTGTCAAAGTCCGTGGCTTCCAGATTCAGCGTCCCGGTATAGATGATTTTCTGATTTTGAAGAACACTGTTGTCTTGATCCTCCCATTCCGCATAACTGTCGTAGCCCATGGCCATGTTTTCAGCAGGCGCCTCTGCGGTAGCGGCCATGTCGGCAGCGGCCATGTCGGCAGCCTTGGGAATTCCGTTGGGTGCACTGCCGCCGCAGGCGGTCAGCGTTAGAATCATGGTCAGTGCAAGGAAACAGGCAAAAAGCTTTCTTTTCATAGGTCAATCCTCCTTTTGTCGGCGTTCCCTGACGCCTTTTATATAATTAGACGGAATTTCCGGAAAAAAGTTCCATACCATCCGTATTTTTTTGCCGGTGGACAAGGCTTGCTTTTTCCCCGGCACCGCGGTACAATGCAAGCATAAAGAGAACAGGAGGAACTTGGAAATGACATATCAGGAAGTTCTGGAGCAGGCACGGATCTGCATGGGCAAGTGCCATGCCTGCCCGGTGTGCAATGGCCTTGCCTGTAAAAATACGGTACCCGGCCCCGGCGCCAAGGGGCTTGGCACCGGCGCAATCCGCAACTACCAGAAGTGGCAGGAGCTTTGCGTCAATATGGACACCATCTGCGAAAACAAGGACGTAGACACCACCTTTGATTTCTTCGGGAAAAAGCTGATAATCCCCGTAATGGCGGGGCCGGTGGGCGCCGTGGCCATGCATTACAGCGACAAGTACGACGATCTGCGCTATAACAACGTGCTGGTGGAAGGCTGTGCCAAGGCCGGCATTCTGGCCTTTACCGGCGACGGCACCAATCCTGCCGTGATGGAGGGGGCGGCAGACGCCCTGAAGCACTGCGGCGGCTGCGGTGTCCCTACGGTAAAGCCCTGGAACCCGGAAACCATCCGCCAGAAGATGGATCTGGTAAAGGCCGCGGATCCCTGCGCCATCGCCATGGATATTGACGCCGCCGGCCTGCCCTTCCTGAAGGGGCTGACGCCCCCTGCCGGCAGCAAGACGCCGTCGGAGCTGCGGGAAATTGCCGCCATGGCGGAGAAGCCCTTCATCCTCAAGGGCATCATGACGGTGCGGGGTGCCGAAAAGGCGCTGGAGGCCGGTGCCGCCGGCATCGTGGTGTCCAACCATGGCGGGCGTGTGCTGGATCAGTGCCCCGCCACTGCCGAGGTTCTGCCTGCCATCGTGGACGCCGTAGGCGGTAAAATGAAGGTCTTTGTGGACGGCGGCATCCGCACCGGCATGGATGTTTTCAAGGCGCTGGCACTGGGTGCCGACGGTGTGCTCATCGCCCGTCCCTTCGTCACCATGGTCTACGGCGGCGGAGAAGAGGGCATCCAGGCCTATGTGGACAAGCTGAAGGCGGAACTGGCGGACACCATGGCCATGTGCGGCGCCCACACGCTGGCGGACATCAACCGCTCCATGCTTTTGGGCTTCTGAGCCGCAGCAGGACGGCAGGGCGCCCGCCGGCCGTCCCGGCAAATCAGACGCAGCAGGACGCTATACAAAAGTCCGGGGAACGGTTTCGTTCCCCGGACTTTTTTCGCTTTTATTCAGAATCCCGTTCCGGCTGCTGTACGCAGGCACGAGCCGGAACCGCGCTCAGGACTCGATGCCCCGGCTGGTGAGGTACTTCTTCACCATCAGCGCCACCTTGAAGGTAATGGCGTCGTCAAACTCCCGGAGATCCAGACCGGTGAGTTTCTTGATCTTCTCCAGCCGGTACACCAGCGTGTTGCGGTGGACAAACAGCTTCCGGGCGGTTTCGGACACGTTCAGGTTGTTTTCAAAGAACTTGTGGATGGTGAACAGGGTTTCCTTGTCCAGTGCGTCAATGGGGTTCTTCTTGAAAACCTCCTGCAGGAACATCTCGCACAGGGTGGTGGGCAGCTGATAGATCAGCCGGCCGATTCCCAGATTCTCGTAGTTGATGACGTACTTCTCCGTGTCAAAGACCTTGCCCACCTCAATGGCAATCTGGGCTTCCTTGTAACTCTTTGCCAGGTCACGCAGGTGGGTGGCCACCGTGCCCATGCCTACCACCACGGTGCTCTCCCCGTTGACCCGCAGCGCCTCTTCGATCTGGGCAGCCGTCTTGTTCAGTTCTCTGCTGCCGGCGCCGTCCGGCAGCTGGCGGATCAGCACTACGTCGCCCTCGCCGACACTGAGGACGAAATCGTTCTGCCGGTCGGGGAACATGGCCTGAATGGTTTCCGTGGGGACGGATTCCCCCTTCTGAAGTGACCGGACGGTAAAGACCCCCCGGCTGACATCCGTAGCCACCCGCAGTTCCTTGGCACGCATATAGATGTCGCCCAGCATGATGTTGTCGGAAATGATGTCCTTGATAAAGGAACTGCGGTCATGCTTCTCCTCATAGTAACTCTTGGCGGCGTTCAGCGCCACGGTAGCCATGGAGCAGATGGTTTTGCTGATCTCGTTGTCCCCAAATGCGAAGGCGGCGTAGTCAAACTGGTTGCCCCAGCCGCTGAGAGCCTTGAAGGTCTTGCCGTCAAAGCAGACCATGCTGCCGGCGGCGCCGTTGACGGCAGCCACATACTCGCTCCAGCGCTGGCCGATGACGGAAAGCTCACTGCACGCGATAACCACGCCCTCACCGTCGATGACGCCAACCGTGCGGTCTGTGTTTTCCTTTAACTGCAGTACAATGTTCTGAAAGATTCTCCCGGACATGACTGTCCCTCCTCAACAACTCAAAATCACACGGAAATGATCCTCGCAATCAGGTTTGTGCAATGTGTCAACATCTTTATTATACTGGCATTTTCGCGGAATTGCAAGCAGTTTTTTCTTTTTTCAACAAAAAACCTCTTTACTTTTTGTTGAAGTTTCGAGGTTTTTCTGCATTCCGTGTCCTTTGCTCCAGTTCGCGGCACTCTTCCTCCGTCAAAAAGCGCCAGGAACCTCTGGAAACAGCCGGATCTAACGGCAAATTGCCCATGCGGATCCGTTCCAGATAGAGAACCGGTTTCCCCAGATACGCCATCATCCGCTTGATCTGGTGGAACTTCCCCTCCCGGATGATGATATGCGCCTCCCGGCCGCCGCTTTCCGGCAGGATGGCCAGCTCCGCCGGCAGGCAGGCAAGCCCGTCGTCCAGATGCAGCCCTGCGGCGGCAGCGGCGCAGTCCGCCGCCGTCAGACAGCCATCCACCCGCACAAAGTACTCCTTGTCGACGTGCTTTTTGGGGGACAGCAGATCGTGCGCCAGATCCCCCTGATTGGTCAGGAGAAGCAGCCCCTCCGTGTCCTTGTCCAGACGACCCACCGGGAAAAGCCCCTGCTTCTGAAGCTCCGGCGGCAGCAGATCCAGCACCGTGGCGCCCCGGCCGTCCTCCGTGGCGGAGAGATAACCCGCCGGCTTGTTCAGCATCACCCAGGTATACCGCCGCCACGTCAGCACTTCCCCGCTGACGCGGATTTCCGCCGTTTCCGGATCCGCCTTTTCCTCGGCGGAGCGGGCAGGTACGCCGTCTACCGACACCCGTCCCTGACGCACCAGTTCCTTCACCTCCCGCCGGGACCACCGCCCGGTGGAGGCAATCATTTTATCCAGCCGCTGCACCGCCATGGCTGTTCCCCTCCCTCTTTCCGTTTTGTAGAGTCTGCCATCCATGAACAAGGGCAGACACGGTTTTGACGGGCAGAAATGCAAAGCACCTGCCTTTGTTCATTGATGGTATCATAAAACGGAGGAAAAGGGAATAGAAACAAGCAGGAGGGATGACTATGATGATCCAGACAGTTCGACTGACGCGGAAAAAGGCGGTGCTGGCCGTGATTCTGGCCGGAGTGCTGCTGACGGCGCTGATTCTCCTGCCGGGGCGGGGCGGCGCACCGGAGGAACCTTCCCGCCCGCAGCTTACCGGCAACGCGGAGCGGGTGGCCTATCTGAAGGAACTGGGCTGGGAGGTGGCGGAAGAACCGGTCACCACCCTGCAGTTCCTGCTGCCGTCCCGGCTGAAGGGGGATTACGTTGCCTACAACGAATTGCAGAAGCAGCAGGGCTTCGATCTGGAAGCCTGCTGCGGCAAGCAGGTCACCCGGTACACCTACGCCGTCTCCAACTATCCCGGACGGCCTGACGGCGTCCAGCTGAACCTCTATGTCTGCGAAGAGTTTCCGGTGGCGGGAGACGTGGTCTGCACCGGGGCTGACGGGTTCCGGGACACGCTGGCATTTCCCGCCGGGGCTGAGGCATGAACCGCACCCCCGGCCTGCCGTGCCCCCGGGAAGGTGTTTCCGTTTCCTGTCCTGTGAAGAAGGAAGCCGGCGATAAACCCGAAAGGCTTGCGCGCCGGGAAGGAAGATCGTTGCGAAAGGAACCCGGGAGGGATGTCTTTCGTTTTGAATTATAAGTTTCAAGTGCGGAAAACTCACCACTTGATTGACAAACTCAGGGGCAGGCTCCGCTTTTACGGAGTCTGCCCCTGTTCTGCTTCTTCTTTTATGCGCACCGGATTTGCAGCGCCGGTGCCGCTTTCCGGCGGAATGCGGCAATTTACCGCTGGGCATCAGACCTCCGTCTGCACCACCTGCACCCCCATGGCCCGCAGCTCATCCAGCGGCTGCCGGGGGGTGCCGGCGTCCGTTACCAGCAAATCCAGCCGGTCGGCGGCGCAGACCTTGTAAAACGCCCCTGTGGAAAACTTGCTGGAATCGACGCAGGCATAGACCTTGTCGGCCTTTTCAATCATGGCGGCCTTCAGCGTCCCCATCTCCACGCTGTAGTCCGAAATGCCCTCGCTGACCGTAAATCCGTCGGCACTGATGAGGGCGATGTCCACATGGGAAAAATAGGACAGGAAGTCCGTGGCCAGAAAGCCGGTGGTAATCATCTCATCCTTCTTCATGGCGCCGCCGATCATGTAGACCATGTGGCCGGTGCCGGTGCTGATCTCCGCGGCGGTGCGGACGCTGTTGGTGAGGATGGACAGGTTCTTTTTGCTGCCCAGCAGCCTGGCAATTTCCAGAATCGAAGTACCGGAGTCCATGGCGATGGTGGAATTGTCCGGGATATACCGGAGCAGCGCCTGCGCCATGGCCTGCTTCTGAGGCAGGTTATGGGCTTCCCGGGCATTCCAGGCCTGCATGGACTCGGGCATAATGTTGTCATCCGCAAGAACCGCCCCTCCGTACACCCGGCGGATGACGCCTTCTTTTTCCAGAATGTTCAGATCCCGGCGGACGGTTTCAATGGAAATGGAGAACATTTCGCACAGTTCCTTGTTGGAAATCTGCTTTTTCTGCAGAAACTGCTGTTTCATCTGCCAATGTCGGTCATATTTCATAGCATACCTCATGCAATTGCAATCTTAAATTACAATTTCCTTCCATTATATTCGGAACACAGACAGGGTGCAAGTCATTTTTACCGAAAAGTCAAAAAACGCTTTGTCTGTTTTGCAGAAAGTGCCCGTTTTGACCATATTTTGACTGTTTTTGCGTTGACACCGGAGTTTTTCACTGTATAATAGAAACAGCTTAACAATATTTTGACTGTTTTTATATGCGTCCGGTGTGGACACCACAGCATTGTTTTTTATTCCGGAGGTCTGAACCTCCGCCGCGAATCATTCTGGAGGAGATAACATGATTTGTGACCTGCACACCCACAGCCGTTTTTCCTTTGACGGAAGCGCCTCTCTGGAGGAAATGTCCCGCAGCGCGGCGGAACGCGGCGTCCGGATTCTGGCAACCACGGACCACTGTGACATGACCGGCGGCGCGGAGGGCTTTCAGAGCTATCTGGACTGTGAGCAGGGACGTCTGCGGGAATACGCCGCCGTGAAGGATCTCTTCCCGGATCTGGAACTGCTGTACGGTCTGGAGTTGGGAAACCCTGAGTATATGCCGGAGAAGACGGAGGAAATCATGTCGGCGCGGCACTTTGACTTTGTCATCAGTGGCTTTCATTTCCTGTCCGACGGCAGCGACATCTATAAGATTGACTACCCGGATGAGGCGTTTATTGACTGGATGTTTGAGGATTACTTCACCGGCATGGCCCGCATGGCGGCCTTCGGCGGCTTCGACACGCTGGCGCATCTGGACTACCCCCTGCGGGTGCTGAAGGGAAAGGTTCCCACTCCTCCCAGCGTCAGAAAGTACCGGGATCTCATTGAGCCGGTTCTGGAAATTCTGGTGCGCTCCGACATCGCGCTGGAAATCAACACCCGGGGCACCTATGACTGGCAGGGCCGGGTGGGGCCGGAGGACTGGGTGCTGAAGCGCTACCGGGAACTGGGTGGCCGACTTGTCACCATCGGCAGCGATGCCCACCTGCCCCGCTGGGTGGGTGAGGGATTCCGTCAGGCGGCAGATGCCCTCCGCCGCAGCGGCTTTGATTCCTTCACGGTGTACCGTGACCGCAAGCCCTTCCAGATCCCTCTGGACGGAAAGTAACCGCCGGAACGGCCTGCGCACGTTTCTGCCGGGAACGCAGCGAAGCGGAACCGGGTGCTTCCATCCTGCAAATGCTGTCAACGAATTGGAACCGGCGAATCCGCAGGCTGCAAAGAGCTGTTCTCCCCACGGAATGCCTGCGTAATGGGCTCGCTTCTCGCATAGGATTTCAAAACGCCGCCTCCGCCCGGAGGCGGCGCTTTGCGTCCTCCCTGCCCTTCCGTGGATTTCTGCGCCGCTGCCGCCGGAAGCGACACTCCGACCGGTCTTGTCATGGGCCGGACTCTGTGCTACAATGAAGCCGTATTTGTAAGGGGAGGTGGCGCAGATGGCAGATCCGGGCAGCCGGTGGTACCGGCTGGACAGTGCCGGGATTCTTTACTCCGCCCTGCAAAGTGAGGAATATTCCGCCATCTACCGCTTTTCCGCCCTGATGGCGGAGCCGGTGCGCCCCGGTGCCCTGCAAAACGCCATTGGCCGCGTGATGCCCCGTTTCCCCGGCTTTGCCGTCCGCATCCGCCGGGGGCTGTTCTGGTACTATCTGGAGCCGAACCCCGCCCCCGGCCCCTTTCTGAAGGCCGACGTGGCGGATCCCTGCCAGCCGGTGCGGTTCCGGGAGGACAACGGCTGGCTGATCCGTTTTTACTATTACCGGAATCGGATCTCTCTGGAAGTGTTCCACGCCCTGTCCGACGGCGCCGGTGCCTTGGTCTTTTTCCGGACACTGCTGGCGGAATACCTGCGGCAAACCGGGATGGAAATCCCCGCCGGAAACGGCATTCCCGATTTGAAGGAGCCGCCCCGTCAGGAAGAGCTGGAGGACGCCTACGCCCGCTATGCCGGCCGCCACGCTCTGGGGCTGCGGCGGATGCCGAGTGCCTATCTCAACACCGGAACCCCCGAACCCTTCTATACCTTCCATGTCACCATGGGCTTTGTGCCTCTGGACAAGCTGCGGGAAACGGCCCGGCGCTATCACGTTTCCATTACGGAGTACCTCGCCGCCGTGCTGATTCATGTGCTGCTGGAAAAGCAGCACCGGGAGCACCCCCACCGGGAAAAGCCGGTGGCACTGGCGGTGCCCATCAACCTGCGAAGCTGGTTCCCCTCGGAAACCCTGCGGAATTTCATCACCACCGTCCGCCCCTGCGTGGATCCGGCGCTGGGCAGCTATTCCTTTGAGGAGATTGCTTCTCAGGTGCACCATTATATGAAACTCCACATCCACCGGCAGGAGTTGCAGGCTGCTTTCAGCGGCAATGTGCGCTTCACGAAGAATTTCTTTCTCCGGGCGGTGCCGGTATTTCTGAAAAACCCGGTGCTGTCCCTGAATTACCATCTGCTGGGGGTGCGTCCCTACTCCTGCACCTACACCAACCCCGGCGCCTTTTCCGTGCCGCCGGAGATGGCACCCCACATCCGGGGGATGGAGGTGATTCTGGGACAGGCCACGGTACCCCGGTGTCACTGCGCCTCCATCAGCTATGAAAACACCATGGAAATCACCTTTGCCGGCACCCAGGCCGAAACGGACACGGAGCGGGACTTCTTCCGCTTCCTGATCCGGGAAGGCATCCCGGTGCGGATCGAAAGCAACCGGTAATACGCGGTTCCGTGGGCACCTGTTTCCGGCAGACGGGAAACAGGCGGCGGAACCTTTCCATTTTCCCTGTAAGGAGCATATTATGTCTTACTGTGTCAACTGCGGCGTGGAACTGAATCCCTCCGCCTGTACCTGCCCCCTGTGCGGGACACCCGCATGGCATCCCGACCCCTCCGCCCCCTCCTATTTCCCTACCCGCCACGCAGCGGTGCAGCCTGCCTCCAAGCGGGAAGCCGCTATCCTGCTGACATCCATGCTGGTGTCCGTGGCTCTTTGCTGCGGGCTGCTGAATCTGTTTCTGCCTACGGAGCGGCCGTGGTCCCTGTATGTCATCGGCGCGGCGGTGATGCTGTGGGTCTGGTTTGCCCTGCCCATGCTGCTACGGCGGCTGCCGGTATTCTTCCGCCTCACCGCAGACGTGGCCGCCGTAGGGGTCTATGTATGGCTGATTTCCATTGACCTGAACGGAAGCGCATGGTTCCGGGGACTGGCGCTGCCCATCATCGGCTGGGCAGGCGTTCTTGTGTTCCTGCTGAGTTTTCTGCTCCGGGGCGGCCGCCGTTCCATCCTCTCCTCCATGTCCATGTGCATCGCCGCCGCAGGACTGCTGACTCTGGGCATTGAGTTCTGTATCGACCGGTACTTCCGGAACGCGTGGCAGCCGGGCTGGTCGCTGGTGGTGCTGGCCGTCTGCGTGGGGCTGATTATCCCTTTGCGGATCGTCCGCCGGGTGCCTGCCCTCCGGGAGGAGGCCCGCCGCCGCTTCAATCTGTAACCGGCTCCGCAGCATACTTTTTCAGAATCAACGAAAACAGGGGGAATCTCCATGCACGCAGAGGAACGCCGCAAAACCATTCTGAAACTCCTGCGGGAGGCCGCGCAGCCCATCAGCGCTTCGGCGCTGGCGGGACAGCTGGCCGTCAGCCGCCAGATCATCGTGGGGGACATTGCCCTGCTGCGGGCCGGCGGCGAAGAAATTCTCGCCACGCCCCGGGGCTACTGCTTCCAGAAGCCCGGTCAGGGGCTGACCCGGCGGGTGGCCGTCCGCCACAGCCCCGAGGATATGGAAGAGGAACTGAACACCATGGTGGATCAGGGCTGCACCGTGGCGGACGTCATTGTGGAGCACCCCCTCTACGGGCAGCTGACCGGCGCCCTCCAGCTTTCCAGCCGCTATGACGTGGCGCAGTTCATCCGCCGCAGCCGGTCTGCCGACGCCATGCCCCTCTCCCGCCTGACGGACGGCATCCACCTCCACACGCTTCTCTGCCCGGATGAGGACGCCTTCCGGCGGGTGGTATCCCGGCTGCGCAGCCAGGGCTTTTTGCTGGAGGAATCGGCAGAAAACGGTTGACAGATTCCCAATTCCCGTATATGATAGGCAGGACAGGTGTCATGACACCCGTCCTGCCTATTGCTTTCCCGGTGTCCGGCCTCCCGGTCAGACGGGGCAGCGGCAGCTTATCAAAAGATAAAGGCGTGTGTTTTATGGAAAAAATATCGGCATTTCTCAAACGGAAAAATATTGTCTTTTCCGCCAAACGATACGGAATTGACGCACTGGGCGCCATGGCGCAGGGGCTGTTCTGCTCCCTGCTGATCGGCACCATCCTCAATACCCTGGGCAGCCAGTTCCACATCGGGTTCCTCACCGCGCAGATTGCGGAGAAGGTGCCCTACACCGTAGGCGGACTCACCTCCTTCATGAGCGGCCCCGCCATGGCCATTGCCATCGGGTATGCCCTGCAGGCGCCGCCGCTGGTGCTGTTCTCTCTGGCGGCAGTGGGCTACGCCTGCAACCTGCTGGGCGGAGCCGGCGGCCCGCTGGCGGTGCTGTTTGTGGCCATCATTGCGGCGGAGTGCGGCAAGGCCGTCAGCAAGGAGACAAAGATTGACATTCTGGTGACGCCCATCGTCACCACCCTCATTGGCGTAGGCGCCGCCTATCTCATTGCCCCGCCCATCGGCACCGCTGCCAGCGCCTTCGGCACGGTGATTATGAAGGCCACGGAACTTCAGCCCTTCCTGATGGGGATTCTGGTATCCGTTCTGGTGGGCATCGCACTGACGCTGCCCATTTCCTCCGCCGCCATCTGCTCCGTGCTGGGGCTGACGGGGCTGGCCGGCGGCGCCGCCGTGGCAGGCTGCTGCGCCCAGATGGTAGGCTTCGCCGTCATGAGTTTCCGGGAAAACGGCTGGGGCGGACTGGTCAGTCAGGGGCTGGGCACCTCCATGCTGCAGATGCCCAACATCGTGAAAAATCCCAGAGTCTGGATTGCCCCCATCGTCACCTCCGCCATTACCGGCCCCATAGCAACCTGCCTGTTCCGGCTGGAGATGAACGGCGCCGCCATCAACTCCGGCATGGGCACCTGCGGACTGTGCGGGCAGCTGGGGGTGTGGACAGGCTGGGTATCTCCCAGTGAAGCCGCGCTGGCCAACGGCGCCGCCGCCATCACGCCCACAGCCTTCCACTGGGCGGGGCTGCTTCTCATTTCCTTTGTTCTTCCCGCCGTGCTGTGCCCCCTCATCAATCAGCTGTGCCGGAAAGCCGGCTGGGTGAAGGACGGCGACCTGAAGCTGCCCTAAGGGGCATTGGCATTTTGTCCAAAAATAAAACCGGCCTTTTATTCAAAAGGCCGGTTTTATTGTGTTTCCTTTCCTTATCCTCGGAATTTGCAACTTTTTTAGTGAAAAAATGCTGTATTTTTTATTGTGAAAACGTAAACTTCTGTTGACGTTCCACCTGTTTGGGGGTAGAATACGCATAGATGGGGATCAGCATTCCCACCGTTTTATCGCGCTGTGCGGATCCTCTTTGCGGCGCGATTTTTATGGGGATTTTCAGCAAACGATTACTTCCAGTCCCTGCAATCGGTCCGCTGTAATTGTTCTGACCCCCCAGAACGGATTCTTGTTCAACCCAAAATGAAATAAATCGGAAAGGATGCGTGTTACATGGATGTAAAAAAGTGCAACGTACTGGCGGCTGAAATCCGGCTGGAAACCCTGAAGGTCATCCACTCCCGCGGCTTCGGCCATGTGGGCGGATCGATGGATCTGGCGGATCTGATGGCCGTTCTGTACGGTGAGGTCATGAAATTTGACCCCAAGAACCCCCGTTGGGAGGATCGTGACTGGCTGGTGCTCAGCAAGGGCCATGCCGGCCCCGTGGCCTACGCCACCTTCGGCCTCATGGGCTTCTATCCCATGGAGGACGCCTACACCCTGAACCAGCCTCACACCAGATTCCCCAGCCATACCGACCGGAAGCTGACTCCCGGCGTGGATCTCACCACCGGCTCTCTGGGCCAGGGCGCTTCCACCGCCACCGGCGCGGCACTGGGCAACAAGATCGACGGGCGTACCAACCATGTCTTCTGCGTCATCGGCGACGGCGAGGCAGATGAGGGCGAGGTCTGGGAGGCTTTCCATTTCGCCTATGCCCACAAGCTGGACAACATCATCTACTTCATCGATAACAACGGCTACCAGCTGGACGGCCCCACGGACGACATTCTGGCTCATGGCGATCTGGCCAAAAAGGCTGAGTCCTTCGGCCTGTACACCCAGGAGATCGACGGCCATGACGTGCAGGCCATCTATGATGCCATTCAGAACGCCTATGCCAAAAAGGGCGTCCCCAGCTGCATCGTGCTGGATACCTGCAAGGGCAAGGGCGCAACCTTTGCCGAACCCAAGCACGACCACTCCTCTCAGCCTAATGAGGAGCAGTGGGCCGAGGCCATCGCCGCTTCCGAGAAGGCTCTGGAAGCCGTCAAGAACGCTTAAAGGAGGGTGCCAGCAATGAGTGTAAAAGTAATCGGAAAGCATGAAAAGGACTCCCGCGCCTGCCGTGACGCGCTGGCTCTGACGCTGAATGAAATGATGGCGGAGGACAAGTCCATCGTCTATGTGGACTGCGACCTGATGGGCTGCATCAACACCAAGATGCTGCGGAAGAATTATCCCGAGCGGGCCTTTGAGGCCGGCATTGCCGAGGGCAACGCCGCCGGTGTGGCCGCCGGCCTTGCCGCCACCGGCAAGAAGGTGTTCTTCCATTCCTTCGGCACCTTCTCCTCCCGCCGCTGCTTTGACCAGATTTATATGTCCGCCGCCTATGCCGGGCTGCCCGTCCACGTGCTGGGCTCCGACGCCGGCGTCACGGCCGCTTTCAACGGCGGCACCCATATGCCTCTGGAAGATGCCGCCATGTATCTGAGCATCCCCGAAACCACCGTGCTGGATCCCGCCGACTATGCCCAGCTGGAGTGCATCACCCGCCAGCTGCCCGGCATCACCTCCGGCGTGACCTACACCCGCTTTGTCCGCAAGGGCATTGTCAAGGTCTATGAGGACGGCTCCCAGTTCCCCATCGGCAAGGGCGTTGTCCTTCACGAGAGCGACAAGGACGTCGCCACCATCATCACCTCCGGCATCATGGTGGACGAGTCCCTGAAGGCCTATGAGGCTCTGCAGGCCGAGGGCATTTCCGTCCGGGTCATCGATATGTTCACCTGGAAGCCGCTGGACGAGGAACTGGTCGTCAAGGCCGCCAGGGAAACCGGCGCCATTGTCACCGCCGAGAACCACAACGTCACCTGCGGTCTGGGCAGCGTGGTTGCCAACTGCCTGGCCAAGAACTGCCCCACCATTCAGGAGTTTGTGGGCGTGCAGGATCAGTTCGGTCAGGTTGGCCCTCAGGACTTCCTGATGGATGAGTACGGCCTCCGTGCCGCCAACATCGTGGCCGCCGTAAAGAAAGCCGTTTCCCGCAAGTAACATCTGCCCCGGCAGAGCCGGAGGCTCTGCCGGGATTGCCAATCAATAATTGAAAAGGAGAAATCAATCATGGATGCATTTTCCGCTTCTCTGATGGCTGACAAGAGAGAAATTATCTTTGCTCCCACGGTGTACAAGTTCCAGACCTTCGCCCAGATGGCGGAGGAGTTCAAGCTGGGTGAACGGGACGTGGTGCTGACCAACGAGTTCATCTACACTCCCTTCATGAAAGATCTGAACCTGAAGTGCCAGTATGTATTTCAGGAGAAGTTCGGCGCCGGCGAGCCTTCCGAGGCCATGATCCAGACCATGTACGACGCCATCCCCTACGACAGCTATGACCGCGTCATCGCCGTGGGCGGCGGCGCCATCATGGATCTTTGCAAGCTGCTGGGCTGCAAGCGCCCCGACACCGTGCATAATCTGTATTTCAAGCGCTTCCCCGTCCAGCACGAGAAGGACGTCATCGCCATCCCCACCACCTGCGGCACCGGCTCCGAGTGCACCAACATCTCCGTGGCCATCGTCAAGGATGAGAAGGACGGCGTCCTCACCGGCGGCGAAACCAAGCTGGGTCTGGTGTCTGACGACATCATCCCCAACAAGGTGTGCCTGATTCCCGACCTCATCAAAACCCTGCCCTACAAGCCCTTTGCCTGCTCCGCCATCGACGCGCTGGTGCACGCCACCGAGTCCTTCCTCAGCCCCCACCGCAAGACCATGACCAGCGAACTCTTCTCCGAGAAGGCCATGGACATGATCCTCAAGGGCTTCAAGCTGATTGATGAAAAGGGCAAGGACGCCCGCTTCGAGTATCTGGACGAGTTCGTCACCGCCTCCTTCTACGCCGGCATCGCCTTCCTGAAGGCCGGCTGCGGCCCTGTCCACGGCATGAGCTTCCCTCTGGGCGGCACCTACCATGTGCCCCACGGCGAGAGCAACTATATGCTCTTCGGCGCCATCATGGACTACTATGACGCCCACAATCCCGACGGCGAGATCATGAAGTTCAAGGAACTGGTGGCCCGGATTCTGGGCTGCGAGGTCAAGAACGCCATCCCCGAGATGAACGCCCTGCTGCAGCGCATCCTGCCTCTGCGTCCTCTGCGGGACTGCGGCTTCACCGAGGCCGACTTCAAGATCTTCCCCCAGAGCGTGGAAACCAACCAGCAGCGCCTGATGACCAACGCTTACTATCCCTTTGATCTGGAAAGCGAAGAGGCCATCTACAGAAAGTGCTACTAAGCGCTTCCGTTCCTGTATAAAGCCTTCACATCAGCGGATTATGGACTTCCCTCCAATCCGCCCCGGAGAGTGCGGCAGGAACAGCGAACCTTTCCTATAAGCTGCCCCGCCTGTCGGATTTTACGAATCCGGCAGGCGGGGCTTTTCTGCGTAAAAAACATACCTATCAACAGCAACCCGGAGGCAGCATTTGCTGCCTCCGGGTTTTCGAATCATTTCGATACGGGATTCAGTTTTCGTAACGGCTCCAGTCACGGTCGCCGTTCATGCCGGTCCAGGTTTCGTAGCTGCCGGCTTTGTGCTTGTAATCGTGGGAGTTGGTGGCCTCCTGCACCGCCAGATAGAACCAGTCACCGGGATTGCAGTTCGGCCAGACGTTCATGTCCTTCCGCAGGTCGTCCGCGTCCTCGGAAATCCGGTTCAGTACCCGGTTAATCATGGTCATGGCCTGCGCCCGGGTGATATAGGCGTCGGGGCAGAAGGTGTCGTCTCCAAAGCCGCGAACCCAGCTCAGTTCGGCGGCACGCTCAATGTAATCCTGCGCCCAGTGCCTCTGAATGTCGGTGAAGGTCTGGCCGCCCTCGCTCTTTCCGGTGTCGAACCGGGCGCAGATGGCGGCAAGCTGGGCACGGGTGATAGGCGCCGTGGGGTCAAAGGTGGTGGCGGTGCGCCCCTGCACGATGCCCAGCCCCGCCATGGTGGAGATGGCGGTGTTGGCCCAGTAGCTGTCTGCCACGTCGGTGAAAGCGTTGGAAGTCAGGAGATTGCTGTCCCGCACCTCATCCTTCAGCAGGCGGAAGAAGATGGTGGTGGTTTCCGCCCGGGTAATCAGGCCGTAGGGGCGGACGGTGCCGTCCTTGTAGCCCCGGACGTAAGCAAAGCGGTCGTCGTCATTCAGCAGTCCAGGGGTGGAGGTACGGGCGTTGGCCACCGTCAGAGCCTGCTTCTGGGCGCCGAGGGCATTGTTCTTCACGAAGTCCTCCGGGCTGACGCTGTACTCCCGGCTGCTCTTGACGTAGCCCTCCGGGGCGGTCAGTTCCGTGACGTAGATGTCGTCGTTTTTGCTCAGCTTGTTGTAGTCCCGCTCATCCAGCGCAAACCGCACATAGCCCTCGCTGCCGGAAACTGCCGGGGCAATCTGCTCATCATCCACATACAGGCCGAATCTGGCGCCCTTCAGGGCGTGGCCGTCCTCAGCGTCTATCTTTTTGAGGACGTAGTAATAGGTGTTGCTGTCTTTCCCTTCCTTTTCGCCCTCCCGGTGGATCAACGCCCGGTTGGAAGCGGTGCCGGTAAGCAGCAGTTCGACAAAATCACCGCCTCTGAGGTTCACAGCTACCAGCTCTGTTTCGGAGCCAGACGTCAGGCGGCCGGTGGCAAGACACAGAGTGCCATCCGCCCGAATCTCGGTTCTGAGATCCACCCGGTCGCTCTTGGCCAGCGTGTCCTTCAGTTCCAGCGTAATGCCGGACAGTGTCAGCCGATCGCCGGGCGTCTCCGCCTCGGGAGTTTCTTCCGCAAGAGGCTCCTCCAGAGCCAGCAGCGTGAGAAGCCCCCGGTCAGGGATACACAGAGAGATCACCCAATTCAGGCCGGTGGTGTCATTCTCCTCATTTTCCACACGCACGACGGTAAACCATGCATGATCGGAGGTGAGATTCCCGAAATCCGACAGTATCAGTCTCTCAAAGGTGCTGGGGAAGCGGACGTGCAGCCGGATGATGCTGCACTTCGCCATCCTTCATCACGTTCCAGATGAAATCACCGGCCTTGTACTCTTTCTCGCTTCCCTCAGGCAGGTGCCGGTTCAGCTGCGCCGCGCCGGCCGGCGTCAGGGTCATTTTGCTGAGATCCACCGCAATCTGATAGGAAACGGAGGCGTCCCCGTCGGCAATGACGTGGTACGCGCTGTCATTGCCGGTGCACCAGTCCGGCGTTGTTCCCTGATTGACCTCGTGGCGGATGGAAACGGCACCGGTCATTCTGTTCATGGTCAGATCTGGGTTTTCATCATCTTCCTGTTCAACGCGGTATTTCGCTTCTTTCCAGACATAGCCGGAGATGTGCGGAGCAGAGGTTTCCTCCAGCGTGCAGTTGGCGGCATCCGCCAGTCTCTGAATCGGTTCCCCGATCCACCGTACACCTTTTACGCCATCGGCCTCATATTCTTCAGAAGACCAGTTGATAAGCCCATGTTCTTTCCCGTCCGCCGTCAGGGTAAAGTGATCGTGATAGTCTAACATTTCCATACTCAGGTCATCCAGACCCTCGGTGGTTTTCACGATCTTTACTTTGGCCGCTGGTTCCCATACGGCCTTCAGGGTGATGTCCCTGTTTACGTTTTCAATCTTATCGCCGAAGTGATAAATTCTGTCGTCAGTTTCATCTTCAGGATCACCTTCATCCAGCCAGCCGACGAAGACGCAGCCACTCGGTGCCTGGAAATTACCGCCCTCTTCCGTCAGCTTTACACAGGCGTAATCGTTATCATGTCAGTAAGATCCAAGCACTTCGTGGGTTCTGCCCGCTGAAACGGGCACCATATACGGAGATTTGAAATACTGATCTCCCCCGAACGCTCCGCCGCCGTTGGCGTCGTAGCTCACAGTATATCGTTCATTATCAATGCAAGTGCTAATTCTTATTCTGTTTTATGAATAGGTGGCGTTTTTTCTTATATCCGTATTCAGCTGTCCTTTTGGCTGTTTTTGGCAAAGCCCACCATGGAGGCACCCCCTCCGCCGCCGCTTTTCGTCTTTCTGTTCAAATCTTCGAAAAAATGCAAAAAAGAGGTTGACAGAGCCGGAAAGCGGTGTTACCATGCAGTCAAAATTGAATCGCTTGATAGAGGCGCGGTATCCATCAGTACCTCCCGGAAGGCCAGTGCAGCCGGGGAAGGGAAAGGGGCCACCGCCGAAGTGTCCGGGCAATGCCTGTTGTCCGGGTGCTGGGTCGGCAGAGAACATCTGCCGGACTGTCACAAGATTTTTTGTGAAGCGCTATCATTGGCTGTTGGGAGCGACCCGTTTGAGGGTCGGTTTTCAGTGTGAACCATGAACCGCTTGACAAAGCGGTTCATTTTTTTCATGATTCCCAGCCGGTGGGGAAACCGATGCACCGGACAAGAAGGAGACAATTATGAGAAGAAGATGGATGAGCGCGATTCTGGCCCTGACCATGGCGCTGGCCCTCACCGCCTGCGGCGGCGACAGCAGCAGTTCCTCCAACAATGACAGCACCCCCGCGGAGTCCACCCCCGCCGCTCCCACCGTGGAGATCCCCCCTGTGGAGGATCTGACCGGCACGGACACCAGCGCCATTCCGGGCCTGGAGGACGGTGTGCTC
>CAKUBJ010000007.1 GCA_934636905.1 uncultured Dysosmobacter sp. | reverse complement strand
ACACTGACCTATTGTGACTTTCCCAGCGAGCACTGGACGCGCATCCGCACCAACAACGTGATCGAGCGGCTGAACCGGGAAATCCGCCGACGGACGCGGGTGGTAGGGACATTCCCTGACGGAAATTCCGCCCTGATGCTGGTCTGTGCGAGGCTGCGCCATGTGGCAGGTACTCAGTGGGGCAGCAAGAAATACATGAACATGAAGCATTTGGAGGCGGCTCTGGACGACGCCTCTATTGCCGGCTGACTTCATTCAGCCGGAGCCTGCAAATAAATTTGCGCATAAATCTTGACGGCACCCACTGCCAAAGCTCCCTTTCCGTGCACAAAACGAAAGAGGCTGCATCTTTTCACCGGTGCCTGACAAGCCGGAGCGGGCTTTGTTTGCCGGCTCCGGCTTTTTCGCAAAAATCGGAGGGCGGCTTTCACGGAAATCTTCCCTTAAGCGGCCGGCTAAAAGGGATGGCGCCGTTACCAGGAAAAAGCGGAGAGAAAGGCACGGTACAGCAGGAGGCCGTCTGCCTGAACGGGGGCTGCGCCTATCAGGCGCTCCGGGTGCCACTGCACTCCCCATACCGGCAGGGTTTTGTGACGGATGGCCTCCACCACCCCGTCATCCGCCCATTGCAGGGCTTCCAGCCCTGCGCCCAGCCGCCCGGCAATCTGGTGGTGGCTGCTGTTGACGACGCACCGCGCCCCGTACAGCGTCTGCAGGAGGGAAGGAGCCGTGGAAACCGGGTGCAGCCGATCCGCTCCCTCCACGGCGTCGTGACCCGGCCAGTCCTGCACCAGATTGCCGCCGAAGAACACGTTGACGGACTGCATCCCCCGGCAGACCCCCAGAACCGGCTTTTTCCGGACGGTAAAATGTTCCAGCAGCGCCCACTCCAGCGCGTCCCGGGCCGGATCCAAACTGCGGCTGGCGGTGTTTGGCTGTCCGTAGCGCCGGGGATCCAGATCGCCGCCGCCGGGCAGCAGAAGGCAGTCACAGTCCTCCGGCGCCGTATAGAAGCAGGGAATTCCCCCTGCCTGCGCAACGGCGGCACGGTAATTTTCATAAAGCGCGGCATCGCCGGGGATGCAGACTTTCATGGGCACGGAACGACCTCCTTACCTGATCTGCCTATTCTATGACACGGAGAGGGAACGGGTGCGGCTAAGGCCTGCGTATTTTCGGCTTGCTGACCCGGGGCGCTTTGTGCTATAATTTGTCAGACATCCTGCCATCAGGCACACAGGGAGGGGTTCCGATGACGAAGAAAAACAGCCGCAACACCAAGGGGCGGATTATTTCCGCCGCGTGGAAGCTCTTTTATGAGCAGGGGTATGAGGAAACCACGGTGGAGGACATCGTTTTTGAGTCCGGCACCTCCAAAGGTTCCTTTTACCATTACTTTGACGGCAAGGACGCGCTGATGGGCACCCTTGCCTATGTGTTCGACGAGAAGTATGAGGAACTGAAACCCACCCTGAACCCGGAGGCGGACGCCATCGAAACACTGGCCTACATCAACCATGAGTTGTACGCCATGATTGAGTCCAGCGTGTCCATTGACCTGCTGACCCGGCTGCTGTCCACTCAACTGCTGGCCCGGGGGGAAAAGCATCTGCTGGATCGCAACCGGGTATACTTCCGGCTGCTGCGGCAGATTGTCCGGCAGGGGGCGCAGCGGGGGGAGTTCCGGCCGGATCTGACGCCGGACGAGATTGTGAAGGCCTTTGCCATGTGGGAACGGGCGCAGCTGTATGACTGGTGCCTGTGCAGCGGGGATTACTCACTGGTGACCTATGCGGACAAGATGACGCCGCTGTTTCTGGAGAGCTTCCGGGCGCCTTCCTGAAAAATATTTTTTTGCTTCCTGTTTTTCTTCTATATTATATTCTTGTTAAAAAACATTGATATATCTTAAAAAATTAAAAAATAGTTAAATCCCGTATAGAATTTATTCTATACGGGATTCTGTATTTCATTCTTGTGAAACTTGTGGTATGATTGGCTCCATCGAAAGAAAGCGGCGGAAAAGCGAAGCACGCCGCGGAAGCAAAGGAGAAGGAACCTATGGGAAGTGCATCCATCATTATCATTGTTACCATTGTGCTGTATCTGGCAGCCATGCTGCTTATCGGCGTCTATTACGGAAAGAAGGGCAGCGGCAGCAGTTCCGATGACTTCTATCTGGGCGGCCGGAAAATGGGCCCCATCGTCACCGCCATGAGCGCCGAGGCCAGCGACATGAGCAGCTACCTGCTGATGGGTCTGCCGGGGCTGGCTTACCTCTGCGGCCTGCCGGAGGTTACCTGGACCTGCATCGGACTGGCGGTCGGCACCTACCTGAACTGGCTGATTGTGGCCCGCCGTCTGCGGCGGTATTCTGCCCACATCGGCGCCATCACCGTGCCGGACTTCTTCTCCCGCCGCTTCGGCGATAAAAAGAATACCCTTTCCTGCATCGCCGCCGTGGTGATTCTGGTGTTCTTCGTCCCCTACACCGCCTCCGGCTTCAAGGCCATCGGCACCCTGTTCAGCAGCCTCTTCGGCGTGGAGTACCACACCGCCATGATTATCGGCGCCATTGTGGTCATCGGCTATACGGTGATGGGCGGCTTTATGGCAGTGTCCTTCACCGACCTGATTCAGTCCATTTTCATGACCGTTGCCCTGATTGCCGTAGTGATTTTCGGAATTCATCAGGCTGGCGGGCTGGATGCCGTTATCAGCAATGCCAAAGCCCTCCCCGGCTATCTGAACCTCACTCAGGGCTATGACGCTGCCACCGGCACGGCTGCTTCCTTCGGCGGACTGAGCATTGTCTCCACGCTGGCATGGGGGCTGGGCTATTTCGGAATGCCCCACATTCTCCTGCGCTTCATGGCCATTGAGGAGGAGGAGAAACTCAACGATTCCCGCCGCATCGCCACCATCTGGGTTGTGATTTCCATGTCCATTGCCGTGTTCATCGGCATTATCGGCTACAGCGTGTCTGCGGCAGGGAAGATTCCCTTCCTCACCACCAGCGCCGATGCCGAAACCATCATCATCAAACTCTCTGACCTCATGAGCCGGCATGGTGTTTTTCTGGCCATCATGGCAGGCATCATCCTCTCCGGCATTCTGGCGGCTACCATGTCCACGGCGGATTCCCAGCTGCTGGCGGCGGCTTCCAGCGTCTCTCAGGACCTGATGCAGGGCTTCTTCGGCATGAAACTCAGCGAAAAAGCCGCCATGTATGTGGCGCGGTTTACCGTAGTTGCCATTGCCGTTATCGGAATGTTCCTGGCATGGGATCCCAACAGTTCCGTATTCCGGGTGGTGTCCTTTGCATGGGCCGGCTTCGGCGCGGCTTTCGGCCCGGTGGTGCTGTTTGCCCTGTTTTGGAAGCGGGCCAACAAGTGGGGCGCACTGGCCGGCATGGCCGCCGGCGGCATCATGGTCTTCGTCTGGAAGTACCTGATTGCCCCCATGGGCGGCGCCTGGTCCATCTATGAGCTGCTGCCCGCCTTCCTGGTGAACTGCGTGGTGCTGGTGGTGGTGTCTCTGGCCACCCCCGCGCCGGAAAAGGAAATCACGGACGTCTTTGAGGAAATCCGGGGCTGATGCATCCGGCGGGAAGCGGCGCCAAACCCGGCACCGTCCACCGATTTCGGAAGCAGACAGGTTAACCCTTGAGAAAATCCCCCTGTGCAGATACCTGCACAGGGGGATTTTTGCAATACGGAGGGCGTTTTTCTACAACCGCAGAGCCTCAGACAGAGGCGCTGCCCTGCCGGAGCCGCCGGATGGTTTCCGGCAGGTTCTCCTGATGAAGCCCGGCGGGGGCGAAATGCAGCAGGGCAAAATTCAGGTTGAACAGGGAACCGACCCCCACGGCGGAGATGACGGTGCCGATGCCCACCTGACCGCCCAGACGCCAGCCGATAAGCACAATGACCACTTCCACCGCCGCCCGGCAGACCCCCACAGACCGGTGGGCCTTCCGGGCCAGCACCACCATCAGGGCGTCTCTGGGGCCGGAACCCAGCGCACTTTTCATATACATCCAGGTGCCCAGTGCCAGCAGTTCCATGCCCGCCAGCAGAGCGGCCAGACCGGCGGCAAGCCCTTCAAAGAGGGGAATCCAGTTCAGGTACAGCAGAGCGTCAATAAACAGCGGACAGACGAAAATGTTTGCCAGTGTACCGATGCCGAAACTCTCGCCGCAGAAAAAGGCAATGGCAATCACCGCCGCGCCTACAATGCTGGCGGCAGTGCCGTAAGTGATGCCGAAGGTTTTGGACATCCCCTGCTGGAGGACACTCCACGGCTCCAGACCGATATTGGCCTGCAGCATCAGGGTGATGCCCACGGCGCTGACTGCCAGACCGGCCAGCAGCAATCCGATTCTGCGAAGGTATTCCCGAAGCATATGCGTGGCCTCCTTACGCGGGCGGCGCCCGCATGATATGCGGGGAGGGCAGAGAGACTTCTGCTCCCGGCGGCGCGGACTATGCCGTCCCGCCCTCCTGCTTTTTCACCTGCGACAGATAGCGGTAGATGCTGGCCTGAGAGCAGTGCAGGCTGACGGCGGCGCTTTTGACCGCTCCCTTCAGCAGGAAGGTGCCGCTGGCTTCCAGTGCCGCAATGACCTTCAGGCGCTCCTCGGGAGTCAGCCGCTCCGCCACAACCCCCATGCGGTCCAGTTCCCGGTTGACGGCATCCACCGTCACCGCGTCGGAGGAGTTGCGGAATTTTTCCGGGGCGGGGTGATCCTCCGCCGCCTCGGGGACACCGGGCTTGGGCAGCACGTTGGCCAGGAACAGATCAGGATGGCAAAGACTGAGGACCCGGTCGCTCAGCTCCCGGTAGCGGCTGTCGTCAAAATTGATGCACAGCATCCCGATGAGACGGCCGTCCTGCTTGATGAAGAAGGTGTTGGAGCGCAGATCCTTGCCGTTGACGGAAACGCCGTGGTACTGCAGGCAGTAGTCGGAGTGCTCGTAGCTGCGGTCACGCAGGATTCCCAGCGCCATGTTGGTCAGGGGGGCGCCGATTTCCCGGCCGCTGATGTGATTGTTGGCAATGGCGATGATGGAACGGTCACGGTTGGTCAGATCGTGGAGAGCAACCTCGTAATCCGGGCCAAGGGCGATGCCTAAGAACTCCGTCAGCTTCATATACTGCTGCAGGAGGGGATTGGGGACTGCCGGCATGGAGTTCACCTCATTTTTGTTTTGTGCCGCCGCAGCGGCTGTCCTTCAGGGACTGATTCCATTATAAAGATTATGAAAAATTTGTCAAACCCCAAAGGATGAGAATGATAATATTTTTTCAACCATAACATGAATGCAAAGATAATACAGTGCAAGTTGCACAAAGCGCTTGGCTAACTTTACAATTATGTGTTAAAATTACATTAATTCTGTTGACAACATTTTTTTATGATGATAAAATTATCTCACTTCAAGCGAAAGGAATGTGATGAAGTGAAAACCATCGTCAGCACAGCGAAGGCGCCTGCCGCCATCGGCCCCTACTCTCAGGCGACGGAGGTCAACGGCCTGATCATTACTTCCGGCCAGCTTCCCATCGACCCCGCCACCGGCGCGTTCCCCGAGGGGATTCAGGCACAGACCCGCCAGTCCCTGACCAATGTGAAGGCCGTCCTGGAAGAGGCCGGCGTCACCATGGATCAAGTTCTCAAGACCACGGTGTTCCTCAGCGACATGAACAACTTCGGCGCCATGAACGAAGTGTACGCCACCTTCTTTACCGAGGGGCAGTATCCTTCCCGCAGCGCGGTGGAAGTTGCCCGTCTGCCCAAGGACGCTCTGGTGGAGATCGAGGTCATCGCCGCAAAGTAACTCCCGCAGTTCCCGGATACAAAGCAGAAAACCGGCAGCCAAGTGAATAGATACTGTCCGCCAGGCGCAGAGCAGGAAATGGGAAGCCTGCCCTTCGACGACCGGGGTATCTCCAAAAAAACAGGCGTTCAACGCCAAATTATGGAGGTAAAAGTATTATGAGCACTCAGTATCCTTTGAACGTTCCCGCCCCTCATCACTTCACTTTCGCAGTCCGCGACATCCCCGAGGTCACCGTTGAACAGCGTGAGCGTGCCCTGAAGGCCACTCACTACAATGAATTTGCATTCCCCTCCGGCATGCTGACCGTGGATATGCTCTCCGACTCCGGCACCACCGCCATGACCAACCAGCAGTGGGCCACCCTGTTCCTGGGCGACGAGGCTTACGGCCGCAACACCGGCTACTATGTCCTGCTGGACACCTTCCGCGACATTTTCGAGCGCGGCGGCGAGAAGAACTGGAAGAAGATCATCGACCTGGTGCGCACTGACTGCCGCGACGTGGAAAAGATGATGGACGAGGTTTACCTCTGCGAGTATGAGGGCGGCCTCTTCAACGGCGGTGCCGCACAGATGGAGCGCCCCAACGCCTTTATCATTCAGCAGGGCCGTGCCGCCGAGTCCGTCCTGATGGAGATCGTGCGGAACATCCTTGCAAAACGCTATCCCGGCAAGAAGTTCACCATCCCCTCCAACGGTCACTTCGACACCACCGAGGGCAACATCAAGCAGATGGGCTCCATCCCCCGGAACCTGTACAACAAGCAGCTGCTGTGGGAAGTTCCCGAGGGCGGCCGCTACGCCAAGAACCCCTTCAAGGGCAACATGGACATCGAGAAGCTGGAGCAGCTGATTCAGGGCGTCGGCCCCGAGAACGTGCCCCTGATCTTTACCTGCATCACCAACAACCCCGTCTGCGGTCAGGCCGTGTCCATGGAGAACCTGCGGGAGATCAACCGCGTGGCGCACAAGTACAACATTCCTCTGGTGTTCGATACCGCCCGCTGGGCTGAGAACGCCTACTTCATCAAGATGAACGAGGACGGCTACGCCGACAAGTCCATCGCCGAGATCGCCACCGAGATGTTCTCTTACTGCGACGCCTTCACCATGTCCGCCAAGAAGGACGGCCACGCCAACATGGGCGGTATGCTGGCCTTCCGCGACAAGGGTCTGTTCTGGAAGAACTTCTCCGACTTCAACGAGGACGGCACCGTCAAGACCGACGTGGGCGTTCTGCTGAAGGTCAAGCAGATCTCCTGCTACGGCAACGACTCCTACGGCGGCATGAGCGGCCGTGACATCATGGCGCTGGCCTGCGGCCTGTATGAGTCCTGCGACTTCAACTACATGAACGAGCGCGTGGCGCAGTGCAACTATCTGGCCGAGGGCTTCTATGACGCAGGCGTCAAGGGCGTCGTGCTCCCCGCCGGCGGCCACGCCGTGTACATCAATATGGACGAGTTCTTCGACGGCAAGCGCGGCCATGACACCTTTGCCGGTGAGGGCTTCTCTCTGGAACTGATCCGCCGCTACGGCATCCGCGTCTCCGAACTGGGTGACTACTCCATGGAGTATGACCTGAAGACGCCCGAGCAGCAGGCCGAGGTCTGCAACGTGGTGCGTTTCGCCATCGACCGCAGCCGCCTGACCCGCGAGCATCTGGACTATGTCATCGCCGCCGTCAAGGCTCTGTATGAGGATCGGGAGAACATCCCCAACATGCGGATCGTCTGGGGTCACAACCTGCCCATGCGTCACTTCCACGCCTTCCTGGAGCCTTACGCCAACGAGGAGAAGTAAGAAAGGCAGGAAAATCAAGAATCGGAAACCCTGCAACTGAATAGAGAGCGCATAACCTGATTTCCAGCAATGTTCTTACGCATCTCCGGGAATTCCCGGGATGCCCGGCGTCCCCGGCGGCAGTTCCATGGGGACTGCGCCGGGGCGTCATAAGAAAACGGTGCGGCGGCAATCCGCTGTCCGCACAACCGCGCCCGGACGCCTTTGTGTGTTCCCCCCGACAGGCAGCCGGTGTGAGGCTGCTGCCGGAGGGAAAGCAGAAAGGGCAGTCGAATCCAAGCAACACTCAAATCTGTGTCTTTATGGAGGGCAACTATGTCAAAGAACACCAACACTCTGGAAAAGCGCGACGGCTTTAATTCCCGCTGGGGCTTTATTCTGGCCTGCATCGGTTCCGCCGTCGGCATGGGCAACATCTGGCGCTTCCCCATCATGGTGTCTACCTACGGCGGCATGACTTTCCTGATTCCCTATTTCATTTTCGTGGTTCTTATCGGATCCTCCGGCGTTATGGAGGAATTTGCGCTGGGCCGCTGGGCGGCGGCCGGCCCCGTGGACGCCTTCGGCAAGTGCACCGAAGAGCGTACCGGCAAGAAGCATATCGGACGCGCCATCGGCGCCATCCCCATCATCGGCTCCATGATGCTGGCCATCGGCTACACCGTGGTTATGAGCTGGATTTTCAAGTACTGCTGGATGAGCATTTCCGGCAGCCTGTACGCACTGGGCACCGATATGGGCAACATCGGCGGCGCTTTCGGCGCCACGGCTCCTGAGGCAAAGACCCTGGGCGAGGCGCTGAGCATGATGTTCAGCAACGGCATCTTCGGCATCGGCAACGGCGTGTGGCTGATTGTGGGTCTGGTGATTTCCCTGGCCATCATGGGCTTCGGCATCGGCGGCGGCATTGAAAAGGCCAACAAGATTATGATGCCCCTGCTGTTCGGCCTGTTCCTGATTCTGGGCGTTTACATCGCTTTCCTGCCCGGCTCCGGCGAAGGCTACAAGTACATCTTCACCGTGAACCCCGCCGGCCTGCTGGACATCAAGGTCTGGGTCTATGCTTTCGGTCAGGCGTTCTTCTCCCTGTCCGTGGCCGGCAACGGCTCTGTGATTTACGGCTCCTACCTCAGCCGTGACGAGGACATTCCCTCCTCTGCCCGGAACGTGGCGGTGTTTGACACCATCGCGGCTCTGCTGGCGGCCTTCGTCATCCTGCCCGCCATGGCGGTAGGCGGCGTGGAGCCTTCCGATGGCGGCCCCGGCCTGATGTTCGTCTATCTGGTCAACGTGCTCAACGGCATGGTCGGCGGACGGATTGTGGGTGTTATCTTCTTCGTCTGCGTCCTGTTTGCAGGCGTCAGCTCCATCGTGAACCTGTACGAGGCTCCCGTGGCCTTCCTGCAGGAGGAGTTCCATCTCAAGCGCGTCCCTGCCGTTGCCATCATCGGCGTGGTGGGCTGCATCGTGGCTCTGTGCATCCAGCCCTGGACCTCTCAGTGGATGGACGTGGTTTCCATCTACATCTGCCCGCTGGGCGCGTTCCTTGCCGGCGTCATGTTCTTCTGGGTGCTCAAGAAGGAAACCGCCATCGAGGCTGTGTCCTACGGCATCAAGAAGCCCATCGGCAACTGGTTCTATCCTCTGGGCAAGTACGGCTACTGCATCCTCTCCGTTCTGGCGCTGATCTTCGGCGCTGCCTGGGGCGGCATCGGCTAATCCAAAACCTGAATCTCTCCTTACTTTCTTTCTAAAGGGAAACGCACCGGCTTTCGCCGGTGCGTTTCTCGCTGATAAAAACTGCCGGCCTGCCATCAGCGCAGACCGGCGGCCTATTTATATCAGAATTGGGAGTACCGCCGGCTGCCTGCCGGGGAGAGCCTTACGGAAACGCTCCGCCGTACCGGAGCGCGGTACACCAGCGGAAAGGCGGCGCCGCAGACCGCTGCCGCCGCCAGCACGTCCAGCGCGGAGTGCTGCTTCAGGAATACGGTGGAAACGCTGATGAGAACGGCCATGGCAGGGATCACCACCCGCCGCAGAAAGGCGGGGATTTGCCGGGTGTCCCGGGCAGCCAGCCAGACGGCCAAGGAGCCGATGACGTGGATGGAGGGGCAGACGTTGGTGTTGGTGTCGTTGGCGTAAATGGCGGCAGTCATCCGGATCAGGGGATTGCCCCGGAGAAACAGCACCGGCCGCAGCTGCTGGCAGGTGGGGAACAGGAAGAAAACCAGCAGCGCCGCGGAGTAGGTGAGAATGATGAAGCGCATCATACGCCGGTAGGCGGGGGGATCCCGCAGCAGCAGGAAGGCCGCCATACCGCCTACAAAGGGAAACCAGACCACATAGGGGATGACGAACCATTCGCAGAAGGGAATCAGATCATCCAGCCGGCAGTGCATGGGGAAGTAATAGGCCGCCGGGAAGTCGTGCTCCGCATATGTAAAAATCAGAAAGAAGATGGGCCAGAACAGCAGCAGCTTCAGGCTGCTCCACCGCAGGGGCGTCCGTGTGAACTTCTCCATCAGACATCCTCCGAATCATTGAATACTGCCGACGGACAGAGGGGTATGCCAGTCCCTGTCCGTCAATGCGGCATCTTCCCCGGTTGCCCCGGAGGGGCGAGGGGAAGTGCCGTCATGTACAACATCTTGCAGAGATGCTGTACCCTGATTATAGCGGGAGAATGAAAAAAAGAATGAAGAAATTATTAACAAATTTTTAATGCATAGAAGATTTTACTTCCGCAGCCTGCGGCCTGCACCGGAAACAGGGGAATACCCCAGCCCGGATTCATCCCGGAAACGGGAGCGGAGATGGTGGGGGGTACTCAGCCCCTGCCGCGGAGGAAACGCTCTGCCTGCACGGCGGCAATGGCACCGTCCGCTGCGGCGGTGACCACCTGCCGCAGGCTCTTTTTCCGCAGATCCCCGGCGGCAAACACGCCGGGGAGGCTGGTGCGCATCTCCTCATCCGTAACGAGATAGCCGCCCTCCATGGTCAGCTGCCCTTCAAAAAGCCGGGTGCCGGGCCGGAAGCCCAGAAAGCCGAACAGCCCCAGCAGGCCGTCCGCCGGATCCGCCCGCAGTTCCGTCAGGCGGCCGGTCTGCACGTCCCTGATGACCAGACGATCCAGCACCTCGTGACCCTCGCCGCCGGCCTCCTCCACAACGGAGTGAGGCAGAAGCCGCAGCTTTGGCTCCCGGGACGCCTGCTCCAGCAGGGCTTTCGGCGCGCTGAGACGCTCTCCGGGATAGATGAGGGTTACACTGCGGGCAAAGCCGGCAAGATACAGCGCCTCCGTCACGGCGGCGTTCCCGCCGCCGGCCACATAGACCTCCAGCCCCCGGAAAAACGGGGCGTCGCAGGTGGCGCAGAAGGAGATACCCCGGCCGACGTAGTCCTCCTCGTTTTTGCAGCCGATGGGGCGGGGAGCGGCGCCGCAGGCCAGAATCACGGCTCTGGCCAGATAGTCCCCGTTCCGCCCTGTCAGCTTTTTTACGGCGCCGTCCAGCTCCACGGAGCGGACGGTGTCCCGCAGCCGCCGGACGCCGGCCTTTTCCGCCTGTGACGCCATCCGGGCAATGAGGCTGGCGCCGGAATCCCCCTCCAGCTGGCCGGGATAGTTGTCAATCCGGTCTGTGAGGGCAATCTGGCCGCCGTCCTGTCCCTGCTCCAGCAGCAGGGTGTCCAGACGGCTGCGCCCGGCATAAATGGCGGCGGAAAGCCCGGCGGGGCCTGCGCCTAAAATGATGAGGTCATAGATCTTGTCCAAGGTAAAACTCCTTTCCGTGGATACGGTTCTGCAATCTACCACAGTATACCACATTTTTCGATTCTGTGCCGGGAAAAATCTGTACAAAAGATTTCGTATTGAAGGATTTGACAAGAAGGGCATTTTATTCTAAAATAGGTAAAGAACAAAATCGCAGGAGGGCCTAATGAAAAAAGGAAATATCTCAGATGCCGTAATTCGCCGCCTGCCCCGGTACTATCGCCAGCTGACCGATCTTCGCGCCAGAGGCATTGTCCGCACGTCCTCTCACGCGCTGGGACAGGAAATGAACATCACCGCTTCGCAGATCCGTCAGGATTTCAGCTGCTTCGGTGAATTCGGACAGCAGGGCTACGGTTATAATGTGGAAGAACTCAGAGCCGAAATCGGCCATATTCTGGGCGTTGATAATGATAATCACCTGATTATTGTGGGCGTAGGCAATCTGGGGCGCGCCATCCTCAACAACTTCCCCTTTGAAAGCGCCGGCTTTTCCGTGGACGCTTCCTTTGACGTGTCGCCGGCTGTGATTGACACCGCCATCAACGGCGTGCCGGTCTACTCCACCGACGATCTGGAGAACTATATCAAGCGCCATCCCGTGGACGTGGTGGTGCTGACCATTCCCCAGTCCGTGGCCCAGAGCACGGCCAACCGCCTGATTGCTCTGGGAATCAAGGGCTTCTGGAACTTCACCAATGTGGAGCTGTCCAGCAGTGACCCGGAGGTTCAGTTCGAGAATATCCACTTTGCGGACAGCCTGCTGGCGCTGAGTTACCGCATTGCCAACCGGGGATGAAGACGCCGATGAAAAAAGCGGTGCTGTGCCTGCCGCTGGCGATACTTCTGGCAGCGGCGGTCTGGGTACTGGCCACAGGAGACGCCGGTGACCCCCTGGCCTCCCTGTCCTACCTCACCGGTACCTTTACCAAGACCGTGGATCGGCAGGTGGACGAGGCGCTGGACGATTCGGATGAGGCACTGCGGGGACGGTTGGAAAACGGCACGGCGGCATCTTCCGCTGCCGTGTGGCAGGAAACCCGCCTGAAGGAAGGGGACGTGCTGCGGGGCGTCACCGGAACGAGCGTGCTGCTTCTGGCGGGAAGTGCCCGGGTGACCTATGAAGGAGGAGCGGTGGTGGATGCCACCGCCGGAAGCGTTGTCCCCAGCGGGTCGGCGCTGA
Source organism: uncultured Dysosmobacter sp. (assembly GCA_934636905.1). Classification (GTDB taxonomy): domain Bacteria; phylum Bacillota; class Clostridia; order Oscillospirales; family Oscillospiraceae; genus Oscillibacter. The sequence continues at coordinate 40,996 of CAKUBJ010000007.1, read as the reverse complement.
CTGCCAACCACCGCTATATTGCGGCGGAGGATACGTCCGCCGCCTTTGCAGTGACCTCCGCCACGGCGGTGGTGGATTATCAGGGGTCGTATGCTCTGGAATTTTCCGACAAGCCGGATTACAATGCCATGGCCTCCGCTCTGAAAACGCTGCACCTGTTCAAGGGCACCTTCACCGGCTATGGGGAGGGCTTTGATCTGGAGGCGGCACCGACCCGGCTTCAGGCGCTGATTATGTTCATCCGGGTGCTGGGAGAAGAGGAACAGGCGCTGGCGTGGTCGGGAACCACGCCGTTTCAGGACATCCAGCCCGGCTCTCAGGCGGAGCGCTATGTGGGCTACGCCTGGGAAAAGGGCTATACCAACGGCTATACCGCCAACAGCTTCCGGCCGGCGGGGGCCGTCAATGCCTATCAGTATACGGAGTTTATCCTCCGGGCCATGGGCTACAGTTCTGCGGCCAATACGGATCTTTCCACTACACTGATTCGCGCCGCTGCCGCCGGTGTGCTGACGGGCAGCGAGATTGCCGCCCTGCAGGGTGGAACCTTCCTCCGGGCGCAGCTGGTGTACATCTCCTATTATGCCCTTTCCGCCTGGCTGCCCGGCGGAGAGGAGACACTGGGGGACACCCTGATGGATCTGGATGTGTTTACCGCCCGGGAATGGAAGCAGGCCGCCGGGATGGTCACCACCGGGCGCCTGTAAAAATATGCACCATCACAACCATGCCGCATACTATGGATTGAGGCCGCACGAACGGTCTACATCTCAATCTCATAGGAGGATCCGATATGTGTTGTAATAATGGCTGCGGTGGCGGCGGAAACTGCTGCTGGATCATCATCCTGCTGATTATCATCTGGTGCTGCTGCGGCAGCGGTTGGGGCGGCTGCGGCTGCAATAACGGCGGCTGTGGCTGCAACAACGGCTGCGGCTGCTGAGTATCCTGTCCATGACCCCGCGCCCGAAAGGGCGCGGGGTTCAGCGTGTTGAAAAAGATTTTTCAACACGCTGAGACTGTTTTCAGAACTTCATCAAAGTTCTGAAAACTATAGATTTTAATAGCGCAGGACACCCCTCTTGGGTTATCTCCGCGCCAAGTGCCGCCGCTTTGCGGCGGTTGCGCTCCGAAACACGCCTGCGGGCGCAGTCCCGCGCACACCCTTCCTTACCATTAGGAAAAAATTCCGTTTTATCGAAGTCTCCCCCCTACATTCGAAAGGGCGCGGGGTTCCGATTTGGGGCAGGGAACACGGAGATTCATGAATGCAGGCGGCCACGGTTTTGGCGGGGCAGTCCCGCCCATGCCATAACTCTTCTTTGACAGAAGCCTCTGCCTGCCGAAAATCTGCGAAAGAATTTCCTTGAAAAAAAGCCGGATATACTATATATTAAAGAATGTCAAATTCCGGACAGGCTTTTCCGGCGGCGGGCTGCCGGAAAAACCCCCGGAAAAACGGGACAGGGAAGGAGCCGTCAGCCATGGAGCGGATTACCAGCAGACAGAACCCGCTGTGCACCCACATCCGGAAGCTGGTGTCTTCCGCGTCCTACCGCCGCAGGCAGGGGGAGTTCCTGTGCGACAGCCCCAAGCTGCTGGGAGAAGCGCTGCTGTGGGGGGCGGAACTTCGCACCGTGGTGACCACGGAGGGGACGGAACTGCCGGAACTGCCTTCAGGTGTGCGTCAGGCGGAGGTTCCCGGGGACGTGATGCGCTCCCTTTCCCCCATGGAAACACCTCAGGGCACCCTGTTTGTCTGCGCCATGCGCCCCGCGCCCCTGCCGGAAATCCTGACGGGACGCCGCTATGTGGTGCTGGACACCGTGCAGGATCCCGGCAATGTGGGCACCATCCTCCGCACGGCGGACGCCTTCCATGCCGACGGGATGTTTCTGGTCAACGGCTGCGCGGATCTCTACAATCCTAAAACCCTTCGCGCCACCATGGGGGCGGTGTTCCGCTGCCCGGTATGGACGGCGACGGCGGAGGAACTGTCTGTACTTCTGAAAAAAAGCGGCATCCCCCTTTACGGCGCGGCACTGCGCAGCGATACGCTGGACGCCCGGGCGGCGGATTACAGCCGCTGCGCCATTGCCATCGGCAGTGAGGGCAGGGGACTGACGGCGCAGATGCTGACCCTCTGCGACCGCACCGTGAAGATTCCCATGAGCGAACACTGCGAATCCCTGAATGCGGCGGCGGCAGCCACGGTGCTGCTGTGGGAGGCCGCCCGGAACGACTGAATGAGGAGGCGCGGGATATGCTGAAATACTGGGTGTGGCTGTCGGAACTGAAGGGGCTGCGGAATCAGACCCGGCTGGCACTGCTGCACCGCTTCGGCGATCCGGAGCGCATTTTCTATGCGGAGCCTGAGGAACTGCGGCTGACGGAGGGGGCGGATCCCGGTCAGCTGAGGCTGCTGGAAAACCACGACCTGACGGCGGCAGACCGCATCCTTGCAGAGTGTCAGCGGCTGGACATCCGGCTGCTGACCCTTTCCGACGCCGCCTATCCCGGGCGGCTGAAGAACATTTACGACCCGCCGGCGCTGCTTTACTATAAAGGGCGGCTGCCTCTGCTGGATGACTGCCTCAGCGTGGCGGCGGTAGGCACCCGGGACTGCACGCCCTACGGCGTGGCCTGCGGGGAAAAGCTGGGCTACGGCCTTGCCTCCGGCGGCGCCGTGGTGGTAAGCGGACTGGCCAGGGGCATTGACGCCGCTGCGGCACGGGGCGCCCTCCGGGCGGGGGGAACCGTCGTGGGCGTGGTGGGCAACGGGCTGGACGTCCATTACCCCTATGAGAGCCGCTACCTGTATGAGGATGTATCGGCCGCCGGGGTGCTGTTTTCCGAATACCCGCCGGGGACGGAGCCGGCCTCCGGACACTTCCCGGTGCGGAACCGGATTCTCTCCGGGCTGTCACTGGCGGTGCTGGTGGTGGAGGCGCCGGAGAAAAGCGGCGCCCTGATTACCGCCGCCACGGCACTGGAGCAGGGACGGGACGTTTTCGCGGTGCCCGGCCCTATTGACGCCCCTGCCAGCGTGGGCTGCAACCGCCTTGTCCGGGACGGCGCAGGGCTGGTGACGGACGCGTCCGACATCCTGCGGGAGTATGAGGGACGCTTCCTGCTGGATTTGAAAGAGGCGCGGCAGGAGCCGGAAATTCTGGGCTATCAGGCACGGACGGTGCCGGAGCCGAAGCCGGCGGCGCCGACCCTCAGCCTGTCCCATGGGGACGTGGAACTGACGGACGATCAGATCGCCCTTCTGAAGCTGCTGTCCGATACGGAGCCGATGCAGGTGGACGATCTGACGGAGCTGGCGGGGATTCCCACCCGCCGGGTACTGTCGGCACTGACGGTTCTTGAAATCGACCAATACGCGGTTCAGCATCCGGGCAAACGCTATACCCGGGCTGTCACCGTGACGGAATAAAGCCCTCCGGGGCACTGTTGGAATAAAATGCGGCTGGGTATTTACAGCCGCCGGAGGTATCTATGGCAAAACACAGTCTGGTCATCGTGGAATCCCCGGCGAAGGCCAAAACCATCGGAAAGTATCTGGGGAAGGACTATGAGGTCAAGGCCTGCATGGGTCACCTGCGGGATTTGCAGAAAAGCAGCCTCAGTGTGGATGTGGACAACGACTTTGAACCGGTCTACAAGCCCATCAAGGGCAAGGAGGCCATCATTTCCGACCTGAAGAAGTCCGCCAAGGCGGCGGACACCGTGTATCTGGCAACCGACCCGGACCGGGAGGGCGAGGCCATCAGCTGGCACCTGAAGAGTCTGCTGAATCTGCCGGACAACAAGACAAAGCGGGTCACCTTCAACGAAATCACCAAGAACGTGGTGCGCCAGAGCATCCAGAATCCCCGGGACATCGACCAGAATCTGGTGGATGCCCAGCAGGCCCGGAGAATCCTTGACCGGCTGGTGGGCTATCAGCTGAGCCCCCTGCTGTGGAAGAAAATCAAGCGGGGGCTGTCCGCAGGCCGTGTCCAGTCCGTGGCCACCCGGATGGTGGACGACCGTGACCGGGAGATTGAGAACTTCCAGCCGGAGGAATACTGGACGCTGGACGCCGGGCTTACCGGCAACGACGTGAAAAAACTGCCGTTTTCCGCCCGCTATCACGGGAAAAACGGCAAAAAGGCGGAACTGAAGTCCGCCGCTGAGGTGGAAGCCGTGGTGGAGGAGACGAAAAACGCCGCCTTCACCGTGAAATCCGTGAAGCGGACGGACAAGAACCGTTCCCCCTCCCCGCCCTTTACCACCTCCACCATGCAGCAGGAGGCCTCCCGGAAGCTGAACATGACCCCCCGCCGCACCATGGCCATTGCTCAGCAGCTCTACGAGGGCGTGGACATTGAGGGAGAGGGCACCGTGGGTCTGATTACCTATATGCGTACCGACTCCCTCCGCATCAGCGAGGAGGCCATTGCCGCGGCGAAGAACTTTATTGTGGGGCGCTACGGCCAGCAGTATTATCCCGCCAGGGGTGCCAACCACTACAAGGCCAAGGCCAACGCCCAGGACGCCCACGAGGCCATCCGCCCCAGCAACGTGAACTGGACGCCGGAGGATTTGAAAAAGAGCCTGACCGGGGAGCAGTATCGCCTGTACAAGCTGGTGTGGAGCCGCTTTGTGGCCTGCCAGATGGCCAACGCCGTATACGACAGCGTGTCCGTGGAGATTGACGCCGCAGGGCACAGCTTCCGCACCAGTTCCTCAAGCCTGAAATTTTCCGGCTATACCGCCGTGTATGAGGAGGGCAGGGACGACGACAAGGAGGAAAAGGAGCCGACGCTGCCGCCTCTGACGAAGGGGGAGGTACTGACGTTCCGGGAATTCAGCCGGGATCAGCACTTTACCCAGCCTCCGGCTCATTATACCGACGCCACGCTGATCCGCGCCATGGAGGAGCAGGGCATCGGCCGCCCCTCCACCTACGCCCCCACGGTGTCCACCATTCTGGATCGGGAGTATGTGATGAAGGAGGGCAAGTACCTCCGCATCACCAATCTGGGACGGGTGGTGACCCAGCTGATGGAGGACAGGTTCAGCGACGTGGCCGACCTGAAATTCACCGCCAACATGGAAAAGAAGCTGGACGACGTGGAAGAGGGCACGGTGAACTGGAAATCCGTGCTCCGGGACTTCTACGGCGATTTTGAGGAGAATCTCAAAAAGGCGGAGAAGGATCTGGAGGGCGTCCACATCAAGGTGCCTGACGAGGTGTCGGAGGAGATCTGCCCCGTCTGCGGACGGAATCTGGTGGTGAAGTCCGGCCGGTTCGGGCGGTTCCTGGCCTGCCCCGGCTTCCCGGAGTGCAATTTCACCATGCCGCTGGTGGTGGAGATGCCGGGGCGGTGCCCCAAGTGCGGCGGACGGCTGTTCAAGCGCACCGGCACCAGCCGGAAGTCCGGCAAGCAGTACACCTATTACTGCTGTGAGCATACCAACAGCAGGGCGGCGGGAGGCGCCACCTGCGACTTCATGACCTGGGACGTGCCGGTGAAGGACGACTGCCCCCTCTGCGGCAAGACCCTCTTCAAGCGGGCAGGCAAGGGCTACAAGCGCCCCTACTGCATCAACCCGGAATGCGCCAACTTCCTGCCGGAGGACAAGCGGGGCTATCCCAGAAAGCCGGCGGAGGCCTCCGCCAACGCCGAGGAGGCGCCGGGAGAAAGCGACGCGCCGGCCGAGGAGAAGGCACCTGCCAAAAAAGCGGCAGTAAAGAAGACGGCGGCCGCGGAAAAGAAGCCCGCCGTGAAAAAGACGGTGAAAAAGACGGAAAGCGGGGATACCGCAAAGAAGCCTGCCACCAAAAAGACGACGGCAAAAAAGACGGCCAAGGCAGACAAGGAAGCCGCTGAGAGCAAGCCTGCTGCCAAAACGGCGGCCAAAAAGGCCACAAAGAAAATCACCGCGAAGAAAACGGTGAAAAAAGCTGCGGAAGCGGGAGAATAACCGCGTTCCGCAGGGATAAAGGACATGGAACATGAATGTAACAGTCATCGGCGCAGGCCTTGCCGGCAGTGAATGCGCCTGGCAGCTGGCGCAGCGGGGAATTTCGGTGGCGCTTCACGAGATGAAGCCGGAGAAGATGACCCCTGCCCACACAACGGAATACTTTGCAGAGCTCTGCTGCTCCAACTCCCTGCGGGGGGCGGGACTGGAAAACGCCGTGGGACTTCTGAAGGAGGAACTGCGGCGGCTGGACAGTCTGATTCTGCAATGCGCCGACGCCACCCGGGTGGAGGCCGGCGGCGCACTGGCAGTGGATCGCCACGGGTTTGCCCGGATGGTGACGGAAAAGATCCGCAGCCATCCCAACATCACGGTGATTCCCGGCGAGGTGACGGAGATCCCGGAGGGAGAGGTCATCATCGCCTCCGGCCCCCTGACCTCCGATGCGCTGGCGGAAAAACTCCAGACCCTGCTGGGAGCAGACAGCGACCTCCACTTCTTTGACGCGGCGGCACCACTGGTGACCGCCGACAGCGTGGATATGGACTACGCGTGGATGGGTTCCCGGTACGACAAGGGAACGGACGATTATGTAAACTGCCCCATGAACCGGGAGGAGTACGACGCCTTCTGGCAGGAGTTGACTGCCGCGCAGGAAGCGGAGGTCCACGGCTTTGAGGACAATATGGTGTTCGAGGGCTGTATGCCGGTGGAGGTCATGGCCCGCCGGGGACACGACACTCTGCTGTACGGTCCCCTGAAGTCCCGGGGACTGGACGATCCCCGGACGGGACGATGGCCCTATGCCGTGGTGCAGCTGCGGCGGGATAACGCCGAGGGGACGGTCTACAATCTGGTAGGCTTCCAGACCCATCTGAAATTCCCGGAGCAGCGGCGGGTATTTTCCATGATTCCCGCCCTGCACAACGCGGAGTTCCTGCGGTACGGGGTTATGCACCGCAACACGTTTCTGGACTCTCCCCGGCTGCTGGATCGCTACTACCGCCTGAAGAAGGAACCCCGCATCGCCTTTGCCGGACAGATGACCGGCGTGGAGGGCTATGTGGAGTCCGCCGCCAGCGGCTTTCTGGCGGGGGTGGAAACCGCCCGCCGCCTGAAGGGGCAGCCGCCGGTGGACTTTCCCCGGGAAATGGCCATCGGTGCGCTGGCACTGTACATTTCCAACGAGTCCGTCACCCAGTTCCAGCCCATGAACATCAACTTCGGCATCATCCCGCCGCTGGATCATTTCGTCAAAGGCAAGCGGGCGAAAAACGCCGAAATCTCCCAGCGGGCGCTGGCTATTTTGGAGGAGAAGAAGGCGGACATTCTGGCCTGACGGACTAGCCGGAGCGGCATCTGCCGCAGGAAAACCGCAGCGGAAACGGAGTTCCTCTGCTTCCGCGCACCAGTGACTGAAAAAATGCTCCGGCGCCGTCAGCCGGAGCCTGTCCCCCTGAAAGGAGGAACCTGCCATGAAGATTATTCTGGATGCCATGGGCGGCGACAATGCGCCCCAGGCAATTGTACAGGGCGCTCTGGAGGCGCACGCCCAATGCGGCGCGGACATTGTGCTGGTGGGAAGGGAAGAGGCCATCCGTGCCTGCCTGACCCAGCCACTGCCGGAGGGCGTGGAGATTGTCAACGCCGAAGAGGTGGTGGAGATCTGCGATGATCCTGCCACGGCATTCAAGCGCAAGAAGGACTCCTCCCTGACGGTGGGGCTGACCATGCTGAAAAACGGGGAGGGGGACGCCTTTATCTCCGCCGGCTCCACCGGCGCCCTGCTGGCGGGATCCACGCTGCTGGTGAAGCGGATCCGGGGCATCCGCCGGGCGGCCATGGGGCCTGTGATTCCCACGGCCACGGGGCATGCCATCCTCTGCGACTGCGGCGCCAACGCCGACTGCACGCCGGAATACCTGCTGCAATTCGCCTATCTGGGCAATTTTTACGCCCAGCGGCTCATGGGGGTGGAGAAGCCCCGGGTGGGACTGCTGAACATCGGCGCGGAACCTTCCAAGGGCGATGCCCTCCGGCATGAAACCTATGCTCTGCTGGAAGAGGCCGGCCGGGAGGGACGGCTGAATTTCATCGGCAATATTGAGGCCAATACCGCCCTGCTGGGCGGCGCCGACGTGATTGTGGCGGACGGCTATTCCGGCAATATCCTGCTGAAAACCGTGGAGGGCACCGCCAGACTGCTGATGGGGGAGATGAAGAAGGCCTTCCTCTCCAGTACCCGAGGCAAGCTGGGCGCCCTGCTGGTGAGGGACAGCCTGAAAGACGTGAAAAAGCTGCTGGATCCCGGCGAAGTGGGGGGCACCCCCTTCCTTGGCATCAGCAAGCCGGTGCTGAAGGCTCACGGCTCTTCGGACGCCCGGGCCATCCGCAACGCGGTGCTCCGGGCGGTGGAGTATGCCGAAAGCGGCATCATTGCTGACGTGGAGGCACATATTGACGTCATGCGGCTGGAAAAGAACGGATAAAAAATAGGTGTGCCCTCTTGACAGCGCTATGGGATTGCCGTATGATGCTTATGCTGATAAGCTACCATCGATTGGCAAGGGCAGACACGGTTTTGACGGGCAGAAATGTCCCCATACCGCGTCAAGCCCCTTGAGAATACGACAGTATTCCCTGCGGGTCTTTCCTTGCCTGGGCACATTTCTGCTCCGGCAAAACTGCAAAGCACCTGCCAGCGATGAATTTACAAGTGATTTTTGGCTTTTGAGGCGCAGGCGGGCTGGCGCCCGCCAAGACGAAAAGGGCAAAAAGCGCCGGAAAGACACGCTGGCAGGCGTATCTGCCCTTGTCAATCGATGGTAATGAATCAAAAATCCCATAGGAGTGAATTTTTATGTCAGTTGAAGAAATCTTTCAGACGATGCGGAGTCTGGTATCCGAACAGTTTGCGCTGGAACCCTCCGAGGTGACCATGAATACCTCTTTTGAAGAGGATTTGGGCGCCGATTCCGTGGATCTGGTGGAACTGGTGATGGCCATGGAAGAAGAATTCGACATGGGCGAGGCCGGCGAGGACGAGTTGGCCGGGCTGAAAACCGTAGGCGATGCGGTGAACTTTGTCGCTTCCAGACTGAAATAATGAAAGGATGACCCCGCCACGCGCGGGGCTTCCTTATAAGGGGAACAGGAATGCAGGAACTGGAGAAAAAACTGAATTATACTTTCCGGAACCGGCAGCTGCTGCGGGAGGCTCTGAACCACAGCTCCTATGCCAACGAGCACCGGGCACAGGGACTGGGCAGCAATGAGCGGCTGGAATTTCTGGGAGACAGCGTGCTGGGCTTTGTCACGGCGGAGTATCTCTTCGCCCGGCATCCGGATCTGCCGGAGGGGGATCTGACCCGCATCCGGGCGGCGCTGGTGTGTGAGCAGAGTCTGCACGAGGTGGCGCAGAAGCTGGATCTGGGCAGCTATCTGAAGCTGGGCAGGGGAGAGGAGGCCGGCGGCGGCCGCCGCCGCCCGTCCATTCTGGCGGATGCCACCGAGGCGGTTTTCGCCGCCGTCTATCTGGACGGAGGCATCGGCGCCGCGTCGGAACTGATCCACCGGGTTCTGCTGAATGTGGAGCGGGAAGAGGTGGTGGAGGAGCGCCGCCGGGACTACAAAACCGCCCTGCAGGAGCGCATCCAGCGGCAGGCCGGTCAGGAACTGACCTACTGCATGGTGCGGGAGGAAGGCCCCGATCATGCCAAGACCTTTGTCACGGAGGTGCGGCTCAACGGCGCCCCCATTGGCGAGGGCAGCGGACACAGCAAGAAGGAATCCGAGCAGATGGCCGCCAGAGCCGCGCTGGAAAAGCTGGAGGAATCATAACGATCAGCATCCTCCATTGACAGAGGCAGGAACCCTGTGCTTCTGCCCGGAAAGCTGTTTTTCCATGTCAACCGATCCCGTGGATTCACCGCGGATTCAAACGCCCGGAGCGCATCCGCTCCGGGCGTTTCTGAACAGAAGGGCAGAACGCGGCGGAGAGGAGGCGCATGGGAAGAGAACCGGTGTTCCACCCTGCCGCCTGTCGTCTTTTTGATTAAGAAACCCTGTACGGCGCAGGGGAAAAGTGTGACATCTTTGCATTTACAAAGCCGGACAGGTATCATAAAATAGGATTTAACGAAAATGAATTTATTTCAGGGAAAATTCAGGAAAACAGTAAATTCATTGACGTAATGTTTTCTTACAGTTTCCGGAACAATGGCTTACGCCGGAAACCGTGGAAATGAAAACACAGCAAGGAGGAGAAAGATGGATTACTCGCATCTGTTTGTCTGCCTGATGGGCATGGGAACCGTGTTTTTCGGCCTGATCTGCCTGATTGCGCTGACGGCGCTGATGGGCGCGGTTCTGGGCCGGAAAAAACCCGGCGCCGTCCAACCTGCCGCCCCGTCTCCGGCAGCAGCCCCTCAGCAGACGGTGACGCCGGAGATGGTGGCCGCCGTGTCCGCCGCTCTGGCGGAGGAGCTGGGCACCGACATCACCGGCATCCGCATCCATTCCATGAAAAAAGTGTAAGGAAAGGGAGAAGACCATATGAAAAAGTACAGAGTCACCGTCAACGGCACGGTTTATGAAGTGGAACTGGAGGAACTGACCGGCGCGGCGCCTGCCGCTTCCGCTTCCGCTGCCGCTGCTGCCCCTGCAGCCCCCGCTGCCGCTCCTGCGGCGCCCGCCGCTTCCGCAGAGGGCACCCCCATTACCGCTCCCATGCCCGGCACTATCCTCTCTGTCAATGTTTCCGCCGGCCAGACGGTGAAAAAGGGCGATGTGCTGATGATTCTGGAGGCCATGAAGATGGAAAACGAGATCATGTGCCCCCGGGACGGCGTGGTGGAGTCCGTCAGCACCTCCAAAGGCAGCGCCGTGGAATCCGGCGCCCTGCTCTGCGTGCTCCGGTAAGGGAACGGAGGGCGGAGAATGGAAGCAATCATTCGCTTTATCCACGATACCGGATTCTATCTGTTTACCCAGGATGGCAACTGGCGCTGCCTGATTATGATTGCCATTGCCTGCGTGCTGCTGTATCTGGGCATCGTGAAGAAGTTCGAGCCGCTGCTGCTGGTGCCCATCGCCTTCGGTATGCTCATCACCAACCTTCCCGGCGCCAATATGTTCCATGAAATCTTTTTTGCCGGCGGCCATATCCACTGGAATCTTATCGGCGGCGAACCGGTGACGGCGGAACTGCTGGCGGAGCTTCACAGTCAGGGCGTGGCGGAAAACGTGCTGGCACCCTATCTCCAGCAGCTTCTGAGTATTGCCCGGACTGCTTTCTCTCCGGAGGCGGTGGAGCAGACCATTGCCGCCGTCATGGAGCAGAGCGGTAATACGCTGAGCACCTTTGCTGCCCAGCTTGAGGCGGTGGTGCAGGCGGAGCAGGCCGCGGCCTACTACGGCGTGACCCTTTCCTACCTTACCGTTACCCCGGGTCTGGTGGACATCCTGTATCTGGGGGTGAAGCTGGGTATTTACCCCTGCCTGATTTTCATGGGTGTGGGCGCTATGACGGACTTCGGTCCCCTCATCGCCAACCCCAAGAGCCTGCTGCTGGGCGCTGCCGCCCAGCTGGGCATTTTCGTGACCTATGTGGGCTGCCGCCTTATGGGCTTCACCGGTGCGGAGGCCAGTTCCATCGGCATCATCGGCGGCGCCGACGGCCCCACGGCCATCTTTGTCACCGCCCTGCTGGCACCGGCGCTTCTTGGCCCCATTGCGGTGTCGGCCTACTCCTATATGGCGCTGGTTCCCGTGATTCAGCCGCCCATTATGAAGCTGCTGACCACGGAGAAGGAGCGGCAGATTGTCATGAAGCCCCTGCGGGAGGTCAGCAAGAAGGAGAAGATCATCTTCCCCATCGTAGTGACCATCTTCGTGGCGCTGCTGGTGCCCTCTGCCGCACCTCTGATTGCCTGCCTGATGCTGGGCAACCTCTTTAAGGAGTGCGGTGTCACGGAGCGGCTCAGCAAGACCGTGCAGAACGAACTTATCAACATTGTCACCATTTTCCTGGGGGTCAGCGTAGGCGCTACCGCCACCGGCACTACCTTCCTGTCCTGGCAGACCATCAAGATCCTGATCATGGGCGTGGTGGCCTTCAGCTTCGGAACGGCAGGCGGCGTGCTGTTGGCCAAGTTCATGAACCTCTTCCTGAAGGAGAAAATCAATCCCCTTATCGGCTCCGCCGGCGTGTCCGCCGTGCCCATGGCGGCCCGGGTGTCCCAGATGGTGGGACAGCAGTACAATCCCGGCAACTTCCTGCTGATGCACGCCATGGGCCCCAACGTGGCAGGGGTCATCGGCTCCGCCATTGCCGCGGGAGTGCTGATTTCCCTGTTCGGCTGAGGACTGAGAGGAGAGAATCATGGAATTTTTATCAAATAAACCCCTGCTGGTAACGGATACCATCCTGCGGGACGCCCATCAGTCTCAGGCGGCTACCCGCATGACCACGGCAGAGATGCTGCCTGCACTGGAAATTCTGGACTCCGTGGGCTATTATTCGCTGGAATGCTGGGGCGGCGCCACCTTTGACGCCTGTATGCGTTTCCTTAACGAAGACCCCTGGGAGCGGCTGCGGGAAATCCGCCGCCATGTGAAGCACACAAAGCTGCAGATGCTCTTCCGGGGGCAGAACATTCTGGGCTACAAGCACTATGCCGACGACGTGGTGGACGCCTTCTGCCGCAAGTCCATTGAAAACGGCATTGACATCATCCGGATTTTCGACGCCCTGAACGACGTGCGGAATCTGGAACAGGCCATCAAGTCCACCCGGAAGTACGGCGGCGAGGTGGAAGCCGCCATGAGCTACACGGTTTCCCCCATCCACAATGAGGACTACTTCGTGAAGCTGGCCAAGACGCTGGAGGAAATGGGCGCCAGCGCCATCTGCATCAAGGACATGGCCAACCTCCTGCTGCCCATGGACGCTTACAGCCTCATCCGGCGGCTGAAGGAGACGGTGTCTGTCCCCATTCACCTCCACACCCACAACACCACCGGCACCGGCGACATGGTGAACCTTATGGCGGCCGTGGCGGGGGTGGACATTGTGGACACGGCCCTCTCCCCTCTGGCCAACGGCACCTCCCAGCCCGCCACGGAGTCCCTGGCGGCGACTCTCAGCGGCACCGTCCGGGACACCGGGCTGAATCAGCAGCGGATGAGCGAGGCTGCCGCCCACTTCCGAAAGGTAGCGCAGCGGCTGCAGAAGGACGGGATTCTGGACCCCAAGGTTCTGCGGGTGGACACCAACACCCTGCTCTATCAGGTGCCCGGCGGGATGCTTTCCAACCTGATTTCCCAGCTGAAGCAGGCGGGGAAGGAGGACAAGTACTACGAGGTGCTGGCGGAGGTGCCCCGGGTCCGGAAGGACTTCGGCTATCCGCCGCTGGTGACGCCCACCAGCCAGATTGTGGGCACCCAGGCGGTGATGAACGTCATCGTGGGCAAGTACAAGGCCTTCCCCAAGGAGTCCAAGGCACTGCTGCGGGGCGAGTACGGCGCCCTGCCCGGGGAGGTGAATCCCGAGGTGCGGGCCATGGCGGGCATCGCGCCGGAGGAGGTCATCACCTGCCGCCCGGCGGACAACATTGCCCCGGAACTGGAAAAATACAAGGAGGAGTTCCGGGATATTGCCAAATCCGAAGAGGATGTGCTGTCTCTGGCGCTGTTCCCGCAGGTGGCTCCCAAATTCCTGAAGATGCGGGACGGCTCCCGGCAAACGGAAGCCGCACCGGCCGACCCCAACGCCGTCCGGGAACTGTTTGTGGAATACAAATTCTGAGAGAAGTCTCTGGGCAGACGGCGGCAGTTCCATAAAAAGAAAACGCACCCTCCGGATACGAACCATCCGGAGGGTGCCGTTCTGCCGGGAAAAATTTCCATTTTCCGGGGCGGGGGGTGAAACAAACGGAGAGGGGAATCCGTCTAACACGTTAGAACTGCCGGAAAGCGGCATCAGGTAAGGAGATAGAAACCATGCGCCATTGGATGAAAATAACGGGGACGGCCGTCCTTGCGGCGGCACTTCTGGCAGGCTGTACGGCAAAGCCGGCGCCGGAGGCTCCCGCCCCGGAGGAGAAAACGGAGCCTGCCGGGACGGCGGAGGAAGGCAAGCCGGACATCACGCTGGAACAGGTGATGGAGGCCAACCGGATTGAGAACCTGCTGAAGAATCACGGCACGGTGTCCATGGAAAGCAGGCTGTATGAGGCGGAGGGGGATGAGGAGCCGGTTACCACCATCCGGAGCCAGTACACCATGGAGGACGGCTTCCTGCGGATGTTCCGGGCGCAGACCTTTCTGAATGCCCCGGGCTATTACGAGGAGGCCTATGCCGACGCCAATTACTCCGGCGCCGTGTACGCCATGAGCGAGTCTGACGGCAAGTGCTATATGCACATCTATCCGGCGGAGGAATATGCTTCCCGGGTCATGGCGGCGGATGAACCGGAATCCGAAGGCGGGGAACTGGAGGAGCGGACGGTGACGGATACCGCCTGGCAGGACGGCGCCGCCGTGCTGACGGTGAAAACCTCCTACCGGGATGAGGCGGACAGCTACGCCATCTCCTGTTATTTCGTGAATCCGGAAACCTGTGAACTGTACGCCGTCAACACCTACACCTATGGGACGGACGATTCCTCCATGGGAGCGGAGGAGCGGCTGTACACCTATGACGAGGCGGATACGCCGGCGGCGTCCCCCTTCCACGCTGTGATTACCGACAGCGATTACTGCGAACTGAGCATCATTCTGGATTACATGGGGGAGAACCAGACAACGTACTGGTATCCGGTGGCTCACGGCACCCAGGTCTATTTTGATACGGAGCGGAGCGATTACACCCTCTATACGGATGCGGACATGACCCAGCCGGTGGAGCAGTATACGCCCATTGACGTGTCCGGAGGCGTCAGCAATCTCTTTGTGGTGTTTGACAGCTGAGCCGCAGGGCAGGATGAGGCCGCACCTGTGCCCATTCCGGGACAAAGATTCCCCCTGAAATAAAAAGCCCCGCGCCGGATAAAATCCGGCGCGGGACGCAGCTTGGCGAAAAATTTTTCGCCAAGCTGCTGCAAGTTTTTCTGGACTTGAAAAGTTCAGAAAAACTTATGATTCAAAACGAAAGACACCCTTCCTGGGTTTCTTTCGTAACTATCTTCCTTCCCGGCGCGCAAGTCTTCCGGGTTTATCGACAGTCTCCGCCCCGCGCCGGATAAAATCCGGCGCGGGGCTTTTTGCTGGGCTATTGGGATTGTGAAAAACGGCTGTTACAGTCCCCGCCAGCTTTCGGGGCGCAGGCGGGTAAGCCCCTGCTCCGCCCGGCGGATTTCCGCCAGCAGGGCGTCTTTGTCCTGATTCAGTGTGCCCCGGAGATCCAGATAGTTGCTGGCATGGTTCATGCGGAACACGCTGCCGGGGCTGTCAAAGTGGGATACCAGCAGTTCAGTTTCCTTCAGCACCTGATGGGAATCCAGCAGGCGGAAGCTGCCTTCCTGCACCCAGTCGTACAGCGGGGTGCCCGGCTCCACCATCAGTGTCAGCATTCCGATGTACTCGGGATTCATGGCGTTGAAGGCCTCGGCGGTTTTCACGGCGTGCTCCTCCAGCAGCTCCGGGCCGCCCAGCCCGGTAATGGCGGTGACGGACAGCGCCATGCCGTTCCGGCGGACCTTCTGGCCCATTGCCACGATTTCGGAGGCGGAATGCCCCTTGCGCATGAGGGTCAGCACCCGGTCGCTGCCGGACTCCAGCCCCATATAGACCATGGTCAGCCCTTTGTCCCGGAGAGTTTGCAGTTCCTCGTCCGTCCGCAGCCGGATGCTGCTGGGGGAGGCATAGCTGGTGACCCGTTCACATTCCGGAAACAGTTCCCGGATGGTGTCCAGAATGGTGTACAGTTCTGCGGCCTTCCGCACCAGCGCGTCACCGTCCGCCAGAAAAATGCGGCGGACGCTGCGGTACTGCTGCCGCGCCGTCCGGAAATCCTCCAGAATTTCCTCCAGCGGCCGCAGGGCAAAGCGCTTCTCCTTGTACATGCTGCAAAAGGCGCAGGTGTTGTGGCTGCACCCGTAGGTCACCTGAACAATCAGACTGTAAGCCTCGGAGGGAGGACGGTAGACCATACCCTGATATCTCATAGACCCAGTTTCTCCAGTGCGGCCATTCTGACGCAGGTGCAGAACACCGTGATGGCCTTTTCCACGTCCTCCACCGGCGGGAAGGAGGGGGCAATCCGGATGTTGCTGTCGTTGGGGTCGATGCCGTAGGGGAAGGTGGCACCGGCGGCGGTCATGGACACACCGGCCTCCTTGCACAGCGCCAGCGTCCGCTTGGCGGTGCCGGACATGGCGTCGAAGGAAATGAAGTAGCCGCCTTTGGGATGGCTCCAGCCGGCAATTTCCAGAGGCGCAATCTCACGGTTGAGAATGGTGAGGGCAGCTTCAAACTTGGGAGCCATGACGGCGGCATGGCGCTTCATCAGCTTCAGGGTGTGGGCCCGGTTCTGAAGGTAGAGCACATGGCGCTGCTGGTTCACCTTGTCGTAGGAGATGGTCTGGATGCCGATCCACTTTTCAAAATCCGCCAGATTGGCCTCGGAGGTGGCCATGCAGGCCACGCCGTCGCCGGGGAAGGTGATTTTGGAGGTGGAGGCGAACTCATAGACCATGTCGTAATTCCCGTACTTCTTGCACTGGTGCAGGATGTCCGGGAACTCCACATAATCCCCGTCGAACTCGTGGACGCAGTAGGCGTTATCCCACATGATGGTGAAGTCCGGCGCGGCGGGCTTCATGGAGGCCATGCGGGTGATGGTTTCCTTGGAGTAGATGGTGCCCTCGGGGTTGGAGTACTTGGGCACGCACCAGATGCCCTTCACCGCCGGGTCCTTGACGGCTTCCTCCACGGCGTCCATATCCGGGCCGGCGGGGGTCATGGGGATGGTAATCAGTTCAAAGCCGAAGGACTCCGTCAGCTTGAAGTGGCGGTCGTAGCCGGGAGCGGGGCACAGCCACTTGACAACAGGCTCCTTGCACCAGGGGCGGGGGCTGTGGAGTCGGCCGTGGATAAAGGCGCTGTCAATGACGCCGTACATCAGCTGAAGGCTGGCGTTGCCGCCTACGAATACCTGCTTGGGCTTGCAGTCCAGAATGTTGGCGAACAGGCGCTTGGCCTCCGGCAGGCCGGACAGTGCGCCGTAGTTGCGGATGTCGATGCCGTCAACGATGAAGTCCTCCGGTTTGTTGAGGGTGTCAAAAATGTCCGACACCATATCCAGCTGTTCCTTGCAGGGCTTGCCACGGGTCATGTCCAGCTTCAGTCCCTGTGCCTTCAGATTCTCGAAGGAAGTCTGAAGCGCTGCGTATTCCGCCCTCCGTTGATCCAGTGTCATGTCTTTGTAAGCAGTCATCTGTCTCATCCTCTCCGGTACCATCGATTGACAAGGACAGGCACGCTGGCAGGCGTGTCTGCCCTTGTCAATCGATGGTAATCCCTGAAATTTATGTGGCGGAGCTTCCGGCGGACGCCGCGACGGGGCTGGGGATGGGGCCTCGGCGAGAGTAGCTTCACCACGATATTAACAACCAAATATTATACCCGATTTACCCCGGGGATTCAAGCGTTTCCTGCCGGAAATCCTGCGGATGCGGTAAAAAAGAAGGAAAAATCTGCATTTGGGACTTTCCCGGCCGTTCAAATTGTGTTAGAATAATCAAAGTACGGAAGAATGCGGGAGGGATTTCTTTGGACGAGCAGCAGATAAAAAAGCATAAGCAGATGACGGAAACGCCGGTGGGGCCGCTGATTCTGAAGCTGGCACTGCCCTGTATTGTGAGTATGCTGGTGACTGCCTTTTACAACATGGCAGACACTTTTTTTGTAGGAATGCTGAAAAGCAACGCCGCCACCGGCGCCGTAGGCGTGGTGTTTTCCCTGATGGCCATCATTCAGGCTACCGGCTTCTTTTTCGGGCAGGGCAGCGGGAATTTCATTTCCCGGGCCATCGGAAATAAAAATTATGAGGAGGCCTCCGATATGGCCTCCACCGGCTTTTTTGCCGCCCTTGCCACCGGTGTCCTGATTTGCGTGCTGGGGCTGGTGTTTCTGGAGCCGCTGGCCTATCTGCTGGGGTCTACGGACACCATCCTGCCCTACACCAAGGCGTACCTCAGCGTGATTCTGCTGGGCGCCCCGTGGATGACGGCCTCTCTGGTGCTGAACAACCAGCTGCGCTTTCAGGGCAGCGCCGCCTACGCCATGGTGGGCATCACCAGCGGAGCCATCCTGAACATCGGGCTGGATCCACTGCTGATTTTCACCTTCCACTTGGGAATTGCCGGGGCGGCGTGGGCTACCATCATCAGCCAGTTTGTCAGCTTCTGCCTGCTGCTGGCAGGCTGCCGCCGGGGCGGAAATCTCCGGCTGAGCATTTCCTGCGTGCGTCTGAAGAAATACTATTTCGGCTGGATTTTCAAGGGCGGCCTGCCCTCCCTTGCCCGGCAGGGGCTGGCCAGTGTGGCTACCATCTGCCTGAACCACGCTGCCAGACCCTATGGGGACGCCGCCATTGCCGCCATGGGCGTGGTGCAGAGGATCATGATGTTCGGCGGCTCCACCATGATCGGCTTCGGACAGGGGTTCCAGCCGGTGTGCGGCATTAACTACGGCGCAGGGCTTTACCGCCGGGTGCGGGAGGGCTTCTGGTTCAGTGTCAAGGTGACCTTTACGCTTCTGCTGGCAGTCAGCGTGGTTGGCTTTGCACTGGCGCCCCGGCTGGTGGCCATCTTCCGGGACGACCCGGAGGTCATTGCCATCGGCACGGCGGCGCTGCGGTATCAGTGCGTCACCTTCTGCCTGCAAAGCTGGGTGGTGATGAGCAATATGAGCCAGCAGACCATGGGGCTGACGGTGCCGGCCACCTTTATGGCGGTGGCGCGGCAGGGACTGTTCTTTATCCCCGTTGTCTGGATCCTTGCGCTGACCATCGGCCTCCCCGGCATCCAGATGGCACAGATGGTGGCGGATCTGCTGACCTTCGCCTGCTCCATCCCCATCCAGATCCATGTGCTCAAACGGCTGAAAATGCTGGAAAACGGCGAAATTTCCCATTATTGATATATTGTTAGAAACCATAAACTCAGCCCGGCATCTGCCATGCAGATGCCGGGCTTTGATATGCGGATTTCTGCATTTCTGAGAACACTCAGATGAGTTCTCCCTGAGAGTCGGAGCGGAGGGGACAGGAGGCCAGAATCTCCGCCTGAATCCGCTCATACTCTGCCGGAGTGCGGAACCGGCGCAGCTGTTTGTTCAGCTTTTCCGCGTCGTCAAAGAGGTGGATCAGGTAGAACCACACCTCCCGCATCCGCTGAGCGGCGGTAGGCACCTGCCCCTGATAGAAGTCCGTGTAGCCCTGATACAGTGCAGCCAGAAAGTCTGCCAGTTCTTCCCGGCAGGTTCCCGCCCCGCCTCGCAGCTTCCGGGCCAGCGCGGGATCAGCCACCAGTCCCCGGCCAATCATCACATGGGACACGGCGGGGAACCGGGCTTCCAAAACGCGGACTTCCTCCACCGTCCGCAGGTCGCCGTTGTAGCACACCGGGTTCCGGCTGGCGGCCAGCGCCTGGGCGAAGGCGTCCAGATGCACTGGGCCGCGGTATTTTTCCTTCCGCACCCGGGGATGAACCGTCAGGCAGGCGATGGGATAGCGGTTGTAAATCTCCAGCAGGGCGGCAAACTCCTCCGGCGCTTCATACCCCAGCCGGGTCTTGACGGACACCGGCAGGGAATTCCGGGCAAAGACCGCGTCAAAAAAGGCCTCCAGTTCCTCCGGATGCGCCAGAAAGCCGGCGCCCTTGCCCTTGGCGGTGACGGTGCCGGAGGGGCACCCCAGATTCAGGTTCACCTCGGAATAGCCCATGTCCCGCAGCACCTCACAGGCCCAGAGAAAGTCGCCGGCGTTTTTCGTCATCACCTGCGGCACGGAGGGGAGATTGGCGTTGTGGACGAAGTCCACCTCCCGGAGATCCCGGGGAGTCATGGTGTGGTGGGGGGTGGGGGAGAAGAAGGGGATGAAACAGCGATCCACGCCGCCGAAATACCGGCTCCACACCTGCCGGAACACCACCTTGGTGATGCCGTCCAGCGGGGCGAAATCAATGGTTTGAATCATTGCAGCGCCGCTTCCCACTCCCCGGGTCGGAAGCCGGTAAGGACAAATTCCTCGCCGATCAGCAGAGGGCGCTTCACCAGCATCCCGTCCGTGGCCAGCAGGGCAATCTGTTCCTCTTCGCTCATGGCGGGGAGTTTGTCCTTCAACCCCAGTGCCTTGTACTGCAGGCCGCTGGTGTTGAAGAATTTCTTCAGAGGCAGGCTGCTTTTCCGATACCAGAGGGTGAGTTCTTCGGCGGTGGGGTTGTTCAGCTTGATGTCCCGCAGGTCATAGGCAATGCCGTGGTCGTCCAGCCAGTCCTGCGCCTTCCGGCAGGTGGAACATTTGGGATAGCACAAAAACAGCATGAGAAGCTCCTTCCGAAAAAACCGGAGCGGTCTGCCGCCCCGGTTTTCTTCTTATTCAAACGAAATAATGTAGTAATATACAGGCTGACCGCCGGGCAGCACACTGATTTCGGCGTTGGGACAGACAGCCTGGAACCGGGAACCTGCCGCCTGGGCGTCCTCGTCGGAAACGTCCTCGCCGTAATACAGGGCGATGAAGGAGGCGTCCTTTCCCTCCTCCGCCAGCTTTTCCAGCAGGGTATCCAGCCGGGTGTCGGTGCCGAAGAGTTTTCCTTCCTTCAGTGCCAGATAGTCTCCCTGATGGATTTCGAAGCCGTCAAAGTCGGAGTTCCGGGCGGCATAGGTAATCTGGGAGGTGGTGACGGTGGACAGGGCGTCCGTCATGGCGGCGGTGACGGACTCCACATCCGCCTCCGGATCCACGTTCATCATGGCGGTGATGCCCTGCGGTACGGTTTTGCTGGGAATCACCACCACGTTTTTCTCCGTCAGCCCCTGACACTGCTGGGCGGCCATGATGATGTTGCCGTTGTTGGGCAGGACGAACACGGTTTCCGCCGGCACCTTTTCGATGCCTGCCAGAATGCTCTCCGTGGAGGGGTTCATGGTCTGGCCGCCGGAAACCACGGCGTCGCAGCCCAGATCCCGGAACACGGCGGCAAGGCCGTCCCCGGCGCAGATGGCCAGAAAACCAATGGGCTTTTCCGGCGCGGCCGGCTTGTGAGTATCCTCCCCGTGTTCCAGCGCTTCCTCAATGGCATCCAGATCGTCGGTGCTCTCCGCCGTCTTTCCGGCGGCCAGTGCATCGGCCTGAGAGCGCATATTCTCGATTTTGGCCAGTTCCAGCGTGCCGTATTTCTGGGATTCCGTCAGCGCTGCGCCGGGAATGTCGGTGTGGACGTGCACCTTGAAGGTTTCGTCGTCCTCGCCGATGACCAGACTGTCGCCGATGCTGCTGAGATAGGCCCGCAGAGGCATAAGGTCCACGTCCTCCCGCAGCTTGCGCACCACATACACGGTATCGAAGGTGAAGGTGATTTCCTCCTGTGCCATGGCGTTGAAATCGGCTTTTTCCCGCAGTTCCGCAGAGGCCTCCGTACCTTCGGGGATGGGCTCTCCCCGCAGTTCCGCCAGCATTCCCTCCAGAATCAGCAGATAGCCCTTGCCGCCGGCGTCCACCACGCCGGCCTTTTTCAGAACCGGGTTCATATCCGTGGTTTTCGCCAGCGCGTCATAGCCCTCCTCAATGGCGGCGGCCAGTGTGGCCTCCACACCGGCGCCGTCGGCAGCGGCCTCCACCGCCCGCTTGGCGGCCAGACGGGAAACCGTCAGCACCGTGCCCTCGGCGGGCTTCATCACCGCCTTGTAGGCGGCGGCCACGCCCTCCTGCATGGCGGCGGCGAAAGCGGCGGCGTCTGCGGTTTCCATGCCCTTCAGGGACTTGGAAAGCCCCCGGAACAGCAGGGAGAGAATGACCCCGGAGTTGCCCCGGGCGCCCTGCAGCAGGGCGGAGGCGGTGACGGAGGACGCCTGCCCCACGGAGGCGGGGGAGGACTTCCGCAGCGCCTCGGCGGCGGTGGCGATGGTCATGGACATATTGGTGCCCGTGTCGCCGTCCGGTACGGGGAACACATTGAGGTCATTGATGGCCTGCTTCTGGGCCGTGATGGCGGCGGCGCCGTGCAGAATCATCTGCTTGAACAGCGCGCCGGTGATTTCGTTATTCATTCTCTGCCGTCCTCCTCACAGGATCATGGAATCCACAAACACATCCACGGCGCGCACCTCCGCGCCGGTGTTCTTATTCACCACATACCGTACCTCGTTCATGATGGAGCGGCACACGGCGGGAATATTGACACCGTTTTCCACGATGATGTGCAGTTCAATGGAAATGGACTCGTCCTCGTTGTAAATCACGTTGACGCCCTT
Organism: uncultured Dysosmobacter sp.; assembly: GCA_934636905.1. Classification (GTDB taxonomy): domain Bacteria; phylum Bacillota; class Clostridia; order Oscillospirales; family Oscillospiraceae; genus Oscillibacter. The sequence goes on along the minus strand of CAKUBJ010000007.1, from coordinate 18,541 downwards.
GCTCATGGCTTCCCGCCGCAGCAGGTGAACCAGACCGTCCGTCATGGAGCGGTAGGCCATGCCCTTCACACCGAAGCAGTTGGTGGCGGCCATGCCGGTGATGTTGGAAAAAACAGCGCTGGAGACGGAAATCTCGCCCTGTTCTGAATGAAATTTCAGCATAGGATAACCTTCCTTTCCGTGCTGCCGGGGCAGACACTGCTGCCGGGGCATAGTTATCAGACTGTTATTATAAACGATTTCTCGCAAAAGCACAAGACAAAAAAAGAAAGCGGGATGAATACGGGAAAAGCCGCACGGTTTTCGGGGAAAACCGTGCGGTACTGGCAGTTATTTCAGAGTATCGCTGTTGTTCAAAACCGGCGCGCTGTAGAGGAACAGCACGTCCTGATTGGTGAAGGTCAGATATTTGCCCATCTGGCTGGCAGGTAGGTAGCGGATGTCCGCCAGGGTCACCTTGGCATAGCCGGGCACCGGCAGGGGCGTCAGGGAACTGCCGAAGGAGTCCCGGAAAATCACCAGTTCCCGCTCCGTTTCCGCGTGGGGGTTCTCCACGGTCAGCAGGGACACGGAGCCGGAGAGAAACAGTTCATAGGGGTCTTTGCCGTCCCCTTTGGCCAAATCGTAAACGGCGCCGGTTTTCCCGGTTTCATAGTTGTAAACCGTGCAGTCATCCAGAAGGTCACAGGTAAGATACGTCAGGCAGTCCGGCTCCATGGGCAGGGCGGCGTAGCCGTAATACACGCCGTAATAGGGACGTTCCAGCGTCTCCTCCCGCCATGAGATGTCCGGCAGGGAAACACCCATGGCGGCGGTCAGCGTGTCCGCAATGGGCAGCAGCCGCTCCTGCCGCCAGTGGGAGTCGGTGCGGTAGTAATCGTCAACGGTCAGGGCGCCGAAGAGGTCGATGTACTCCGCAAAGTCCGTCTGCGCCCGGAGGGCGTCTGTCAGGGCGGCGTAGTCCAGCGCAGGGTAACCGTTGGCCTCCGCCAGAAAATAATTCTTGTCCGGAATGACGGAAAGGTAGACCTTAGTATCCGTCCCTGCCATGAGGCTCTCATAGAGAGAGCGGAAGCGGTCGGCGGCGTGGGCGATGGAGTCCGGATTCAGGGGGTATTCCAGCTTGGCGGCATAGCCCTCCGCAAGGTAGACCCCATTGTTGTCCTTCTGGCCGAAGCCGTACAGCCCTGTCAGGGCTTTCAGGGTGCGGAACTGTTCCCGCAGGGGGAACTGGTCGGTGGCGTAGTCCTCATAGCCGGACATGAATTTGCCGGAGAGGAGGGAATCCACGGACAGTTCCGGCATCTGCGCCAGCGGACGGCGCTCACTGAGGGAAAGGCCGTCGGCAGGCTTCACGGCCGCCCACAGGCCGAAGCCCAGCAGAAAGGCGGACAGGAGGCACAGGGTCAGGATGTTTTTCTGTTTTTCAAACATGGCGCACCTCCTTAAAAGCGGAAATACAGGAAGGGATTGAAGGAGCCGTCCACCAGATAGGCGGTGACCACCGCCAGCAGAGCCGTCAGCACCACCGGCTCCAGAAGGGAGACGGCGGCCTTTCCCACACGGCTTTCGGAGAGCCACCGGACGGTGAGGGCAGGCAGGGGGGTGGCGCCTACGGCGGCAATCAGGAACACGCCGGCGTAGCTGTCCAGATAGTACCGGGACAGGGCATCGGTGAGGGGCAGACCGCCCAGACCCAGCAGGGCGGCAGCGGTGCGGAGGGCGTCCGGCACGCTGGCGGCGTCAAAGAGCACAAAGCTGACCACCACCAGCAGCAGGACGTAAAGGTGCTTCAGAAGATGCGTCTGAGCCAGCGCCCTGCCGTACCAGAGCTTCTCCGCCGTCAGGAACACGGCGAAGAACAGCCCCCACAGGATGAACGTCCACGCCGCGCCATGCCACAGTCCCGTCAGCAGCCAGACGATGAAAATGTTCCGGAACCACCGGGCTTTGGAGACGCGGTTTCCTCCCAGCGGGATGTACACATAGTCCCGAAACCAGCTGCCAAGGCTCATGTGCCACCGCCGCCAGAACTCCGTGATGCTGGCGGAGATATAGGGGTAGTTGAAGTTCTCCGGAAAACGGAAGCCGAAGATGCGGCCAAGGCCGATGGCCATGTCACTGTAGCCGGAGAAGTCAAAGTAGAGATGCAGCACATAGGCCGCCGCATACAGCCAGACGAACAGCACGGAGGATTCTGTGCTGCTTTTGTACGCGGAAATCAACTCATAGAGGACGTTGGCCAGCAGCACTTTTTTGGCAAGGCCGAGAATAAAGCGGCGGGCGCCGCAGGCAGCGTCGGAAAGGGTGTGGGTGCGGCGCTTCAGCTGAGGGGCGATGTCGGCGTACCGGACAATGGGGCCGGCAATCAGCTGGGGGAACATGGCCACATAGGCGGCCAGGTCGATGAAGTTCCGCTGGGCGGGCACCTCTCCCCGGTACACGTCAATGACGTAGCTGAGAATCTGAAAGGTGTAAAAGCTGATGCCGATGGGCAGGGCAATGTGAAGCAGGGGCACGGATAACCCGGTGAGGCGGTTGAAGCCGGAGAGAAAGAAGTCTGCGTATTTGCAGACTCCCAGCAGCCCCAGACTGATGACCGCAGAAGCCCACAGGCACAGCTTCGCCTTTCCGGGAAAATCCCGGTTTTTTTCCGCCAGCAGGCCGAATACATATCCCTGTACAATGGCAATCACCATGAACACCACAAAGCGCGGTTCCCCCCATGCGTAGAACAGCAGGCTGGCCAGCAGAAGCACCGTGTTTTTCAGGCGGTTGGGGGAGAGAAAATAGAGAATCAGCACACAGGGGAGAAAGGTATAGAGAAACGGGATACTGGAAAACAGCATAGGACACTCCGAACGTGAATTTCACAGCGCCCGCGCTGAGGGCGCGGACGCTGTGAGAGAAAATCAGGCGGGAAGGGAATGCTTCTCAGAGAATGGCCTCGTCGTAGGCAACAACGCTGTCACCGTAGGCGGCGGTGAACTTGTCCCGGAAGGTGTCCACCAGATCCTCGGCACCGTACAGGGACACCACATACTGGCCGTAGGTGAGGATTACCAGCTTGTCGGGGAAGCCGCACATCCACTGCTTGGACTGGATGGCGTCCCGCAGATCCTGGGCCACGGCGTCCGCGTCATCCTTGCTGGTGAGATGGAACGCGCCGCAGGTGAAGGTGTTGGCGTTCATCATGTGGCTCAGAGAGGCGGCGCCGTCGATTTTGGAAATGTCCTCCGTGGGGAAGGCCAGCAGGTAGTTGAGAGTGTCGGCGTCGGAAATGTCCACGGCGCCGGGAGCGTCCTCCACCTGGTTTTCATAATCGCCGCCGCCGGCGGGGAACTTTTCGTCATCGGTGTAGGTGTCCCATACGGCGGTCAGCAGGGCGTTGGCATCGACAGGGGCGTCGGCGCCGTCTGCGGTATCCTTTTTTCCGCCGCAGGCAGTCAGGGACAGGGTCAGCGCCAGAGCCAGCGCCAGAGCCAGCGCCAGAGCAGTCAGTTTTTTCATGATAGTCTCCTTGTAAAAACGTTTTTCCGGTCACGGTTGACCGTGACAGCTTACCATTGATTGGCAGGTGCCTTGCAGGCTTGCCTTTGTCAATCGATGGTATCAGACGCAGAGAAAATAAAAAAGTTCCCTGTGCCGCAAAAATTTTTGAAAAAAACTTCTGCGGGCAGGATGCCACGGCGGAAGGCGGTTTATTCAAAATTTATGTAAACCGCCAAAAGGGACTGGAATTTTCTGCCCGGGTGTGCTAAGATGAAAATGGTACATCGTGCGCGGAGAGCGCATTCATTTTTCAAACAATAAGGAGTGATGATATGTCTCTGCTGCATTCCATCCTGCTGGGGCTGATTCAGGGCGTGGCGGAGTTCCTGCCCATTTCCAGTTCCGGGCATCTGGCCATTGCGGAGCAGCTGCTGGGCGTACAGGGAGCCTCGGAAATTCCGGGCTTTTTTGATGTTCTGCTGCATCTGGGCACACTGGCGGCGGTTTTCATCGCCTACTGGCCGGAAATCCGGGATATGATTCTGGAGTTTTTCCGGGGGATTGGCGACCTGATTCACGGCACCACTCCCGCACCGGTGCCCCCTGCCCGGCGGATGATTCTGCTGGTCATTGTGGGCACGCTGCCGCTGTTTGTGATTCTGCCGGTGAAGGACTGGATTGAGGGGCTGAGCGGGAACCTGTATGTGGTGGGCTTCGCCCTGCTGGTGACCGGCTGCCTGCTCTTTGCCTCCGACCGGGTACGGAAGGGACGCAAGTCGGAACGCAGCGCCCGCATGACGGATGCGCTGCTGGTGGGGGCGGCGCAGGCGCTGGCCACCTGCCCCGGCCTGTCCCGCTCCGGTACCACCATTGCTGCCGGATGTTTTCTGGGCTTTGAGCGGAAATTCGCCGTGCGGTACTCCTTCATCCTGTCCATTCCCGCCGTGCTGGGAGCCAACATCTTCAGCCTGAAGGACGCGCTGGGGGGCGAGGTCATCTGGAAGGATGTGCCGGTGTATCTGGCAGGCGTGCTTGTGGCCGCCGCGGCGGGCTATGCCTGCATCCGGCTGCTGAAGATGATTGTCAATAAGGGAAAATTCGGCGCGTTTGCCTATTACTGCTGGGCAGTGGGCCTGTTGACCATGGCCCTGACGTTTATCAAGGGGTGAGCGAATTTTCCCGGACGCGCACGGCGCGTCCGCCGCATCAGCGGCGACAAGAGTCCAGCCGGAGGCGGGACCTTGAAATGGCCGGGCTTTGCCCGGACATTTGAGTTCTATCGCGGGGCCCCCGCAAAATCGAAGATTTTGTGGGGAGCAAATTCGGCGCGTTTGCCTATTACTGCTGGGCGGTGGGTCTGCTGACGGTGATTCTGAACTTCGTCAGAGGCTGAGAGAACGGGATGGCCCCGTTCCCATGATTCTGTGAATCCGGAGGGTTTGACTGTGGCTTCCACATCACAAAAGAAAACGACAACCAGAACCGCAGGGAAAAAGGGCGATGCGTCCGGAAGCCGGACGTCCGCCAGGAAGCCCCAGCCCCGCCCCATCCGCCGGGAGGTGGGGGGCGTGGTCTGTCTGGTGCTGGCACTGTGCGTGTTTGTCAGCTATTTTGGCATCTCCGCCATTTTTATCGACTGGTTTGCCGTCCTGCTGAAGGGACTGCTGGGGTATGGCTACTGGCTGTCCGGCCCGGCGCTGGTGCTGGCGGGCTGCATACTCCTGTTCCACCACGGGCGTCCCGTCACCCTGCGGGTGACCAGCGCCCTGCTGCTGCCGGTGCTGCTGGGCAGCCTGTGCCATCTGCTGCTGGTGAAAGAGGCGTACACCTCCTCCATCGGCATCATCCCGGCGCTGTGGAAGGACGGCGCCGCCCTGCACTGCGGCGGCGTGATTTCCGGGGCGCTGGCACAGGGCTCCGAGGCGGTCTTTTCCAAAATCGCCTCCGTCATTATTTTTACCGTGCTGTTTGTGGTGCTGCTGATGGCGGCACTGCGGGTCACTGCGGCGGCGCTGCTGGAAAAGCACCGGGAGCGGCCGCAGTACGAATATGAAGAGGAGCCGGAGCCGCCTGTCCGGCCGGTGAAGAAGGGGCGGGAGAAAGCCGCCGCAGCCGGGGAGGCAGTCCGCTCCCGGATTGACATCCCGGTGGATGAGCCGACGGAGATTCCGGCGGCCAGACCGGAAAAGCCGGGCTTTACCGGTTTCTTCCGCCATCGCTCCGACAGCCAGAAAACCCCGGCGCAGGTGCTCTCCCAGAGGGAACCGGAGCCGGAGTATGACGAAAGTGACCCTTTTGCCGCGAAAAAGCCGGCGGCGCCCGCTCCCAGCCCCATTGGGGGTCAGGAGCGTCCCCGGGCCATTCCCACCATGGAGCCGGTGGTGATTTCCACGCCGGAACCGGCGCCGGTATCCGTGCCGACGCCGCCGGTGGCGACGATGCAGAGTGCGGTAACTCCCCAGCCTGCCACCCCGGTGCAGAGCGCCGCGGCTGCGGTGCAGGAGCCGCTGTCCAAAAAGGCGGCGGCACAGGCGGTGGCGGAGCAGACCGCCGCCGTGACTGCGGAAATCGCGGAGAACATGGCGGCAGGGGAGCAGGAATACGCCTATCCGCCGGTGAGCCTGCTGCATGAGAGCCGGGGAGAGAACCACATGGCCGCCGGGGCGGAACTGCGGAACAACTCCCGCCGTCTGGCGGAAACCCTGTCCAGCTTCGGCGTGGACGCCCGGGCGGGGGACGTGATTCACGGCCCCTCCGTCACCCGGTATGAGTTTACGCTGGATCAGGGGGTCAAACTCTCCAAAATCACCAACCTGCAGGACGATATTGCCCTGGCACTGGGGACCAGCGGCGTCCGGATTGCCGCCGTGCCCAACAAGATTTCCGTGGTGGGCATTGAGGTGCCCAACAAAACCGTGACGCCGGTGCTGATCCGGGACGTCATCGAATCCCGGGACTTTCTGGAGCATCCCTCCAAAACGGCCTTTGCCGTGGGCAGGGACATCAGCGGCCGGAACGTCATCGGCAATATTGAAAAGCTGCCCCATGTGCTGATTGCCGGTACCACCGGCTCCGGTAAGTCCGTGTGCACCAACTCCCTGATTATCAGCCTGCTCTACAAGTCCACCCCGGAGGAGGTTCGCTTCATCATGGTGGACCCCAAGATGGTGGAACTGGCGCCCTATAACGGCATCCCCCACCTGCTGATTCCGGTGGTGACGGATCCCAAAAAGGCGGCAGGCGCCCTGCAGTGGGCCGTGTTTGAAATGATGAAGCGGTACAAGACCTTCTCGGAAAACGGCGTGAAAAAGCTGGAGGAGTATAACCGGCTGGCCGCCGGCCGGGAGGATCTGGAAAAGCTGCCCAGCGTGGTGGTGGTCATCGACGAGCTGGCCGACCTGATGCTGGTGGCCGCCAAAGAGGTGGAGGAATCCATCTGCCGGGTGGCACAGATGGGCCGTGCCGCCGGCGTGCATCTGGTGATTGCCACCCAGCGGCCGTCCGCCGACGTGATTACCGGCCTGATGAAGGCCAACATCCCCAGCCGCATTGCCTTTGCCGTGGCGTCCTCGCTGGAATCCCGCATCATTCTGGATACCACCGGCGCGGAAAAGCTGGTGGGCAAGGGCGATATGCTCTATGCCCCCCTGGGAGAGGGCAAGCCCACCCGTGTGCAGGGCTGCTTCATCTCTCCGGAGGAGATTGAGGACGTGGTGTCCTATGTGAAGGAGAGCGGCGAGGCCAACTACTCCCAGGAAGTCATTGCCCAGATTGAGCAGTCCGTGCAGGAGAAGGAAACCAAAGGCAGCAGCAGGGGCGCTTCCGCTGCCGCAGACACGGAGGACAGCGGCGAGGACGAACTGCTGCCAGCCGCCGTGGATGTGGTTCTGGAAACGGGACAGGCGTCGGTGTCCATGCTCCAGCGGCGTCTGAAGCTGGGCTATTCCCGGGCGGCGCGGCTGGTGGATCAGATGGAGGAGCGGGGCATCGTGGGGCCTTTTGAAGGCTCCAAGCCCCGGCAGCTGCTGATTACCCGGGCACAGTGGGAGCAGCTGCAGGCAGGCGGCGCCCCGGCACCCGAGGAGGAGCCGCCTTTCGACACGGAGGAGTAATCGCTCCGGACAGGGCGGCGCCGGGAGGTGCGTGGGATTTGACGCGCTCCATGGCAACAGACCGCCGGCGGAACAGGCTGGCACGACAGAATCCCCGGATTCCTCTCTGAGGGAGCCGTCAATCCTCGTAACAGCGCAAAAGGAATGGCAGGCACGAAAGTGCCTGCCATCAGCGTGTCGAAAAAGTCTTTTCGCCCCGCTGAGTCAGTTTTCAGAACTTTATAAAGTTCTGAAAACTATAGATTTTAATGGCGCAGGACACCCTTCTTGGGTTTCCCGCGCACACCCTTCCTTACCGCCGCGGAAAACTCACCACTTTATCGACAGTCTCATGGCAGGCACGAAAGTGCCTGCCATTATTCTACCTTTATGGGTGTCCGTCGGTCAGTTCAGCCCCAGTACGGTGCGGCCGCCGGCGCTCCAATAGCTGTCCAGCGCGGAGTAGGGGAAATGGAACTCCTGAGGGCCTGCGGCATAGGAGGCCAGCTCATAGGCGGAGAAAATCACCGTCAGGCCGTCCTTATCAAAGAAAGCGGCGTAGTCGCTGCCCCATTTTTCCATGACTTCCCGGTAATTGTCCCAGTAGGCATCGGAAATGGACAGCCCCTCATACTCCGGTTCGGACGCAAACCGCTCCTCGGCCTGCACCTCAATCATATCCGCCACCGCCAGCGTGAAGGCCTGCGGGTCGGCGGCCAGTTCCGGAATGGCCAGGAAGGTGCCGCTGTCCAGATCGAAATTCCAGCTGAAATAGACCGTGTTGGGATGCGCACCGCCCAGATAGCTGTAATATTCGGCGGAGATGCTGATAAGGGAGCCGATGCGGTAGGCCGTATAGGTAAATTCCTCGAAGTAGCTGGTGTTGCTGAAGGCCTCGGGGTGATCCTGATAGAGAGCCTTGGCGTCGGCAATGCTCCGGGCCGTGTCGGTGGATTCCCGCCACTGGTCAAAATTCGCGTTGAAAGCCGCGACCCGGTCGAGGGCTTCCTCCTGCCCGGGGGTGGAGGGGGTTCCAATCAGCACACCGTCGGCATAGGCCTGCAGGTGCGGCAGCCGGAAGCTGACGGACATCAGGAGGGTGCCGTCATCCGCCTCTGCGGTCTGCTCATAGGGGGAGGAAATCACTTCGTAGGTAATCTCCTCCGGCTTTGCGGCTGGGGAGTTGGAATCATCGACGGCGGGGGGCGCGGGATCCTCCGGCGTGGGAAGCACCGTGGCGCCGCAGCCGGTGAGAAGAGCCAGCAGGCAGACGGCCAGCAGGACGGAAAGATACTTTTTCATAAGGACTCCTTTCGGGTAACGGTTTACAGCATCACCGGATCCTGCCGCCAGAGGGTGCCTCCTGCGGCGGCTGCCAGATCCGGGCAGCCAAGGGCGTACAGATCCGCTGCCCGGGCTTCCAGACGGAACAGCGCCTGTGCCTGAGCATCCAGGTGCCTGACGGCGGCAGGCTTTGTCACGATCGGCAGGGCGGCGCACTTCCGCATCCGCCCCAGCAGCCCCCGGCCGGTTTCGTTGGCGGCCAGCACCCGCAGATAGGGGACGCGGGAGGGAAAATCCTCCGGCGTCAGCCCCAGATAGGCCCAGAGAATCATCCGGCGCAGACGGGCGTGGGCATAGCGTCTGGTTTTGGCAGCATCCAGAATGGCGGAGAGGGAAGCCGGTTCCCGGCTGGCATTGTACAGCCGGCGGCCGACGCCTTCCCGGCCAGTGTCCAGCGCATCGAAATCCGCAGGGGACATGGAGCGGAGCCGGGCCAGAACGGCACGCTCACAGCGGCTCATCAGCATGGGGGCGCGGCCTGCGGCCTCTTCGGCCTCGTAAGCCGCCCGCATGGCGGGCAGCATCCGGGACAGGGCGTCCTCCCGGTGTCCCTCCGCCAGCAGCGCCCGGATGGCGGAGGCGGAATAGCCGCCGGCCTCCGGGATGGCGGCGTCGTGCGCCGCCCCTGTCCGAGGGACGGTGAACACCTCCATGCCGGAACGGTTTTCCAGCAGGGCACGGAGGTATTCGATTCCCAGCGTGTTGTTGGGGGTGGACAGCAGCGCCCCGTCGGAGGGCACCAGCAGGCGGGCGGCGGCAGTCTGCCTTGCGGCGGCAAAGCTGCCGCCTTTGGATAATTCTGCCTTCAAAAGGGCGGGAAACGCCGGGGATTCCAGCGCCTGCGCCGTCCGCAGCAGGGCATCGGCGTCCCCGCATTCGCTGCCGAAAGCCAGTACGTCCAGCAGGCCGGTGGAGGCCAGCACCTCCACGCCGCCCCGGGCGAAGCCCTCGGCGGAACTGACCGCCCACGGCAGGGGCAGTTCCAGCACCAAATCCGCCCCGCTCCGAAGGGCGGCTTCCGCCCGGGCACGGCGCCGTACCAGCGCAAAGTCGCCCCGCTGGACGAAATCGCCGCTCATGACGCAGACAATGGCGGTGTCCGCACCGTACCGGCGGCGGACGGCCTCCATCAGAGCCGCGTGGCCGTAATGCAGGGGATTATATTCAGCTATGATACCAGCGGTTTTCACATTTGTCACCTCAAAGCGGTTACAAAAAAATGTCAATTCGGTAAAAATAGTGATTGTATCCTGCGGAGGATTTGCTATAATGATAAAAGCGGCTTTGCGCAAATACAGACGCCGCGTTTCTATTGTATCTTAAATAGGAAGGTCTGACAAGGCTTTCTCAAAAGAAGAAGGAGAATTGACGATGAATATTCTGGTTATCAATGCGGGCAGTTCCTCTCTGAAGTATCAGCTGCTGAACCCCGAAACCGGCGTGCTGCTGGCCAAGGGCCTTTGCGAGCGTATCGGCATCGACGGCAAGTTCACCTACAAGCCCCAGCTGGAGGGTAAGAAGGTGCTGGACGCCGTGGACGTGGCCATGCCCACCCATTCCGAGGCCATTCAGGCGGTGCTGAACGCACTGGTAGACGCCGACAACGGCGTCATCGGCTCCATGAAGGAGATTGACGCCGTGGGTCACCGGGTGGTGCACGGCGGCGAGAAGTTTGCCAAGTCCGTCCTCATCACCGATGAGGTCATGGCCGCCATCGAGGAGTGCAACCCCCTGGCACCCCTCCACAACCCCGCCAACATCACCGGCATCAAGGCCTGCCAGGCCGTCATGCCCGGCGTGCCCATGGTGGCCGTGTTCGACACCGCCTTCCATCAGACCATGCCCGCCAAGGCCTATATGTATGCCCTGCCCTACGAGTACTATGAAAACGACAAGGTGCGCCGCTACGGCTTCCACGGCACGTCCCACAAGTATGTTGCCCAGCGCGCCGCCGCCATGCTGGGCAAGAAGCCCGAGGAGCTGAAGCTGATCTCCTGCCATCTGGGCAACGGTTCCTCCGTCACCGCCGTGGACGGCGGCAAGAGCGTGGACACCTCCATGGGCTTCACTCCCCTGGCCGGCCTGCCCATGGGCACCCGCGCCGGTGATCTGGACGCCGGCATCCTGCAGTACCTGATGAACAAGTACGGCATGAACATTGACGAGATGCTGAACATCCTCAACAAGAAGTCCGGTGTGCAGGGCGTGTCCGGCGTGTCCTCCGACTTCCGTGATCTGGAGAATGCCCACAAGGAGGGCAATGAGCGTGCCGGTCTGGCTGTGGATATGTTCAACTACGGCGTGAAGAAACTCATCGGCGCCTATGCTGCCGCCATGGGCGGGGTGGATGCCATCATCTTCACCGCCGGCGTAGGCGAGAACAGCGCCTCCCAGCGTCTGGCCATTGCCTCCGGTCTGGAGTTCATGGGCGTGAAGATGGACGCCGAGGCCAACAACGTCCGGGGTAAGGAAACCGTGATTTCCGCCGCCGATTCCAAGGTGAAGGTTCTGCTGATTCCCACCAATGAGGAACTGATGATCGCCATGGATACCGCCGCCATCGTGAAGGGCTGATTGCGGAAAACGGATTGAATCAGGGATTGAACAGGGATTGAATCGAAAAGGGGATCCTCGCATGAGGATCCCCTTTTCGGATAAGGAGAGGATGGCGGATGCAGCTGAATACCCTGCACATGGTGCATGAACTTCTGGAGCGGACGGTGCAGCCCGGCGCGTTCTGTATCGACGCCACGGCAGGCAGGGGGCGGGATACCGCCCTGCTGTGCCGGCTGGCGGGGGAGACGGGACGGGTGCTGGCCTTTGACATTCAGCCGCAGGCCATTGCGCAGACGAAGGAACTGCTGGCGCGGGAGCACCTGACGGCGGAGGTGATTCAGGACAGCCACGCAAATATGGAGCGCTACGCGGAGGGCGGCACGGCAGACTGCGTTGTGTTCAACTTCGGGCGGCTTCCCGGCGGGGATCCGGCGGTGTTCACCCGGGCGGACTCCTCCGTGGCGGCGCTGGAGGCGGCACTGCGGCTGCTGAAGCCCGGCGGCGTCATTGCCGCGGCTTTGTACTATGGCGGCGCCAACGGCTATGGGGAGCGGGACGCCGTGCTGCACTGGGCGGAAGCGCTGGATGACCGGGCTTATTCCGTCCTCCGCTGCGGCTGGGTCAACCGCCGGAACGACCCGCCCATCCCCCTGTTTATCTGGAAGGAGCGGTAAGGCGCCGCCTCCATCCGCCAAAAACGGACTTTGACACGGGCAGGCACTGCCTGCCGCACAAAAAACGGAGAGGGGCGATGCCCCGGAAAGGAACTGCCATGAAGAGCGTCAAACCGGGCCGTGGGCCATCCATGATGGGAGGCATCGGCTCCGTTTTCGCCGCCGTGTTCGGCCTGATCTGGACGTGCGGAGCGGCGTCCATGGGGGCGCCCGGCTTCTTCCTGCTGTTCGGAGTGGTGTTTATCGGCATCGGCGTGGTCAACGCGGTGTACAGCTTCAAAAACGCCACCGGGGAAAACCGCTATTCGGACTTCGACATTGTGGATAGCCATGAGGAGCCGGATCCCCTGAATGAACGCTTCGGCAGGCAGCCGGACGCCGCGCCGCCGGAGGCGGGAGAAGCAGGGACCTTTGCCTATTGCCCCTATTGCGGCGCGAAACTGGGGGAGGGCTTTACCTTCTGCGGAAAGTGCGGAAAGCCGCTGCCCAGACAGGATGATTCAGAGAAACGGAGCCATACATGATGAAAATCGGACTGCAATTTGCCATGCCGGCGGAGCTGCACGCCCTGCCGGGAGCCAGAGACTGGACACCCTTTGAAACCGTGTCCGGCGTTCCGTTTTTTGAGGTGGAGCCGGGGATCATCGCCTGTGCCGGCGGGATCAGCAAGGTGAATGCCGCCATGACGGCGGAGATCCTGTGCCTGAAATACGGCGTGGATCTGATCCTCAACGCCGGTGTGGCCGGATGCCTGACGGATCTGCCTGTGGGCACGCTGGTAGTCCCCACCGAATTTGTCCAGCACGACGTGGACACCACCGCCGTGGGGGACCCCATCGGCCTGGTGTCCACGGTAAACCGTGTGGAGTTCCCCACCTGGAAGCCGGAGCACTGCGTGGAGACATTGAAAAAGCTGGGCTTCGACGCTGTCACGGGCCGGGTGGCCACCGGGGACTGGTTCGCCGTCAAGGGCGGCCGGGCCGCTTTCATCCGGGACACCTTCCACCCCCTGCTGGTGGAGATGGAGGGCTGCGCCATGGCCCAGGTGTGCCTGCGGAACGGCGTGGGCTTCACGGCGGTGAAGTCCGTGTCCGACCACCTGTTTTCCGAAAATCAGGCGGCGGAGTATTTTGACTTCGGGCAGGCACTGGAAAAGCTGGGAGCCGTGGTGCTGCCCCTGGCCCGGGTGCTGAAAGAGGAGGAAGCGTAAATGGAACGCATTGCCAGCTTTTCCGTAGATCATAACAGGCTGACGCCGGGGCTGTACTTTTCCCGGCGGGACGGGGACATTGTGACGCTGGATCTCCGGTTCAAAAAGCCCAACACGGGAGATCTGCTGACCAACAGCGAGATGCACTCCGCGGAGCACCTCATTGCCACGCTGCTGCGGAATTCGGAGCAGAAGGACGCGGTGATTTATTTCGGCCCCATGGGCTGCCAGACGGGCTTCTATTTCCTGTTTGACAGCCGCCTGCTGGACACGGCAGGGGCGGTGGAACTGGTGAAGGATGTGTTCACCAAGGCCGCTGAATTTGAAGGGGAGATGCCCGGTAAAAGCCCGGCGGAGTGCGGCAATTACCGCAATCTGGATCTGGACACCGGCAGGGCGGTCTGCCAATGGTATGCCCATCTCATCCGGGACTGGACGGTTGAAGGGCTGGCTTACGACTGATGGGCGGCGGAACCTCCTGAAAACAGCCGCGCAAATACCCTTTGCGTGACAACCGGTACCGGAATGTGGTACATTGGAGCCGGTATTTTGGGAGGTGAGCCCATGGCATCTGTCGGAACCCATATCAAGCGGCTGCGTGGAGCGAAGCGCATGACGCAGGAGGAACTGGCGGCGCAGCTGCACGTTACCCGGCAGGCGGTGTCCGCCTGGGAGACAGGGAAGGCTCTGCCGGACGTGGAAACCTTGGAGCGGATTGCTGCGGCGCTGGGAACGGACGTGACGGAGGTCATCTATGGGGCGAAAAGCGCCCCGGATCTGACGGCGCTGAAACGGAAGTGGGTGCGGCAGGGAATTGGCTGGGAACTCTGGCTGGCTATTGGCTATTATATTCTGTTCTGCTGCGGCGTATGGGGCAGCTGGACCGGTGGCCTTTCCTACCAGTTTTCTAATAAGGATTACCGGGTCATGGAAGAGGTACTGCCGGGAAGCTGATCCATCGACGTGAATCCGCGAGAAGTCTATAACGGTGCGGAGCCGGTGATCTACGAGGACGACACCGGCTGCCGCATCACAGTGTCGAATATAAACTGGGATGAGGAATCTGGGACCTGGAACATCTGGTTCCGGGCGGAAGGCGTCAGCCATCTCTACAATCCCTGGCGGGGCGTACTGGTGACAGGCTGCGGCAGCAGCAATATAGACTCTCGGTATTATCGTACCGATAAAGCTGCTGAGCTTACGGTTACGATCAATGGTGAAAGCCGCACTGCCGACCTGATCGGAGGCAGTCTTTATGACAGAAATGACCTGAATTTTGGCTATGTCCTGTTCCCAGGCGTTACCGGACACCCGGCGGAGCTGCCGGAGAATGTGACGCTGACTCTGACGGGACTTCTGCGGTTGACTGCCGGTTACCGCCGGGGATGACGCCTCCGTCTCCCGGCGGGGGGAAGAAATTCTTGAAATTTTCCTCAGATTCGGCCTTGACATCCGCCGCCATGCCTGCTATACTATCTACGCAAAACAAAGAAGGCTGATCGCATCCGCCTCACCTCCAGCGCTGCGCAAAGAGGTTTACAGTGTCGTAATCAGACTGCCGGAGCGGCAGTTTGTTGTCACGCGGGTGCCGGTGCGGTATCCGCGTTTTGTGATTTTAGGAGGAGGTGCTTTGACCATAGCTAAGCAAGTGCATGAACTGAACGAGGACATTCTCGACAAGGAGATCCGGCTCATCGGTGCGGAAGGCCAGCAGCTGGGCATTATGAGTTCCCAGGAGGCATTGAAGATCGCGGATGAACAGGGTCTGGATCTTGTCAAGATCTCGCCTCAGGCTGTGCCCCCTGTCTGCAAGCTGATGAACTACGGCAAGTTCCGCTTCGAGCAGAGCAAGAAGGAAAAGGAAGCCCGCAAGAACCAGCATGTGGTAGAGATCAAGGAAATCCGGATGTCTCCGGGCATCGACGTGGGAGACTTCAACACGAAGCTCAAAAACGCCCAGAAGTTCATCGCCGATGGAAACCGGGTGAAGGTCTCCGTCCGCTTCCGCGGCCGTGAGATGGCTCATACCGATATCGGCAGGGATCTGCTGAACCAGTTTGCTGAGCAGTGTGCCGAAGTGGCCAACATGGATAAGACCCCCAAGCTGGAGGGCCGCATGATGTCCATCTTCCTTTCCCCCAGGACTGGCAAGTAACTTACAGATTATTCAATACACGGAAGGAGCAACTACAATGCCGAAACTGAAGACTCACAGCGGTGCCAAGAAGCGCTTCAACCTCACCAAGACCGGCAAGGTCAAGCGCGCCAAGGCTTTCAAGAGCCACATCCTCACCAAGAAGGATACCAAGCGCACTCGTCGCCTGCGGGCGGGCGGTTATGCGGACGTTACCAATATGGACGCCGTCCGCAAGATGATCCCCTACAAATAAGTAAACGAGACGTTTGAAATAGGAGGCTGTTACAAATGGCAAGAGTCAAGGGCGCGATGATGACGCGCAAGAGAAGAAATAAAGTTCTGAAGCTGGCCAAGGGTTACTGGGGTTCCAAGTCCAAGCACTTCAAGATGGCAAATCAGGCCGTCATGAAGTCCCTGACCTATGCTTACACCGGCCGTCGGCTGAAGAAGCGTGATTTCCGCAGCCTGTGGATCACCCGCATCTCCGCCGCCTGCAAGATGAACGGCATGAACTACTCCACCTTTATGCACGGCCTGAAGGTGGCCGGTATCGAGATCAACCGCAAGATGCTCTCTGAACTGGCCATCTCCGATCCCGCCGCGTTCACCCAGCTGGTGGAAATCGCCAAGAAGGCTTAATTGCACGGAACAAAAACCTCTTCGGGAAACCGAAGAGGTTTTTTCATACAAAAGGCCGAAAGAAAGGGAACGCCGGGACAAAGCGTGCCCGGCGTTCCCTCTGCCTTATTCTTCAGCGGATTCCGGAGAAACCTCTGCCTCCGTCCCTTCTGAGGGACCAGGGGAGGCGTCTTCCGGCTCCGCAGGTTCCTCCCAGGGAACCATGGTGCCCACACAGCGGTTGATGGGCTGCCCCTGCTCGTGGAACTTGGCCTCGTAGTCCGTCATGACCCCCACCGGGCCGTGCTCGTGGAGATTCCGGGTGACTTCCGACAGTTGGAACCCGAATCTGGGCAGTTCCTCCACGGAGAACTCAAAGAGGGGCTGGTTATCAGTCTTGAAATGGATCTGCCCGCCCATTTTCAGCACCTGACGGTACAGCTTCAGGAAGTTGCCGTGGGTAAGGCGGCGCTTGGCGTGGCGTTTGCTGGGCCAGGGGTCGCAGAAATTGATGTAGATTCTGTCCACCTCGTCAGGGGCGAAAAACTGGGGAAGCTGGTCGGCGTTGGCGTCCACAAAAAAGACGTTGCGAAGCCCGGCACCCACGCAGCGTTCCATGGCCACTACCATAGCGTCCGGCACCATTTCGATGGCGATGAACAGCACGTCCGGCTCCGCCTCTGCGGTGCCCTGGGTGAAGCGTCCCTTGCCGCAGCCCAGTTCCACCCGCAGTTCCCGGGCCTGAGGCATCAGTTCCCGCCAGCGGCCCCGGTGCTCATAAGGATCCCGGATCAGCTGCGACGCGCAGCGCTCCATCCGGGGAATCAGATTCTTCTTTTTTCTCATCCGCATGGGAAACCCCTCCGAAGGTTACAGTTTTTCTGCATTATACCATGGAAAACGGTTGCTGTAAATGGGAAAGACAATTTCGTCAACAATTTAACGTTAATTTTTTAACATATATGTCAATAATCTGACAAAATGTTTGTAGGATGTGCAGAAAATCCCCGGAAAGGGGAAAACAGGCTTGCTAAATTGCAGCACTGACAGTATAATGAAGGTCGGATAAACGGGTTCGCGGAGAGCGCGAACGCCCTATTAAAGAACAAAAACAGGAGGAATTTTCATGAAAGTAGCAGTATTCGGCGCCGGCACCATGGGCAGCGGCATTGCACAGGTTTTCGCGGCCAAGGGCCACACCGCCCTGATGTATGCAAGTTCCGTGGCTTCCGCCCAGAAGCACAAGGATAAGCTGGCTGCTTCCCTGCAGAAGCGGGTGGAGAAGGGCAAGATGACCCAGGAGGCTGTGGACGCCCTGCTGGCCAACGTGCTGGTGGAGGAGAAGTCCGCCTGCGCCGATGCCGACCTCATCATCGAGTGCGTCAAGGAAGACATGGCTACCAAGAAGGAACTGCTCAATGAACTGGATGCCATCTGCAAGCCCGAGGCCATCTTTGCTTCCAACACCTCCTCTCTGTCCATCACCGAGATGGGTCTGGGTCTGAAGCATCCCGTCATCGGCATGCACTTCTTCAACCCTGTGCCCAGCATGAAGCTGGTGGAGATCATCCGGGGCGCCAATACCACTCAGGAAACCTTCGACGCCATTTATAAGCTGTCTCAGGACATCGGCAAGGATCCCGTGGAAGTGGCCGAGGCTCCCGGCTTCGTGGTCAACAAGATCCTGATCCCCATGATCAACGAGGCCATCGGTCTGGTGGAAACCGGCGTCGCTTCCGTGGAGGACATCGACAAGGCCATGCGTCTGGGCGCCAACCATCCCATGGGCCCTCTGGCTCTGGGCGATTTCATCGGTCTGGACGTGTGCCTGGCCATCATGGACACCCTGTACGCCGAAACCGGTGATCCCAAGTATCGCGCCGCTCTACTGCTGAAGAAGATGGTGCGCGGCGGCCTGCTGGGCAAGAAGACCGGCAAGGGCTTCTACGACTACAGCAAGTAAATCGCATTTTCCGCCGGGCCGCTGAAAAGCGGCCCGGTTTTTTGCGGACTTCCGGCGGTTTTCCATAAAAAAATTAACGAAATTAACAACTTCGACATTTGACACAGATTTAACGTTAATTTTTTGGCGATTTTCACAAGCCGCTTTCCCTTGCCTTTCCGCATCCGTAGCGTTATAATTTTCACATAGTATGAGTGGAAAAATGAGCTGACATTTGCAACAGTACGACGCTGTTGCGATTTATTTGGCTCCATGATGTTAAAATTCTAACAAAATGGGTTAGCCGTCTTCCGCCCATATGAAATTCGTATTGCTTGCCTCGGTGAGGACGGGGAATCCCCGCCCGGGGTCGGGGGATTGTAATAACTGAACAAGAAAGTTGTAGGAGGATCGAATCATGGATTTTCATCTGACAAACGAGCAGCAGATGCTCCGCAAGATGTACCGGGAATTCGC
>CAKUBJ010000006.1 GCA_934636905.1 uncultured Dysosmobacter sp. | reverse complement strand
GCGCCTTTAGGCGCGGCCTGTCTTAAGCCCTTATAGGGCTTGTGCAAGCCACCCGTTTTACGGGTGGTCTTGACTATAGTTTCAGGCATTTCCGATGTCATTTGCTGCCCCGCAGCGCCCGGAACTTCCGGGCAGAGGCGTTCCGCAGGCAGTCCCAGACCTCCCGGGAGGCGCAGATTTTATCCGCGCAGGTCACCACCACGCTTTCCCGGTACCGGGGCGGCGTGGGATTCAGGGGGAACATATGCCGGTGGATGATGTCGGCCTCCACGGGGTTCAGGCCGAAATCCCGCTCGGCGTTCTCCATGGCCTTGCGGGCGTGATAGAAGCCGTGGAGTTTATGGTCGCCGTTGTGCTCCCGCCAGTTGTAGAGGAAGTAGTCGTGAAGCAGGGCGCCCCGCACCAGACTCCGCCAGTCCACGTCCCAGCCCCACTTCCGGGCCAGGCGGATGCTGCAAAGCGCCACCGCCACGGAGTGGTCATAACAGGTGGTGCTGCCGTGCTGGGGGATGGTGCGCTCATGTGCCATGGCAGGCGAACGCAGGATATCCCCGCCGTGCTCCCAGAGCAATTCTTCTGCGGTCATATCCCATCACCTCTTTCCTGACCCTGATTATAGGGGGCAGGCCGGAGAAAATCCAGTGGGAAATGCAACAGAGGTAATCGGTACAGCGCCCTTTTCTTTGTGCAGTTTACTGTTTTTATATGCTTCCCGTTGGAACTTTTTGATAAAACCGCAGCATAATGCCAAGATTCCCGCAGGCAGGCAGATACGGAGCAGCCCCGCAGGTAAAGCCTGCGGGGCTGTTTCTCATGTTTACCGTGATTTACTTCGTCCCGGCAGGCTCCTTCGGCTCCACGGAAGCCGCCAGCTTCTGGAGTTCTTCCTCCTCCAGCACCCGGTAGGCCACCTTGCCCACCAGCGTCTTGGGCAGTTCCGCCCGGAACTCGATGTCATAGGGCAGGGCGTACTTGGCCACGTTCTTGCGGATGTAGGTCATGAGGATGTCCTTCGTCTCCTCGTTGGCGGCTACGCCGGGCTTCAGCATGACGAAGGCCTTCACCTTCTGCATTTTCAGCTTATCCGGCACGCCGATGACACAGCTCATCTGCACCAGTTCGTGGGCGTCAAAGATGTTCTCCATCTGGGAGGGGTACACATTGTAGCCGCTGGTGACAATCATCCGCTTGAGGCGCTGCTTGAAATAGACAAAGCCGTCCTCATCCATGCAGCCCAGATCCCCGGTGTGCACCCAGGTCAGCCCGTCGGCGTGGGTCTGGAGGGTCTGCGCCGTCTCCTCCGGATGGTGGAGGTAGCTCAGCATCACCGTGGGGCCTGCCAGACAGATCTCCCCCTCGGTGCCGTAGGGCACCTCATTCTGGGTACCGTGCTCCACAATCTTATAATAGGTGTCCGGGAAGGGGATGCCGATGGAACCCTCCCGGGAGATGTGGTAGGGCGTCAGGCAGGAGGCGGTGACGCACTCCGTCAGGCCGTAGCCCTCCCGCACCTGAATGGTGGCGTGGTGGTCAAAGAGGAACTTGTCAAACCGCTTCTTCAATTCCACGGACAGGCTGTCGCCGCCGGAGTACACGCCCTTCAGGCAGCTGATGTCGGCATTTTTCATCTTGGGCAGCCGCAGCAGCGCCTCATACAGGGTGGGCACGCCGGCAATCAGGTTGCAGCGGTATTTCAGCAGCAGCTTGGCATAGCTGTCCGGGGTGAAGCGGGGTACCAGAATGCAGCAGCCGCCGTTGACCAGCATGGAGTGGATGGACACCCCCAGGCCGAAGCCGTGGAACATGGGCATCACCGCCAGCATCTTGTCCCCGGGGCGGAACATGGGGTTGGTGGCGATAATCTGCGTCCCCAGAGCGTTGAAATTCAGGTTGCTCAGCTGAATGCCCTTGGTGACGCCGGTGGTACCGCCGGAATAGAGGATGACCGCCTCGTCCCCGGCCTTCTTCTCCACCTTGTACTTCCAGTGATAGTTCAGTCCCCGGCGCAGGAACTCGTTCCAGCGCAGCACCGGCGCATCCTTGGGGATTTTCTCCTGCTTGCGCCCCTCCGTCAGCATATAGCCCACCCGCACCGGCTTGGAGAGGGCGTCCGGAATGGAGGCCAGAATGATGTTGTCCAGCGTCACGTTCTGGCGGATGGCCTCAAACTTGTGATAGAACTGGTCCAGCGTCACGGCAAAGATGGAGCCGGACTCCTTGAGATAGAACTCGATTTCTCCCTCGCTGGAGAGGGGGTGAATCATGTTGGCGGTGGCGCCCACCAGATTGATGGCGTAAAACATGGTCACCGCCTGCGGGCAGTTGGGCATGGCCATGGTAATCTTGTCCCCGGGGCGGACGCCGGTGGCCTTCAGCGCCCGGGCGCAGAGGTTGATTTCCGCCACCATGGTGCGATAGGAAGTCTTCCGCCCCATAAATACATAGGCGGTATAATTGGGATATTTTTCCGCGCAGCGCTCCACGGCCTCGTACATGGTGCAGTCGGGATAGTCCAGATGCGGCGGCACCACGCCGTAAAAGTTCAGCCACGGCGCTTTGACGCCGGTTTCTTCCGCAATTCTCGTCTGTTCAGCAATCAAGGTCAAGTTCCTCCTTCAGGGGTCTGTCCAGCAGTTCCGGATGGCTCATCAGGTGCTGTACGATTTTCAGGGAGCGGCCGAAGTAAAAGCCGTCCGCCACCCGTTCATCCAGGGTGATGCCCAGTTCCACCATGTCCCGCACCTGACGGGTGCCGTCGGCATCAATCTTCTCCGCCTTGTGAATGGTGCCTACGGCCACCATGATGGAATTGGAGCCGTAGTTGTTCAGATGATGGTACACGCTGGGGCAGCGGATGCTGCCCAGATTGGTCAGGAACACGCTGGCGAAGTTGGGGTCGTCCTCTTTCAGGACAGCAGGCACCTTCCCATAAAAATCCAGCAGTTTGATGACCCTGAAAAAGAGCATCAGGAACCACCGGGGCGTATATTTCAGAATGTCCATGGCGCCGTTGGCGCCGCCGCTTTTCTCCGTCCGGGCCTTATGTACCTTTCCCACCACCTGACGGGTCACGGCAGTCAGCGTCCAGTCCTCCGGCGCCGTGGCTACCACCAGCTTTTCCTCGCTGTGATCCTCAAAGCGCTTTTTGGCCACAAAGCCAAGAGTAATCTCATGGCGCTGATAATAGCGCCGCCCGGAGATGTAGCGGTTCAGGTCAGGCCGCAGATACACCGTTTTGGCAATGGCCATCAGGATGCAGTGGAACAGCGTGGCCTTATATTCCTCTTCATTCCGGTTTTTCTCCTCGATGTAGCGCAGGGCGTCCGTCACGTCAAATTCCATGTTCACATAGACTTCCGCGTCGGTGCGCTTCTCCATCAGGTGGGGCATGATGACGTGCAGCCCGTCCAGATCCCGCACCCAGCGGGCATCCGCCCGGTCACCCCACCGTCTTTTATATTCTCCCATAAGTCACTCCCTGTTTTTTCTGTGTCCCGCCGCAGAATATTTTTCCATAAAAAAGCGGGATACCGTGCACAGTATAGCACACCGTATCCCGTTTGTCAGCATTTTTATGATTTTCCGCCGCCGGCCGTTACAGGTAGCGGTCCAGCTTCTGCCAGAGAGCCTCGCCCTTCTGTTTGAGTTCCGTGCGGATGGAACGCCGCTCTTCCCTGCGTTCCTCTCTGCGCTCCTGAAATTCCTCTTTGTGCCCCTCCCAGCCTTCCCGGGAGCGCTCTGCAAGGCCGTCCCCCAGATCCCGGAGTTTCGCCAGCGCGTCCATCATGCTGCCCTGGGCGTTCAGGATGCCGTCCATGGGCTTGTGGTGGTCATCGTACCGCCCCATGCGATAGTTTTCCATCACCACGCCGTAGCGCTCTCTGGCCCGCTTCACCGCGCCCCCCCAGGAGAGGTACAGCCGTTCCCCCGCCTGATGTCCCACCTGCGCCATGCATTCAGGATGCTTACAGATCTCCTGCAATTTCGCCGCCATGGCGCCAGCGTTTTCGTCAATCAGGAAGCCGTCCACCCCGTCGGTGACGCCCTCGGCGGCACAGCTGCCCCGGATCAGCACCGCCGCCAGATCGCAGGCCGCCGCCTCCCGAACCACCAGTCCATTGGTATCGTAGCTGGAGGGGAACAGGAAGAGATCCGCCCGGCAGTACCACGCCCGCAGGTTTTCCCTCTGGGAGATGGCGCCGGTGAAGATACATTTGCCGCCCAGCGGACTGGCATACGCCTGCACCGCCTCCGCGTCCGCGCCGCCGCCGATGAACACCATGCGGAAATCCTGCCCAACCGCCTGCAGCAGCTTCAGGGCATCCAGAATAATCCGCAGCCCCTTGTACCACATCATGCGTCCCACAAACAGGAACACCGGCACCCCCTCCGGCAGGTCATAATCCGCCGCGGCGGCAGCCACCGCCTCTTCGCTGACCCGTCCCCGGGGCATATCCACGCCGTTTTCCATGACATGGTAGTCCCCCTGATACCCGATGGAGCGGAGGTTCTCTCCCGCCCCCCGGCTCACCACCCACACCTCGTCACAGGCGGAGATGTTGGAGGCCAGCAGGTACAGTGCGCTCTCCTGAAGCAGCTTGCCCCGGATGAGTTTCGCCACGTCCACGTCAAATTTCGTGTGATAGGTAAACACCAGCGGCGCGTTGATGACCTCCCGGATGGAGCGGGCCAGAATGGTGGACATCACCGGGCAGTGGCTGTGGAGGAGATCCACCTTCTGCTCCTTCAGCTGGCGCAGGGTTTCCGGGGAAAAGGGATAGCCTGCCAGATACCCGAACAGCTTCCGGGTGTCCACGCTGGGATACCGGGCCACCGGGAAGGAAAAGCGGCCGTCGTCGGCCTCCGGATGCTCCGGCGTCACCACAATAGCGCGATCTCCCAGCTTCGTCAGTTCCTGGGCATAATTCACCACCGCGTTGGACACGCCGTCAATCAGCGGCGGGAAGGAATCGTTCAAAAGACAGATACTGTGCGGTTCCTGCATACTATGTTCTCCTTTTTGCTTGATGCTGCCCCGCGCCGGGGCGGAAAGCGCCCGCAGGCGCTTATGTCAGAAGGCAATGAGTCCCAGATGCTCCAGCAGGATCTTGATGCCCAGCAGCACCAGAATGGCGCCGCCGGTGACCTCCGCCCGCTTTTTGTACCGGGCGCCGAACCAGCAGCCCACCGCCACCCCGGCCACGGAGATGCAGAAGGTGGTGCATCCGATGAGGCTGATGGCAGGCAGAATGGCGGTATCCAGAAACGCGAAGGTGACCCCCACCGCCAGCGCGTCAATGCTGGTGGCCACCGCCATGAGGAAGAGCTGTTTATGATCCACGCCGGCACCTGCCGCTTCTCCGGCGTCCTCCTCTTCACCGGACAGTGCCTCCCGGATCATGTTGCCGCCGATAAAAGCCAGCAGAATAAAGGCGATCCAGTGGTCATACCGCTGGATCCGCCCGGCAAACTGGGAACCCAGCATCCAGCCGATGAAGGGCATCAGCGCCTGAAAGCCGCCGAAGTAAAGCCCCACCGTCAGGGCGTGGCCCCAGCGGATCTTTGTCATGGACAGCCCCTGACAGATTGCCACGGCAAATGCGTCCATGGACAGTCCCACACCGATGAGAAGCAGTTCAGCAAAACCCATATCAAATTTGCCCCCTAAAGGATCACCGGAACGGCGCTGCGGATGGTGAGGCTGTCCGGCATCACGTCACAGTCGTATGCCAGCACCCGGACGCCATGGGCCGCCGCTTCCCGCAGGGCTTCTCCGAAGGCGGGATGGGTGGCGTCGTTGGGTGTGACGCTGTGTATATCTTTTATTTGTACCACAAAGAACAGCACCGCGTCAAGACCGCTTTCCGCCGCCTGCTGAAGCTCCTGGATATGCCGGATCCCCCGCTCCGTCGGGGCATCCGGGAAGCGGGCGTTCCCGCCCTCCTCCAGCGTTACGCCCTTCACCTCCACCAGATGGAGTCCCTCCGGCGTTTCCAGACAGAAGTCCAGCCGGGAGGCGCCATAGGCATACTCCGGACGGATGGCCGTCACATCCGGCAGGAAGTTCCCTGCCGCCGCCCACTCCGCAAATACTTTGTTGGGCGCCTGGGCGTCCATGTTGATAAGCCGCGTCCCCTTTTCCACGGCAATCAGGTCGTAGGCGGTTTTCCGGTTGGGATTCGTCCCCTTTTCCAGATACACGGTGCACCCCGGCACCAGCAGTTCCCGGCACCGGCCGGTGTTCTTCACATGGACGGTTTCCACCGCCCCGTTCAGCTCCACATGGGCAATAAACCGGTTGGGGCGGTCAAGGAACCGCGCCTCCCGGACATTCTGATAGTGCATTCAGTCCTCCCTGTGATTTTCAGCCGCCAGCAGGGGGCTGTACATCATGATGGCGTCATTGGTGCAGAGGTACTGCTCCTCCAGCAGGGTGCCGGCGCGGTCAAAAACCTCCCGCCACAGCTGGTTGTGGCGGATGTAGCCGCCCCACGGCGCCTGCTGAATCCGGGCATCCTTTTCCACCACCCGGAAGCGCAGTTCCGGTGGCTCCGTGGAGCGCCATGTCCCCTCCAGATGGGTTTCCCCCACCCGGAGGCACAGCTGGTACGGCCGCTCCGTGTCGTTGCGGATCATCAGATCCCGGTGTGGATAGGCGCAGGTGGCACCGCTGCCGAAGGGCTGGGTGCGGTTGGAATCCGGGAATACGTCGTGGGAGTGGCGGTACCGCTCCGTCACCGTCAGAGAGGTGTGGAGGGTCATCCAGAAAATCAGGTTGGACAGCTGGCACAGCCCGCCGCCGATGTCCCCGCCGATTCGTCCCAGAAACAGCACCATCCCCTCTTTGTACCCTTTCCGGGCTGTGGGTTTTCCTATGAGCCGCCAGTAGCTGAAGGTTTCGCCGGGATTCAGAATCAGGCCGTCCAGCCGCGCCGCAGCCAGCTTCAGGTTGGTCACCTTGTTCTCCTGCCAGACCATCTCCTCCCCCCGGAGCTGCCGCAGCAGGGGCGTGGCGTGGGAGGCCTGTACCTCCGGCAGCCGTGCCTCCTGCCGCCGCTTTGCCCAGGCATATCCGGGAGAGCACCAGAGAAGATACCGCTTCCCGGCGTAGTACGCCTTCCCCAGCCGCAGGCGCAGCCAACTGCGCCGGATGGGCGGGCGCAGATCCATCTTTGTATCCATGTGCTTCCTCCGTTCCCGTTTTTTATCAGTATGCCACACCCCCTGCGGCAATTCCACAACAAAACGGTAACAGATCCCCTGGGGAAGGGGCGGAAAACCCGGCGTCCGCAGGTTCTCCGCCCCGTTGCATCGCGCACATTTCAGAGTTTCTTGCAAATGGTCAGCACATTCTGCCCATTCTCGTATTGATACCGCACATCATCCATCGTGCTTCTCACCATAAAAATGCCAAGGCCGCCGATTCCCCTGTCCTCGGCAGGCAGCGTAATAGGGAAACAGGAACAGCATCGTTTCGTTCTGAGAAAAACGCAGCAGACAGGAGGCCTCTCCCGTTCGCCGGCCATTCTCCATAACCGTCAGCATTTTGCGGGCGCATTCCCGGTCATGAACCGCCAGCAGCGTGTAAAGCGTCCCGGAGGCGGACAGCCGATCCCGGCAAACGACGACATCGTTGGCGCTGCCGAACATCATCTCATTGAGAAAGCGGCGCTTATGATTGTTATAGGTCTGTTCCGCCTGAAAATCTGCGGAGGTCAACAGTTTTCCAACATAATAGCGATTGCGCTCAAAAGGCAGCAGCTGGTTGTTTTCCATAAAAGCACCATCCTTACATCGTCGTCGGCCCTGGCCTGCGGTCATATGGGAGAGGCGGCACGCCGCGCTTTCAATTCATTCCTTTTCGACAATATCATACCATCTCCTGCCGTTTTTTTCCTAAAGGTTTGTTAAAAAAATACGGTACCGTCCCGCAGATTCTCCGGGGTCTTGCCCCCCACGGTTCCCCGTCACGCGCCGTTTCCTGACAGATAAACACGCCCGAAACTCCGCCGCCGTCCCTGTGTTTTTTCCGGAGATAAGATTTCGCAGGCAGGAAATTGCAGGGGCGTTTTTCGTTGAAATCCCGCTGTTTTTTCAGGCCGCAACCGATAGTTGACAGCCGGGTGGTAGCCAGAATCCGCGGGATATGGTATACTGCATGCAGAATTTCATCAATCTGAGGAGGAACCGCCATGACACTGGGACAGCGCATCAGCCGCTATCGGAAACAATTGAATATCTCACAGGAGGAGTTGGGTGCCCGGCTGGGGGTCAGCCGTCAGGCCGTCAGCAAATGGGAAACGGGCCTCTCCGTCCCGGATATGGACAACCTGCTGGCGCTGTCCCGGGAGTTTGGCGTTTCCGTGGCGGAACTGACGGAAACCCCGGAGAAGCCGGAACCCCCGGAAAACCAACCCACTCCCCCGGCGGAAACGCTGGAGGCTCCGGAAAGCGAACCTGCTCCCCTGCCGGAGGCCCCGCACCGCCGGAGAAGCCATCTGCTTTGGGTTATTCCGGGCAGTCTCCTTCTGTTGATATTGCTCCTGCTTTTGCCGACTGTGTTCAGATCCTCGGAGACGCCTTCGCCCGAGCCTCCGCCTGCCCCCATTGTCCCGTCTGCCAATGAAGCGGAAGCAAGAAAGCCCCAGTCCGACTTTGCCCTGATTCTGGACTGGGCAGAGGACGGTTCGTTTCTGGAGCTGGGCAGTCAGGAGGGGGAATACCCCTTCGGCACCCCTCTGTCTCTGGACGGCGAGGAAACGGTGGTCAAGGGGGACAACGGGGAAACCATCTATACGATTGACAATCTGAACACCGGCGGCATCCGCCTGACCTATGCCCATATGGACGACCAGCCGGATATGATTTGGAAGCTGGAAACCGCATACACCAAGGAGATCTCCACCCCCCGTGGCATCCATGTAGGCAGCACCAAAGCGGAGGTGGTGGGGGCCTATGGC
This sequence comes from uncultured Dysosmobacter sp., assembly GCA_934636905.1. Lineage (GTDB taxonomy): Bacteria > Bacillota > Clostridia > Oscillospirales > Oscillospiraceae > Oscillibacter. The sequence continues at coordinate 51,454 of CAKUBJ010000006.1, read as the reverse complement.
ATGGATCTGGTGTACTGCTTCAAAGAAGAAGGCAGCGATATTCTCGCAGAGCATGATTACTTTTACGCTTACCAGCCCAAGGAGGCCTTTTCTAACAGCATCTGCTTTTTTATGAAGGACGGACTGGTGTCCGGCATCCGGGTGGAAAATATGCTGGACGAAGGAAATGAGGCCTATGCCGTCAACAATCTTTTCATCTTCCCTATCCAAAGAAACGGCGACCCGGATTACTCCAACCGGCAGGACATCTATCAGGAACCGGTTGACGCCACCCGGCAGGTCTATATTGCGTGGAACCAGCTTGTAACCAATGAAAACCTCTCCGCCGAGGAACGGTATGCCTACCGCCGGGATGTTTTCACCAACCTGCCGGATATGGATTGGCAGGAGTTCGGAGAGTTGGGCGGCATCGACGGCGATGACACCATATTTGCCTTGATGGACTGGCTGCGTGAACAGGACAGCTACTCCGATTCCGAAATTCTGTGCATTCAGCAGGGCTGTACTGCAAGCGGGATGGATGGCGCCTATTCAGAAAGCTATGATGAAATTCTCTGGAATGCCCTTTCCTACGCCCCGGTCACCTACGCGAAAATGCTGGCCTATCCCGGAGTGATGGACGATGAAACCAAATGGTCTGCTATCACAGGGGCTGTCTTTTACGGAGAGTTGTTCCCAGAACAGGAGCAGGCCGCCGTGGAAGCGCTGGACGATGCCATCGGCACCCATTCCCTGACGGCGGAAGAAGCTGACTGGGCAAGGCTGCTGCGGTACTATCTGGCGAACCCCAATGACGGTGATTACGGCGATTATCCCAAAACCCCGGCGGAGCTGGAAAGCCGGTAAGGCCGGGCAATATCCGAATCCGAACCATCCCCGTCTGTCAGGCAGATTCCGTGTCTGACAGGCGGGGAGGATTTTCGCCGCAGGATGCAAAAACTCCGGAAGCCATAGGCACCCCCGCAGAGAGGCATCAACCAAATACCGTTCATGAGCATAGCACGAGGCCACCGGGTGATTCCCGGTGGCCTCGCTTTGCATTATTGCCCCTTACTTGCCCTGATAGGCGCGATACAGGAATGTGACGATCTGCGCTCTGGTGCAGTTTCTGCCGGAGCCGAACAGACCGCCGCCGATACCGCCGGTAACGCCGTTCTGCTCTGCCCATGCCACAGCATCCGCGTAATAGGCATTCGCTGCCACATCGCTGAACGCGCTGCCGCCGCTGACCGCGGGACTGTCCGCTGCGCGGTGGAGGAAGGCCACGGCCTGCTCGCGGGTGCAGGTGGCGTTGGGGTCGAACCTGCCGTCACCGACGCCGCCGGTGATACCTTCGCTCAACGCCCAGCGGACTGCTTCGGCATAGTAGGCATCCTCGGGAACGTCGCTCATGTTCATGGCGTAATTCACCACGGGAGAACCGGCAGCACGCCACAGGAAGGTGACGATCTGGGCGCGGGTGCAGGGCTGATTCGGAGAGAAATGCGCCGCGTCCGTGCCGGAGGTGATGCCCTTCTTCGCCGCCCACAGCACTGCGTCATAATAATAGTCACTGGCCTGAACATCCACGAAGTCGTTCAGCATGGTGTTGTCGTCCATGAAGGTGGCTGTGACGGTGACCTTGCCGGAAGGCTGCGTGAAGGTATACTTGCCGCTGCCCTTGTCCTGCAGCGTCAATTTGCTGCCGTTTTTGTCGGTGACGGTGAGGGTTTCCAGGGTGTAGCCCTCATCCGGGGTGACGGTAATGGTCACAGTATCGCCTTTGCCGGCGTTTTTCGGGCTGACGGTGACGGAACCGTTTTCAATCTTGCCGGTGACGGTGACGGGATAAGTGCTGGAACCGGAACTGCTGCTGGAGGAGGAAGATCCGTTTTTCACCCAGTTGACGGTGATGGTCACATCGTTTGCGGGCATGGTAAAGGAAACGATGGGCTGCCCCATGTCACTGCTTATCTTCAGATCTTTTTCCTCAATCTCCTTGCACGTCAGGCCACGGAAGGTATAGCCTTCCCGCTCGCCGATTGGAAGCCTCACCTCCTGGCTTGCAGCATAGCTTCCGGTGTAGGTTTTGCCGGGCGTGAATCCCGGCCGGCTGCCGTACAGGTCATAGGCGGTAACGGTATACTTCTTTGCGATTTTCAGCGTGAAATTAACTTTTTGATTGTTGCCGCAATCGTAATCATAGGTGACCTCTTCGGCGTCCTTGTTCACCGTCAGGATGCCGTCTTTCACGGTGCCGCCATTCCACTCGCTTGCCTTGCTTTCGTCAAATTTGCCCGGCAGGGTGGAGAGGGCAAAGGTTCCGTCTGCATACGGCTGGATTTCATAGGTGTTTTCATCAGCGGACAAATCCGTGAGCTTGGCATTCTTGCTGAGGTCAAGAGAGGTCAGAGCGCAGCCGTGGCAGTTCAGATATGTCAACGCAGTGAAATATTCGATCCCCTCAAGGCTCTTGATGTCGCTCTCGTCATAGACATCAATCTCCCTGACCAGCGCAATTTCACCGGCGCTGAGTACGTCATCCTGATTCCGATCAATGTTGGAATCCGGGTCACTGAGATACGCCCGGAATGCCGCATCCGGAAAATGCGCTGCATCCATGGCAATGCCCGTGTCTGCGTCCTTGATCATCAGGGTAAACGCAACGGTGCTTTTTCCATCTATCGCCTTGCCGACATCATAGGTGTAGGTAACCAGTGCGGCGTCCTTATCCACCGTCAGGGTGTTTCCGCTGACAGAGCCGCCCGTCCAATCGCCGGCTTTGCTTTTGTTAAAGCCGCCCGGCAGGGTGGAGAGGTTAAATTTGACGCTTTCATCCGGCTCGATCTCATAGGCGTTGTTGTCCGCGTACAAAGTGTGCAGTTGGGTGTTTTTGCTGATATCCAGAGATGTCAGCTGATTGTTGGAGCAGTCCAGATATGTCAGCGCGGTATTCTTGCTGACATCCAGCGCCGTCAGTCGGTTTTTGAAGCATAACAGATCTTTCAGTGCCGCGTTGCCGTTGACATTCAGGCTGGTCAGCTGGTTTTTGCCGCAGTACAGCTTTTTCAGCGCTGTGTTCTGGCTGACATCTAACTTTGTCAGCCGGTTGCCGGTGCAGTTCAGTTCCTCCAGCGCCGTGAAATACGCAATGCCGGTGAGGTCGGCAATGCCCAGATTCCGGCATTCCATCCTCGTCACCGCTTCCAGCTCCGCCGCGCTGAGGCGGCCGTTCTCATCGGTATCGTAGTTGGCAGCAAACGTGCGGAAGGCGCCGTCCGGGAAATTCCGATTGTTGATGGCAATGCTCCCGTCGTCTGCCGCCCAGTGGGCATAAAGGGTGGTGGGAGCATCATAAACCCGGTCAACGGTCACTTCCTCGCCGCCCTCTGCCGCCGTGTACCAGCCCTCAAAGAGATAGCCGCTCCGCACCGGGTCATGCAGCAGTGCCGCCAGCTTGCCGTCGGTGCCGGTGACGGCCTCTACAGCATTGGGTGCTCCCTCATAGTTCAGATCAAAGGTGATCTCATAATGCGGTTCGGGAAGCGCTTCGTCCTTCCAGTTGGCAATCAGCTGGATGTCGTGATCCGGGAACGTGATCAGGCGGTCATAGGCTTTGGGGGAATCGACGTCACCTGGCTTTTCCGTCAGGGAAACATTGGGGTCGTTGCAGCTCCAATGGGCAAAGTTATCCCAATAATCACTTGGTAGAAATCCCGTGCCGTCATAGTACACCGCAATGTTTTGATCCATCGTCACAAAGTCACCCTCGCCGCAGAGCGCAGTGAAACGAACCCGGCCGGTCAGCAGATGCCTCTCACCAGTGAGATACCGGACATTGCAGACCTTGATCTTGAAACCGGGCTGCTGCGGGTCAATCCGGAGGGTGCCGTAGATGTTGTCCTTCGTATTGTGCAGCGCCGCCAGCCCCGCCTCCTGCGTGGTGCTGATGAAGGGAATGGTCTTTTCAGCTTCGCTCATATCACCCAAGCCCGCTCTCAATTTCCCGGACTGGTTATTGTAGATGATAAGTCCTGCGGCTCCATTCGCTTTCGCATTGTTATACTTATCCGCAAATGTAATGTTGCCCCGCCGGACAACGGCGACTTTGCCGCTGACATTAACGTTCGCATAATCGTTTGCCGCTCCATCGTTGGGAACCAGCACATATTCATATTCTTTGGAGAAATTGTCAAAGGGAATCTTACCATTTGCGGGATACGCCTTGCCGTCCGAGCTGAAGCGGATGGACGGCTCGTCAATACCGGTTACCTTGATAAATTTACCGCTGGTAACAACATCGCTGTCCGCCATTCCCTCCTTCATCGCAATGACCTTGACCACGCAGTTCCTGTCAATGGTAAAGGGACCGGAATATTGGGTGCTGTCCTTTGTCGGCGTCGTGCCGTCCAGCGTGTAATGGATTGCGGCGCCATCGGTATTGCAGAACAGATAAATCTCCTGCGTCCCTATAAATGTGGTGCCTTGATTCATTCTATCGGGGATAATTATCGGAGTTTCCACCTGCTCCGGACTGTTATCCAGTTCCGAGACAAAAGTCGTGTTTTTAAGGCAGTTGGTTTCGGAAACAAAGCCCTCCTGCTGTTCTCCGTTCTCATAATATTCTGTGGTGCTGTCCTCCCCCTCCGCCGCCAGCGCCGCCGTGGGCAGCAGAGTCAGACACAGCAGCAGGGAAAGCAGGGCGCTGAGCCACCGCCGCAGGATTTGATGGTGTTTCATGTTGTTTCCTCCTTTTCCTATTTTGTCAGTGTTCCCGCTCCGCCATGGAGAGCAGCTCGTCGTGGCTCAGCTCCACATTGCCGAAGCGGACGAAAATGCCGTTCGTCACGGCGCTGTTCCAGACCTGAGGGTCAGCCAGAGGCCGGAACCGGATTTTGTCCAGATAGGGCTTCATGTCCAGCAGCAGACGGGCTCCGGACACGAAATCCACCTGTAAGATATGATCGGCCAGCGGTGCGACGGCGGTGAGATACCTTCGTTTCAAGAATATACCTCCTTTCCATAAATAAAACCTCCGCTGTAACCATAGTGTACATCGGAGGTTTGAAAAAGAACATTAACCAAAGGTTAGGTCTTTGGGGAAAGCAATTCCAGCAGCCGCTTCCGCTTGCTGCGGGCATCTCCCTCAATATGCAGTTTGGAATAGATCTGGTTGATGTACTGCTTGACGCTGCCCTCGGAGAGGAACAGCCTTTCCGCAAGCTCCCGGTTCGTCAGGCGCCGGGACATCAGGCGCACGATCTCGTATTCCCGCTCTGTCAGGGCGGCAAGAGCCGTAGGCCGAACGGCGCGGCTTCCGCGAAGCTCCGCCGCTTCCCCCAGTTCGTGGAGAGCTGGTGATCTGCGAAAACAGGGGGAATTTTGCCGGTTTCGCCCATCAGCGCATGATAGTAGGCGCTGGCGGCGCTCCAGATATTCAGCCACGCGGCGTTGTGGTGGCGCAGCAGCGATGCCCGGCGTTCCTCGAAGGAATGCCGCTGCCCGATATCCATATGCATGGAAAGCCGCCACACGAGGAAGTCGCAGCACAGGGTCATGTTCTCCTGGCCGTTGCCCTCGATCTGGGCGTAGGCACTTTCCAGACCGATGTGGGCGTCGGTGAAGCGGCCCTGCATGAAGTCCGCCTCCGCCCGCATGATCTTCTCCGCGCCCTGACCGTGGCCCCCGGTGATCTGATAATATGTCGGCAGCGGTCAGCAGGATGTGGCAGAAGCACTGGAAGCACCGCCCCCCCAGCAAACTCAGGGCACAGAGAAACCCCGGCAGGCATCGTGTTTACGATGCCTGCCGGGGTATCCCAGGAATCACTTGTTACCCCTGTGAGGGGGGAACAATCGGCTTCCGGAGTTTCGTTGTGATGAGGAAAGAATGGGTAGCGGCATAAACGCCCTCTGATTTTTGCAAAAAAATCGGAGCAAGCGATACAAAGCCTGCTCCGATATGGCAGCGGGAGAAGGATTCGAACCCTCACATACAGAGTCAGAGTCTGCTGTGCTACCCTTACACAATCCCGCTATATTCCGTTCGTTTCACACGAACAGGCTTTATTATAGCGAAATTGCAGAATTTGTCAAGAGGTTTTTCGAAAAAAGCCAAATTTTTCAAGAAGCCATCAGGCGGCACCCTTTTCTCTCTCCGCCGTACCCCGGCGCCGCGCCGCAGGACGGTTTACAGAATGATGCAGATCAGCCCGCCGCTGCCCTCGTTGATAATCCGGGTCAGGGTTTCCTGCAGCTTCTTCCGGGCATCCTCCGGCATCCGCTTCAGCTTGGTCTGGAGGTCGTCGCTGACCACCTCATGGAAGCTGCGGCCGAAGATGTTGGACTGCCAGATCTTGCTGGTATCCCCCTCAAACTCCTGCAGCAGGTAGTTCACCATGTCCTCCGACTGTTTCTCGTTGCCTACAATGGGGCTGACCGCCGTTTCAATATCTGCCCGGATCATGTGGATGCTGGGAGCGCTGGCCTTCAGGCGGACGCCGTAGCGCCCTCCCTGCTTCATGATCTCCGGCTCCTCCAGCTTCAGCTCGTCAATGCCGGGCACCACAATGCCGTATCCCGTTTCCCGCACGTCCTTCAGTGCCCCGGCTACCTTGTCGTACTCCTTTTTCACCCCTGCCAGTCTGGTCAGCAGGCTCATCAGGTCGCCGTCGTCCGTTACCTCAAAACCGGACTGCTCCGAAAGCGTCCGGTAGAACATCTCCCGGGGCAGGCTCAGCCGCACCGAGGCCACGCCGGTGCCCAGGTCAATGGCGGTAATCACCGCCTCACTGACGTTTTCATCCTCCCCCAGATGCTGCACTGCACCGTCGATTTCCCGGATATGCCGCAGCTCCGCCGTGCTTCTGCGGACGGCTTCATAGATCCCCGCCTTCACGGGATGCTCCCCCGGCAGGGCGTCCACCCACGGCGGCAGGAAAATATCCAGTTCCCGCATGGGGAACTCGTACAGCACCGCTTTCAGGATCTCCCCCACATCCTCCTCTTCCAGCTGCAGGCAGTTCACCGGCACGCACTTCACCCCATACCGCCCGGCAATGTCCGCCGCAATGGAAAACGCCCGGTCGGATTTGGGATCCTGTGCGTTCAGCAGGACAATAAAGGGCTTCCCGATCTCCTGCAATTCCCGGATCACCCGCTCCTCCGGTTCCAGATAGTCCTCCCGGGGGATTTCGGAAATGCTGCCGTCGGTGGTGATGACAATGCCAATGGTGGAGTGCTCCGTAATCACCTTCCGGGTGCCGATTTCCGCCGCTTCCGTCATGGGGATGGGATGGTCGTACCAAGGGGTGGTAACCATCCGGGGCTGGTCGTCCTCCATCTGTCCCAGCGCTCCCCGCACCATATAGCCCACGCAGTCAATCAGCCGGACGGAAAACGCCCCGCCCCCCTCCAGCTGAATCTCCGCCGCTTCCTCCGGCACGAATTTCGGCTCCGCCGTCATGATGGTGCGCCCCGAGCCGCTCTGGGGCAGTTCGTCCCTTGCCCGCTCCCGGCGGTAGACATTTTCGATATTGGGGATAATCTGGGTTTCCATAAACCGCTTGATGAAGGTGGATTTCCCTGTCCGCACCGGCCCCACGATTCCGATATAAATGTCTCCGGCCGTGCGGGTGGCAATATTCTGATAAATCGAGGTATTCATAGCATCCCGTCCTTTTTTCCTCCATTTTATAATTCATTTCTATGTGACAGGCCGGAAAAGTATGACGGCCCGTCTGCCTTTGTGGATTCCGGACAAATCCCCGCCGCCGGAGGGCGTGAGATTTGTCATTTCTACTTCTTTACATTACCAATTTATCATGGTAAACTACTACCATAGTAAACAGTAAACAACCACAACTCACACGGAGGAATTGAACATGAAAAAGTTGACTGCTTTTGTACTCTCTGCTATGATGATCCTGTCTCTGGCTGCCTGCGGCAGCAAGAACGAAACCCCTGCCGACACTTCGGCACCTGCGGAAGACACTTCCGCTCCCGCCGAGGAAACCAAAATCACCTACGCGGTGGAAGCCGGCTCCGCCGGTGAGGAAGCGGCTCTGGCCAACGGGTACGACATCGTTTCCGTGGACTCTCAGGCCAAGGCGCTGATGGAAGTACAGGCCGGCACAGCGGACGCCGCCATCATCGACTCCCTGATGGCCGGCGCCATGGTGGGGGAAGGCACCAGCTATCCTGGCCTCACCGTCACCGACCAGCAGCTCACTGAAGAGCTGTACGGCGTCGGCTGCCGCAAGGGCAGCGATCTGGCCTCCTTCATCAACAGCGTGCTGGCGGACGCCTACGCCGACGGCACTCTGGAAGCCACTGCCGAAACCTACGGCGTGCAGGCTGCTCTGGTAGAGCAGGCCGCGTCCGAATTCACCGCTTCCGAAACCGACAGCGATGTGCAGTACATCAAGGACAAGGGTACGCTGGTCATCGGCATCACCGAGTTTGAACCCATGGACTATCAGGATGCCAGCGGCGAATGGATCGGTTTTGACGCCGACATGGCCAAGCTGGTGGCGGAAAAGCTGGGGGTGACCCCCGAGTTCGTGGTCATCGACTGGGACAACAAGGTCTTTGAACTGGACGGCAAAGGCATCGACGTGGTGTGGAACGGCATGACCCTCACCGACGCCGTGCAGGAAGCCATGGAGTGCACCAACGCCTACTGCAACAACGCCCAGGTAGTGGTCAACAAGTAAACGGCTGAAGGTGTCCCGAAGGCAGAGAGCCTGTGCTCTCTGCCTTTCGGGCGCAGTGTATTGAAAAAGAAGTTCCGTATCTGCCGGCAGCCTTGCCGGTAATTCGCCGCGTCCCTCCCCGCAAGCATCCGCGATTCCCCTTCCCCGCTTATCCTGTACTGAGGAGAATTTTTTCATGTTCTGGACTGTTACCCTCTCCATTCTGCAAGGCTGCGGTCAGGCGGCAAAGCTGTTTTTCCTGACGCTTCTGTTTGCCCTCCCTCTGGGGCTTGTGGTTTCTTTCGGCTCCATGAGCAAGTGGGCGCCTTTCCGGGCGCTGGCTTACCGGCCGGCGGGAAAGAGCCGCTTTCTCCGCCGGCTTGCGGCCTTCCGCCCCATCTCCGCCGTCACCAACGTGATTGTCTGGATTATCCGGGGCACGCCGCTGATGCTCCAGCTGATTATCATTTTCTACGGCCCCGGTATGTGGTTTGACAAAAACCCCTGGAATGCCTTCAGCGACGGGCGGATGGCCGCCTGCGCCATTGCCTTCATCATCAACTACGCCTGCTATTTCTCCGTGATTTACCGGGGCGACATCGAGGGCGTCCCCGCCGGGCAGCGGGAGGCCGGCGAGGTGCTGGGCATGACCCGGCGCCAGATTTTCTTCCGGATTACCCTGCTGCAGATGGTCAAGCGGGTGGTGCCCCCCATGTCCAACGAGATTATCACCCTGGTGAAGGACACCTCTCTGGCCCGGATTATCGCCATTACGGAAATCATCAAGGCCGGCGAGGCCTACATGAAGTCCGCCGGCATCACCTGGCCCCTGTTCTATACCGCCGTATTCTATCTGGTATTTGTGGGAATCCTGACCGTTCTGTTCAGCTTCATTGAGCGTAAGCTCAGCTATTTCAAGTAAGGGAGGGCTGTGTGATGGCCATTCTGACGGTTCAGCATCTGGAAAAGCACTTCGGAAAAACCAAGGTGCTCAACGACATCAGCTTCTCTCTGGAAAAGGGGCAGGCTCTTTCCATCATCGGCTCCTCCGGCAGCGGCAAAACCACCCTGCTGCGGTGCCTGAATTTTCTGGAAACCCCGGATACCGGCACCATTACGGTGCAGGACGAGGTTCTTTTCAGCGACGCCGGCCGGGGCACCCAGTCCGAGGCGGAAATCCGGAAAAAGCGGCTCCATTTCGGCATGGTGTTCCAGTCCTTCAACCTCTTTCCCCAGTACACGGCGTTACAGAACGTGACGCTGGCACGGGAACTGATGGCAAAGGACACCGGCGAGAGCCGGGACGCCATCCGGGCTGCCGGCATGGAACTGCTGGCGGAGATGGGGCTTGCCGACCGGGCGGAGCACTACCCCCACCAGCTCTCCGGTGGGCAGCAGCAGCGGGTGGCCATTGCCCGGGCGCTGGCGCTGCATCCGGATATTCTCTGCTTTGACGAACCCACCTCCGCTCTGGATCCGGAACTCACCGGAGAGGTGCTGAAGGTAATTCGCGGGCTGGCGGAACAGAAAACCACCATGATTATCGTCACCCACGAAATGGCCTTTGCCCGGGACGTGGCGGATCAGGTCATCTTTATGGACGGCGGCTTCATTGTGGAGCAGGGTGACCCCCGGCAGGTGATTGACCACCCTCGGGAGGAGCGCACGAAACAGTTCCTCTCCCGTTTTACGGAAAACAGCTGATAGAAATCGGTCAGGCACGAATGTGCCTGACCGATTTTCCGCATAGCCCCGTGCCGCTTCGCACCGGTGCCGCCGGATGAGTTTTTTCCGCCGCCGGTGCTGCCGCTATGCCCGCTTCTTGGGAATCAGCAGCAGCTTTTCGCAGGGGATTTCCGCCTCCGCTTCGATTCCGTTGGCCGCCAGAATGTCCCCGATGGTGGTGTTGTACCGCTTGGCGGCCTCCCACACGGATTCCTGCCGTCCCAGATACCGCAGAATCAGGGACGGTGTCCCGGAGAGATCCTTCGGGTGCGTCTCATCCAGTTCCGCAGAGGCGGCGCAGACCTTCCGGCTGCGGACGCACAACTCCGCCTGAAAGTCCACCGGGAACCGCACCTCAATCCCCCGGTCCCCCAGTGTCCCCTGAATTTCCTCCCCGCAGGCCGCCCGGGCCGTCACGGCGCCGTCCCTGGGCAGTTCCACCGGACAGGAGACGTCCACGCAGCGCTCCGCAGACAGGCAGGCGCCCCCCTCGTCCAGATACAGCGCCCGCACCGTCACCGCCGTCCGCAGCTGAGCGGTGTCCCCCTCCCGGCTGACAGTGACCGCCCCGCAGACGGCGCTCAGGGACAGCAGGGATTCCGCCGCCACCCCGATCTCCAGCACCTCCCGCACCGTCTGCCGCCGGGTCACGGTGCTGTACATGGTGCAGAGGTTCAGCTGACACGGTTCCATGCGGAGCTCATAGGCCGTGGAGTAGAGGTCTGTCAGCAGGGTGATTTCCCGCGGCTCCCGCAGCAGCGCCATGGCGCGGCAGTAGATCGTCACCGCCAGCTGCCGCCCCTCGTCGTCGGCGCCGTCAATCTGGATGTCCGTGCCGGTCATCCGGAGCCGCACGGACACCTGGGCGTTTTCCCCGGCGCTGTCCATCTCCATAATCTGGGAAAACGGCAGTTCCGAGGATGCAGACGCCATCTGTCCGCCGGCGGTGCGGTAGAGCACCGTCAGCAGGAAGACCCCCTTGAACAGCAGCTTGTTGCCAATCATCTTCGTTTCCGTCACGGTGCCGCCGGTGCGGCAGCACAGCAGTTCCGCCGCCCCCTCCCTGCCCAGAGACAGGGACACGGTTTCCGAAAACGTAAAGTCCTTCTCCGCAATCTGCCGCAGCAGCATGACGTTCTGCTCACAGCAGCGCTTTTCCACCCGCAGGGACGGCTCCGCCTCCACGTCCGAGGCAACGGTCAGGCACACCTTCCGGTACCCCGTCAGGTGCGTCACCAGCCTGCAGCGGGTAAACAGCTTCCGGGGGTTCAGCATCCGGCTTTCCAGCAGTTCAATCTCCGTTTCCGCCGACACCCGGGGGCAGTCTGCCATCCCCTCCCCCTGCACGGTAAAGGGGATGGCAAATTCCAGCGCCCGGACGCCGGATTCGTTTTCCGCCGTATACAGTACCGTAACCCGCACCGTACCGGAGAGGCCGTCCCGCTCCGCGCCGCCGTGAAGGCAGACCGTGCCCTCCGCCGTGATGATTCTGGCCATATCCGGACAGTAGTCCGGGACAATGGTTTCCGCCGTCTCCTCCTGGGTGAAGGTCTGGGGTTCCCCCGGTTCGTATGTATCCAGACACTCCTTTTTCAGTTCCAGTTCCATGTCGGCACCCTTCCTTTCTGTTCCCTGCACTTCAGTGTACTTTATGAACAGCCTGTTTCCGTTATGCGTGAATCCGGAACAGTTTTCTCAGGATTCCTCTCAGTGCCTTCGGTGACTTCCATACCACAATGTTCATCCTGCATCCTCCCTTCTCACCTTCTCCAGCAGGCACAGCCGCTGGCAATCAGCAGCGTGGCCACCAGAAACATCAGCATTCCCGTGGGAAAAATGGCCGCAATGAGGATTCCCGCCCCCATGGCAATGGCAAACATCCCGATGACGCAGTTGCGCCCTCCCCGAAACATACGGCTCCGCCTCCTTCCTGTGCGCCAGTATATGGGGCGGCGGCATCCCGGGTGCCTGTTTCCGGGAAAAAGGAGGGGCGTCAGCCCCTCCCGGATTTCTTTCGCGTCCCTTCCGCAGCAATTTTCCATTTCGCCGGAGCAGAATTTCCGGGCGGATGGTCAGCCCCTCCGTTCGTCCATGCGGCGGTAGAGCCAGTCCAGCCCCTCCGGCAGACCCCCCAGCTGGTCGATGATTCCCAGTTCCACCGCCTCTTCCCCGTAAATCACGCTGCCCACGTCCGCCGCCATATCGTCCCGGGCCAGCATCAGTTCCTGAAACCGCTCTGCGGAGATGCGGCTGTGCCCCGCCACAAAGGCCACAATCCGTTCCTGAAGCCGTCGGAAATAGCTGAAGGTCTGGGGCGCGGCAATGACGGTGCCGCTTACCCGCACCGGATGCACGGTCATGGCGGCGGAGGGCACCGCGAAGCTGCGCTGCGCCGCCACCGCCAGCGGCACGCCAATGGAATGGCTGCCCCCCAGCACAATGGCCGCCGTGGGCTTGGTCAGTCCGGCAATCAGTTCCGCAATGGCCAGCCCCGCCTCCACGTCCCCGCCTACCGTGTTCAGCAGGAACAGGATGCCGTCCACCTCCCGGCTCTCCTCCAGCTTGGCAAGCAGCGGCAGCATATGCTCATATTGGGTGGTCTTGGTGCCGCCGGGCGCCGCCGTGTGCCCCTCAATCTGGCCGATGATGGCCAGCGTATACACCGTGCCGTGGTCGGTTTTCGTCATGGCGGAGCCGAAATCCACCACGTCCTGCGTCACCCGGCCGTCCTTCCCGCTTTCCGCCGGCTTTGTTTCCTTTTCCCGTTCCATATCCGCACCTGCCTTTCCCCAATAGTGTCCGCAGCTTTCGGATTTTTACGCATCGTCCCCGGATTTCTATGGTAATTTCTGCCGGAGCGTGGTATACTCTGGACAAACGAAACCGAAAGGAAGGGTCACTATGCGCACGCTGTTCAAGGGCGGTACGGTGGTCACCGGCCGCGGGGCAAAACGGGCTGACATCCTCATTGAGGGAGGCAAGGTCAAACAGGTGGGGCGCCTCCTCCTGACCCCGGCAGACCGGACGGTGGATGTGGAAGGCTGCCTGCTCTTCCCCGGCTTCATCGACGCCCACACCCATTTCGATCTGGATGTCTGCAACACCACCACGGCGGACGATTTCCCCACCGGCAGCCGGGCGGCGCTGAAGGGCGGCACCACCACCGTCATCGACTTTGCCTGTCCCAACAAGGGGGAAAGCCTGCAATACGGTCTGGATCTCTGGCACAAAAAGGCGGACGGCCGCACCTTCTGCGACTACGGCTTCCACATGACCATTGACGACTGGAACGAATCCATCCGGGCGGAACTGCCGGAGATGTTCCGGCAGGGGGTGTCCTCCTTCAAGATGTACATGACCTACCCCGCCATGATGCTGGGTGACCGGGATTTGTACTGGGCACTGAAGGAACTGCGGCATCTGGGAGGTATCTGCGGCGTCCACTGTGAGAATGCCGGGGTGATTGACGGCATCGTTGCCGAAAAAAAGGCCGCAGGGCTGCTGGGGCCTTCCAGCCATCCGGAAAGCCGCCCGCCTTATCTGGAGGCGGAGGCCGTAAGCCGGCTGCTGCGGATTGCCCAGGCGGCGGACTGCCCGGTGGTAATTGTCCACCTGACCAACAGGGACGCCCTCAAAGAAGTTGAGGCCGCCCGGAAGCGGGGGCAGATGGTCTATGCGGAAACCTGTCCCCAGTACCTGCTGCTGGACGAAAGCGTTTACTATAACCCCGATTATTCTCAGGCGGCCCGGTACGTCTGCGCCCCGCCCATCCGGGAAAAGGCCAATCAGGAAATCCTGTGGCGGGGACTGCGCCGCGGGGAAATCCAGACCGTTTCCACCGACCACTGCTCCTTTACGCTGGCGCAGAAGGACGCGGGACGGGAGGATTTCACCAAAATTCCCGGCGGCCTGCCCGGTGTGGAAACCCGGGGGGAACTGATTTATTCCTACGGCGTGGCCGCCAAAAAGCTTTCCCTTGCCCAGATGTGCCGGGTTCTCAGTGAAAACCCTGCTAAGCTATACGGGCTCTACCCCCGGAAGGGCGTCCTTGCCCCCGGCAGTGACGCCGACATCGTGGTCTATGACCCCGGCGACAGCCATGTCATCCGGGCGGAGGACTGCATCGCCAATGTGGACTACAATCCCTATGAGGGCTTCGTCACCGCCGGCGGCATCCGGGAGGTCTGGCTCCGGGGACGCCGGGTGGTGGAGGGTGGAACCGTTCTGGACACCACCCCCGCCGGGATGTACCTTTCCCGGGGAAAGTGCAGCCTGTAAAAAGGTCATTGGCCTCTTCCGTCGGATTCTATGCATATACACAAAGGGACGCACCGCTTCTGCGGCGCGTCCCTTTGTGATTCTCGAAATGCAGAAAAGAGGGGCATTCTGCCCCTCTTTTCCCCTTTTTTCAGTTTTCCCAAGTGACGTTGGTGATGGTGCCGTCGGAAAATTCGATATACTCGCTCTTGAGGATATAGTCGGTCTTACCGATGCGCACCTCCTGATCCCCCACCTTGGTGGTCATGACCTCGGCGGTGGGGGTGGTGGTGGTGACGGTGAAAATCAGCGTCACATGGTCGGGATCCGTCACCCAGTCGCCGTTGGCGTCCAGCACCCGATAGTCCTGCTTCTCCACCGCTTCAATCTGGCCGCCTACCAGCGCGCCGGAAGCCATCAGGGGAGACGGCAGGTGCGCCAGACAGTTTTCATACAGTTCCGGCGCCACGCCCTCCACCTTCACCTGATAGGTGACTTTGGTCTGGGGGCGCTCATAGCCAATGCTGTCGCCGTTTTTCCCGATGAATTTCCACGCCGCCAGTGCCAGCACCGCTGCAATCAGCACAATGGCCAGCAGGTCGATGATATTCAGCTTTCCGATACGCTTTGCCTTCTGTTCCATGATTTCCTCCATCACAGGCCGCGGCCTGATTTTCCTTTGTAGACATTTTGCGTTCTCTATTGTATAATATTTTCCGCCATTTCACAAGGATTTTTTTGGAGGCGCTTTTATGAAGGTCATCCACCTCATCAGCGGCGGCGATTCCGGCGGTGCCAAGACCCATGTACTGAGCCTGCTGCAAAACCTGAACCGGACCATTACCGCCCAGCTGGTCTGTTTCCGGGACGGCCCCTTTGCCGAGGAAGCCCGGGCCATGGGCATTCCCACCATGATCTGTGCCGGCAACAACATCCCCCACCTGCGGCGGAAGCTGGCGGACTATATCCGGCAGGAGGGCTTCCAGCTGATCCACTGCCACGGAAGCCGCGCCAACATGATCGGCGCCCTGCTGCGGAAGCCCACGGGACTGCCGGTGGTGTCTACCGTCCACAGTGACTACCGGCTGGACTATATGGGGCGTCCCCTCGCCCGCCTGACCTTCGGTGCCATCAACGCGCTGGCGCTGCGGCGGGTGGATTACCGCATCGGCGTATCCGATGCCATGGTGAACCTGCTGATTGACCGGGGCTTCCCCCCCGACCGGTTCTACACCATTTACAACGGCATTGACTTTACCCCCGCCCCGCCTCAGGGGGATCGGCTGGCGTACCTGCGGAGTCTGGGAGCGGATGTGGAGGAAGACAGCGTGGTGGTGGGCATCGCCGCCCGGCTGAACCCCGTGAAGGATATGTCCACCCTGATCCGGGGCTTTGCCGAAGGCTGCCGCGCCTGCCCCCGTCTGCGGCTGGTCATTGCCGGGGACGGCGAGGAGCGGCAGAAGCTGGAAACTCTGGCAAAGGAACTGGGAGTCCAAAAGGAGGTCACCTTCGCCGGCTGGATCAGCGGCGGCATGGATCCCTTCTACGCCGCGCTGGATGTCAATGCCCTGACCTCCCTCTCCGAAACCTTCCCCTATGCCCTGACGGAGGGCGCCCGGTTCCATCTGCCTGCGGTGGCCACCGCCGTAGGCGGCATCCCCTATCTCATTGACCACGGTGTAAACGGATTTCTCTTTACGCCCGGAGACTGGCAGTCTCTTGGGAAATATCTCGCCGCTCTGGGACAGGATGACGCCCTGCGGCACGATATGGGGGAGCGGCTGTTTGAAAAGGCGTCCGTCAAATTCTCCATCCAGAAAACGGTGGACACCCAGCTTCGCATCTATGAGGAGATTATCCGCCGCCACAGCCGGAAGGCCGCAGCCCGGGACGGCGTGGTGATCTGCGGCGCCTACGGCCGGGGCAACGCCGGTGACGACGCCATTCTGGAGGCGATTTTACAGGAGATGCGCACCATCGACCCGGATATGCCCGTCACCGTCCTGACCCGGGATCCCAAGGCCACCCGTCTCACCTACCGGGTGCAGACCGCCGGGCGGATGGACATCCTCCGGTGGAAGAAAGCCATGCGCCATGCCGCCCTTTACATCAACGGCGGCGGCAGCCTGATTCAGGACGTCACCTCCCGCCGTTCCCTGTGGTTCTATCTGCACAACATCCAGTCCGCCCACAGGGCAGGCTGCCGGGTGCAGATGTACGGCTGCGGCATCGGCCCCGTCCTCCGGGAACAGCACCGGCGGCTGGCCGCCCGGGTGCTGAATGCCTGCGTGGACGTTATCACCCTCCGGGAGCCGGACTCTCTGAAGGAATTGCAGTCCATGGGTGTCACCGCCCCGGAAATCCTGCTGACGGCGGATCCCGCCCTGACCCTGCCTGCCGCCGGGGAGGACGAAATCGACAGCGTCCTGCTGCGGGCGGGAATCCCGCCCCACGGGCGGTATCTCTGCTTTGCCCTGCGGAACTGGAAGGGCTTTGAGGAAAAAGCCCCCCTGCTGGGGCAGGCCGCCCGATATGCCTATGAAACCTACGGCCTGACGCCGGTCTTTGCCGCCGTGGAGAAATATCAGGATCCCTCCGCCGGGCGGCTGGCGGCAGCAGGGCTGGACATCCCCCACTACTTTCTGGATGATGCCGGCAGCGCCGGCACCATCATCGGTGCCCTCTCCCGGATGCAGGCCGTGGTGTCCATGCGGCTCCACGCCCTGATTTTCGCCGCCGGGCAGGGAATCCCTCTGGCAGGGATTGTGTACGACCCCAAGGTGTCCGCCTTCCTGCGCTACATCGGGCAGGAAAACTTTGCGGATCTGGAGGCGCTGGATGCCGGAACCCTGCGGCATATGATCGATCTGGCGGCAGGCGCTCCCGTTTCTCCGGAAGCACAGGCCGCCGCCGTGGAGAAGCTGCGGCAGATGGAGCACGGCAACGTGGCAACCGCCCGCCGCCTGCTGGGAAAATAAGCCGGATTTCTATTAAGTATTTTCCCATTACACAGATTGAAAACAGGCGGAACAGGTACATCATCCCTGTTCCGCCTGTTCCTTTTTCTTACAGAGGCTCCTCTGGACGGCGATGGTGGTCAGGCTTCCGGTAAGCTGCACCAGCACCGCCGTCAGCAAGGCCAGTTCGTCCTCGTCCAGATTCCGGGCAATAGCAGCCGCCAGGGTATTTACCGCCGTGGTAAAGGCCAGCGGGTCACAATCCTCCCTGTTCATCCCATCACCCCCTGCCATTTTATGAGCCGCCGCCCCGTTTCAGCCCGGCACTACCGTGTTTCCGTCTGATTGCCCGGCCGAGTCGGCTCCATGGGGAACACCGTCAGCTTTTCGCCGCCGTCCCAAAGAGCCAGCAGCACCTCCTTTTCCTCCCGGTATCCCTGCCGCAGCAGTGCCCGGTGCACCCAGCTTTCCTCCTTCCCTGCCTGCCGGATGTTGCCGGTCAGCAGCTGTCCATCCATAATGAAGGGCGTCTGGGGCACCGTCTTTTTGGGAGTCTGCCCCAAATCTGCCGGTGTGGCCGGCCGGTTGGCCTCCTTCGGCAGAAAGCTGACGATGCCGTTATGCTCCAGAATCGCCGTTTGCAGCTGATTCAGGTCGAACCAGCCGCCGATGCGGCAGTAGGTGAGAAATTCGTTCAAATCCAGCTTCGCCTTTTTCAGGTTGTCCCGGTAGATAACCCCGTCCTCCAGCAGCACCAGCGGCTTGCCGGTGAGAATCCGCCGGGCTTTCAGGGAGCGGTTCGTCCACAGGGAAATGCCCACGGCGGCAAGGCCGTAGATTACCAGCGCCGTCAGGGTGTTCAGAGGCGCGTCCAGTTCCGTGGCCAGTTCCGCCGCCACGGAACCGATGGTAATGCCCTCCACATAGTCGAACATGGTCATCTGGGACACCTGCTTCGCCCCCATCAGCTTCGTCAGCAGGAACAGCACCACGATGGACAGAAGCGTGGTCAGGCTCACCAGCCCCATTTCCTTCAGCAGATTCATAAAAAACCTCCCGCAGCATCCGTTTTCCATAGGATGCCGCAGGAGGCTTGCTTTTTATGCGGGGATTTCCGCTTTTCTCCGTGTCAGGCAGCGAACGCCGCCCGGAACGGGATTACGGCTCCCCGGCGTGGTGGGCATTGGTGTGGACGTTGATAAACTGGGCTTTCAGCTTGGAATAGAGGATGGTCTGGCTGGAATACAGCCCCTGATACCCCGAGAGCATATAGCTCAGGCAGCAGGCCAGCCCGTAGTACAGCAGTCCCTCCGCGCCGAACAACTCCACCGCCAGCAGGGTGGACGCCAGCGGGCAGTTGGTAACGCCGCAGAACACGGCGGTCAGCCCCACCGCCGCGCCGAAGCCGGCAGGCAGTCCCAGCAGCGGCGCCGCCGCACAGCCGAAGGCAGCGCCCACAAAGAAGGAGGGCACCACTTCGCCGCCCTTGAAGCCCGATGCCAGCGTGACGGCGGTAAACAGCAGCTTCAGCAGAAACGCCCAGGGAACCGCTACGGTTCCCTCCTCCACGGCCCGGGTGACGATTTCCATGCCGGCGCCGTTGTAATCCGTGCCGAAAATCAGCGTCAGCACGATGACAATGACGCCGCCGCAGACCACCCGCAGCCACGGGTTCCGGATTTTTTCCATCAGATGCTCCGTGCCGTGCATCACTTTGCAGAACAGGATGGAAACCAGTGCGCACAGCACCCCCAGCGCCGCCACCCGGACAAACATCCCCGCCGACTGCGCCGGCACCGACACCGCAAACCGGGTGGGTTCCACCCCCAGATACACGGACACGCCGTAGGCCACCAGTGCCGCCAGCAGGCTGGGATACAGCGCCGCATGATAGATAACGCCGATGCTGATAACCATCAGGGCGAACACCGTGGCCGCCATGGGGGTGCCGAACAGGGCGGAGAAAAAGGCCGCCATGCCCGCCAGCGTGGCCACCCGGAGATCCCGGTCGTCCATCCGGAAATGCCGCCCCAGAAACTGTCCGATGGTGCCGCCCATCTGAAGTGCTGCCCCTTCCCTGCCGGCGCTGCCGCCGCAGAGATGGGTCAGAATCGTCCCCAGAAAGATGGCGGGCAGCAGCAGGATAGGCAGGCGCCGCCCCTGATGCACGGCGTCAATAATGGCGTCGGTGCCCAGCCCGGCGGTGCCGGTAAGCCGGTAAAAGCCCACAATGCCCAGCCCCGCCAGCGGCAGGAGATACAAAATCCACGGGTGCGTCCCCCGGAAGGCCGTCACTTCATGGACGCCGAAGTGAAACAGCGTCCCCACCAGACCGCAGGCCGCGCCGATGACGGCGGCCGCCGCCGTCCATTTCAGAAACGTCCAGCCGTAAAGCCCCCAGCGGTGCAGGGCTGTCCGTATTTCTTCCGTATTCACAGTGCCGCCGCCTGCCTTTCCTTCCTGTCGGAAAGTGCGGTTTCAAAGGGCTGCTCCAGCGTTTCCGGATGCTTCAGGTTCCGCAGCAGTTCCGCGAAAAAGCGGGAGTATTCGATGCCGGTGGCAATGCGCTCGTCCATCACTACGCTCATGGGCATCAGCTTTTTCCGGACGCCTGCCGGCGCCGCCGGATCCTGAATGGGCTTTCCCATGCAGATGAACACGCTGGTGGTGCCGAACTCATAGCAGTGGTGAAAGATGTAGGGCGTGTTGATGGAGGCCAGATTCGTGATGAACAGGCTGGTGTGGAATGGGCTGAGTTCTATGATGGAGCGGGGCAGCAGGTTGTGCCGGTCCAGAAAGCCCGCCAGCCCGATGACCGCCCGGGCCAGTCCCGGCACGCCGAAGATGAACTTCACAAACTTGTCGGTATTGTTGTTGTGCCGGACATTCTGGTTCTTTTCCACGGCGGCTCGGATTTTTTCCGTCACCGTAAACACCGTGTCCTCCGGCTGGAGGTAGACCTTCAGGGACGTTTCGTCCGGCGTGCCGTCCTCCCGGGTTTTCAGGATCACAAAGCTGAAGCAGAAATAGTTCCGCTTGTAGATCCGGCTGTTCATGACAAAGTAGTTGATCTTCGGGTTCCGCAGCACCGCCCGGTAATAGGCGGACACCAGCAGGCTCATGTGGGTCACGGATTGCCCCTCCCGCCGCTTCTCCCGGATGTAGCCCCGGATGGCGTCCTCGTCCAGATTCTCCTTCGCCCAGTTCTGGGCGTCATACCGCTTCGGCATCACATACGGAAGCGCCTGCATAATGGCAGTCAGATCCCGCACTCTCGTTCCGTCCGCTCGCATAGCAAATCCTCTGCTTTCATAGGATATATCCATTATAGTTAAGATCGCGTAAAATTTCAACGGTTTTTATAGGTTCCTGTCTGACGGTGTCTTATATCAGAAACGGCACCGTGCCGGCGGGGAACAAGCATCTGCCGATTCCCGGGATACGCAGAGCGGAGCATATTGAATCTTTTTATTGCCGTATGTCGCATCCGGCAGTATGATTGTGTATAGCAGCAAATGTATAAGGAGCGCAGATCTATGAACTCTCTTCTTGAGAAAAAGGAAAACGGTCAGGTTTCTGTGGGCCACCGAGGGTATGCCCCCACCCGTGACGGATACTGGAATCCCGGGGAACTCACAGCAGAGGGCATCACCGATTATATGGAGACGAAGAATCAGGAAACACTGCTTCTTCCGCAGTGCGAAACTCTCAGCTGTCTGGAGCATCTGGACGAAATTGTCTCCATAAACGGAGTTGACGGCGTATATATCGGCTCGTTGGATCTCTCCATTGCCATGGGGATCCCCCTGAAAACGGAGGATCCCCGGATGCAGAACGCAATCGGCCATATTCTGCAAACCTGCAAAAAATACGGAAAGCTATCCGCAATCTACTGCAGCGATACCCACAGTGCAAAGAGGTATGCTGCCATGGGATTTGATTCCGTCACCATCGGTCTTGATTTGTCCTGCCTGACCGCCACCTACCGCAGCATTGCTGTCGAAATGCACCGCTGAACCGGCAGCGCATATTCTTCCGCTTTTCTCCGCATCGGCGAGAGCAAATGATGCCGGCGCCTTAAGACGCCGGCATCATAAATATCTGCGCAGCCGAAACCAGAGGCAGGCCGGATTTCTTTCGTAATGTTCTTCCTTCCCGGCGTGCAAGTTTCCTGATTTATCGACAGTCTCATGGCAGGCCGGGTTTCCCGGCCTGCCATGCTTGTGCTATGCTTATCCGCTTAGTTTCTCCTGTCCGACGCCTGCCGGCTCAGACGGTGCCCGTCACGGTCAGCACGGCGGAGCCGGGGGTTACCGCCCATGTGCCGTCTGCATTCTGGGTATAGGTGGCCGCCGGAATGGTAATCTGCCCCGGCAGCGTCCGGAACAGGCCGGTTGCGGCATCGTAGGTGTAGTTGACCCCTTCGCTCCACGGCGTGCCGTTGAAGGTCACGGTGAGATTGCTGAGCCGTGGGTCAAAGGTGTCGGTCAGCACCGCGTTGTCGGCAGCGGCGGCCGCCGTGCCGCCGGCGTTCTCCACCACAAAGGTATAGGTCAGCTGGCCGTTCTCCGTCACGGCGGCGGGGCACAGCCCCTTGCTGATGCTCAGTTCCGCCCGAGGCTCCATGCTGACGGTGGCCGACGCGCTCTGATTGAAGCCGCCTCCCGCCGCCGCTGCGGTGTTGGTAATGGATGCCTCCTGCCCCAGAGGCGCATAGCCGGTGACGGCGGCCTGATAAATCAGAAGCGCACTGCCCCCTGCCGGGATGCTGATGCCGCTGACGCTCATAGGCGGCCCCGCCGTCACGGTGGGGGCCGCCTGAAGGGCGCCGTTGACATAGTAACGCAGGGAGCCGTCCGCATAGTTCAGCGGGTACACGGTGCCGCCGCCGAAGGTGTAGCCGCCCAAATCGTCGGTGACGGTCAGTCCGTTCACGGCGCTGGTGCCGCTGTTGACCAGAGAAACCGCGTAGGTGACGGTGCCGTTCCGGGTATACCGGTCGGTAACGGCGGTTTTGGTCATGGCCAGCGTCGCCAGCAGTTCGCCGGTGACGGTGTTGGAATCCGTGGTTCCGCCGTTATAGGAAAGCGTGGCATAGTTGGTAAACCTTGCCATATCACACACTCCAATTTCAGATTGTGGGGTTTCCCCCCATGCAGAATATGCGGGCGGCAGGGCGGCGGTTCCTCTTCCCCGTTACAGTTCCACCGTCTGGAAGGGTTCCCCCAGAACCGTCACCGGACACGCCGGCTCCGGCCACAGGTCCAGATTGCGGCGGAGCAGAGGCCGCATATTCAGCCCGTCGTCCTCCGGGAAGGGCACATGGTACACCATCATTCTCCGGGTCGGAAGGGTGCCCTTGAAGAACTTCCCGCGGCACAGCGCAGTAAAGAACATGGGATTGACAAAGGCGGCATCCAGCGGGATGTCCTTTACAAAGGACAGGGTTTCCGAAGTGTAGTCCACATCCGCCGTCAGCAGAATCTGCCTGTCCCCGAAGGTCAGCAGGCAGCAGTAGTGGGGCACATCCCGGTAGATGCGATCCAGATGCAGCGTCCGGAAGGCCCGGATACGGATGCCCGGCTCTATCTCACAGGCCGCTCCCAGTCCGGTGCCGGACAGTTCCGCATACGGAACCCCCCGCTCTTTCAGTTCCCCCATCAGCAGCTGCTCCGCCTCCGTGTGAGGCTCCGGCAGAAACACCCCCTTCACCTGCCGGTGCCGGAGAAATTCCCCGGTCATTTCCGGTGAAAAATGGTCAGGGTGGGCATGGGTGAACAGCAGGTAATCCACCTTCCGGAAGCGTCCCTCCCCCTGCAGCATATCCTGCCAGTCCGCCGGGGAGGGGACGCTGAAGGGAAGCCCTGCCTGACCGTAGATGCCGTCCACCATCAGGGTGGTGCCGTTCCATGTCATGAGAAGGCCGGCATTGGCAATCAGTGAAATTTTCAGTCCGGTATCCATCAAAGGTAATCTGCTCCTTTTATCCGTTGTATTCTCCGGTTCGGCTGACGCCCGGACATACTGTCCGAGACTGTCGATAAAGTGGTGAGTTTTCCGCGGCGGTAAGGAAGGGTGTGCGCGGGAAACCCAAGAGGGGTGTCCTGCGCCATTCAAATCTACAGTTTTCAGAACTTTTGTAAAGTTCTGAAAACTGGTTCAGCGGGGCGAAAAGACTTTTTCGACACGCTGTGTCCGCCGCCTGTCGGCCTGTCTGCAAGTATATCCATTTCCCGGGAAAGAGTCAATGCGTTCCGGGGCTTTTGCTCCCCTTTCCCCCCGTTCCGGCCGCCCTTCCGTGTCCTTCGGCAAAGTTCTTCCGCCTGCCGCCTCAGGAGATTTTCCCTCTGTGGAGCAGACGCATTGAAATCCTCCTCCCGCTGTGGTAAAATTTCTCCGCAGGCGTGCTCCGCAGCCCTCTATGGGTACTGCGTCCGCAGCTGCGGAAATTCTGCATTCTCCGCCTTTGGCAGGGGCATTTTCCCTGTGAGACGGCGGTTTTCGGGAGGGACTATGAACGTCATTGTCATCGGAGGCGGCGCCTCGGGGCTGATGGCCGCCATCACCGCCGCCGGGAACGGCCATGCCGTCACCCTGCTGGAGCGGCAGGCCCGGGTGGGGCGCAAGCTGCTGGCCACCGGCAACGGCCGTTGCAATCTCACCAACCGGAACATGGGGTTTTCCTTTTATCACGGGCAGGCGCCGGACTTTATCCGCCCCGCCTTTGCTGTGCTGGGACAGCCGGAAACCCTGCAATTTTTCCATGAACTGGGGCTTCTGACCACCACGGAGGACAGCGGGCGGGTCTACCCCTACTCCGATCAGGCCGGCAGCGTGGTGGATGTGCTGCGCTTTGCCGCCGACGCCGCCGGCGTGATCACCCGCACCGGCTTTGAGGTGTCCGGACTGAAAAAGATCCGGCGGGGCTTCGCAGTCACCGCACCGGAGGAAACCCTGACGGCGGAGCGGGTCATCGTCTGCTGCGGCGGCATGGCCGGCGGGAAGCTGGGCGGCACCCGCAGCGGCTATGAACTGCTGCAATCCATGGGGCACAGCGTCACCAGGCTGTTTCCCGCGCTGGTGCAGGTAAAAACCGACAACACCTATGTGAAGTCCCTGAAAGGCGTCCGCGCCAATGCCTCCCTCCGGCTGTGCCGCGGCGGGGAAACTCTGGCGGAGCGAAGCGGCGAGGTGCAGTTTACGGAGTTCGGCGTCAGCGGCCCCGCGGTCTTTGAGCTGTCCCGTACCGCCGCCACAGAGAAGGGGGCACTGACCCTCTCCCTTGACCTGATGCCCCAGCTTTCCGCTTCCGACGTAGCGGAACTGCTGCGTCGGAGGACTGCCGCCATGCAGTCCCTGACCATGGAAAACCTGTTGGCCGGGATGCTGCACAACCGGCTGGGGCGCACGCTGCTGCGGTACGCCGGCTATGGACTGACCGAACCTATAGGCGCCCTGTCCTTCCGGGATTTGAAAACGATTGCGGAGGCTGTCAAGGGTTTCTCCCTGCCGGTGGTTGGTGTGCTGGGCTTTGACGGCGCACAGGTTACGGCCGGCGGCGTCCGCACCGCCGAATTTGACCCGGACACCCTGCAAAGCCGTCTGGTGCCCGGCCTGTACGCCGCCGGGGAGGTGCTGGACATTGACGGCGACTGCGGCGGCTACAACCTCCAGTGGGCGTGGTCCAGCGGGTATCTGGCGGGACAGCTGAAAGACTGACCGCTCCGCTCTATCCGGCAGGCAGATTCCGGAAACGCCGCTCCGGGGTATCCGGAAGCGGCCCCCGGATTCCGGCGCAGGAAATCCCCCTGCCCACTCCCCTTCCAACAAAAACGCACTCCCCACCGGTAAAGGCGGGGAGTGCATTTTTTGTAAGAAAACGGGATTTACGCCGTTCTGCTCCGGCAGGAAAGCGCCGTCTGCACCGCCAGCGTTGTGATATTGTCCACATCCAGCGCAAGGCAGCGAGCCAGATCCTCCGGCTCGTTCACCGTCCAGACCGAGAGGCGCACGCCTGCCTGACGGAACCGCCTGGCGGATTCCTCCGTCAGGATGCCATGGGGCAGATTCAGGCCCCAGATGGGCAGGGACGCAATCATCCCCAGCAGCGGCGTAAGCACGTCGTCCGTCAGGAGCCGGGGAAGCATTGCCTGCGGAGCCGCCAGCAGTTCCGGGAATTGTCCTCCCCTGCCGCTTTCCGTCAGCTTCCCTACGGCAAGGTATTCCAGCACTTCCTCAATGTTCAGGTAAATACTGGCCTTCTCCGCAAGCGTTGGCTCCAGCATGAGAAATTCCGGGGAAACGGCTCCGGAGAGAATCAGCCGGGAACGGTCAAGGCCAAACCTTCCCGCCAGCTCCAGCGTACCGGGGATGGCAAACGGCTCTTTGATGTCGCAGTTGATCCGCAGATCCGTTGACGCCACCCTTTGAAATACCGCCTCCAGCGTCGGCTTTTCCTGAAGATCCGGCTCCTTCAGCCGGTCATGGGAAATGCGCAAAATGCCATTGGATCCCCGCCGGACATCCACTTCCATCGCGTCCGCCCCCAAAGCCGCTGCCCGTTCAATGGATGCCATGGAATCTCTGGGCGTCCCTTCGCATCCGGAGTGTCCTGTAATCTGCGGCATTTTCATAAACTCTCTCCCAACTGATCAAATCGTTTCATAGCCGGCCTCAGACTCCCGGCACTTCCAGTCCGTCATATGCTGCCGCCGCGTTCTCTCCCCACCGCTCCTGCAGCCACTGGCTGCACTCGCCATGGGTCATGCGATGCCCGATATGGGACAGGTAAATCTTCGTATGGCTGTCAATCGTCCCTGCCTTGCTGAGGCGATCCAGCAGGATCTCCGTAGAGCGGTAGGTCATGTGCCCGATGTCCAGCGGCTTATCCAGCGGGCCGAAGGTGCCCTCCAGCACCAGAATATCCAGCTTTTTCCAGGTGAGGAACTCGTAGTTCTCCTCACAGTACAGGCCGGTATCACAGGCGTAGAGCATGGAGCGGCCATTCCGCTCCAGCACATAGTTCAGCGCGGTTTCCCCCACAAATTCCGACTTGTGGTTGGTTTTCACCGCAGAATAGCGCAGGCCGTCCTCCGTTTCGCCGTATTCATAAGGCTCCACTGCCGTGTAGCTGAGAACCTCCTGATACTTGCTGTAGTCCGAAGCGGCAACCCTTGACATTCTGCCCTCCAGCCGAGCCTTCCACCACGCCTTCAGTCCCTCCAGCGCCGGTGCGGACAGGTAGACACGAACGTGAGGCGGCTCCGTATCGCACATCAGCAGGTTTTCAAGGGTGGTCAGATCCCAGTGATCGGAGTGCATATGGGTGATGAACAGGCTCTTCAGCTCCGTCAGGGATTTTCCGTAGGCGTTGCAGGCCGCCGGCACATCCGGTCCCGCGTCAATCAGGGTATGGTCATCCAGCAGCAGTGCGCTCCGCCGCCGCACCTCCCGCGGGTCATTGGCCTGCCGGGCATACCGGCAGACCCGGCAGTCACAAAAAGGGTTCGGGATCAGCTGTGACGCGCCGGTTCCAAGAAAAATCATGTCTCTATCCTCCCGAGTATTCGTCTCGTTCCATGTACCGCAGGGAATGCTCCCGACAGGCGGAACCCGTCAGACGTGTTCCGCCTGCCTGAACCGGAAGCTGCTTTCACGCTTCCAGGGAATAGAACTGGTCGTATTCAATCAGGATCAGCTTCCCCAGCAGCGGGATGTGCTTTGCCTGACAGCGCAGCGCCGTCACCATTCCCCGCAGGCCGCAGCAGATCCCGAACAGCATCACCGGGATCACAAGGAACGGCCCCGCATAGGGAACCATGGCGGCAAGCGCCACCCCCACCGTCATCAGCAGCATCAGCAGGAAGCCCTGATTGGTGTGGTATCGGGCAAACTTGCTCTCCGGGTGCATGACCATGGGAACAAAGAACAGCAGATAGCCCAGTGCGGAGGAAATCCGTGCGCTGCGGCTGGTTTCCGGGTCAAAGCGCCCTGCAATATCCGTTTTGCAGTTGGTTCTATCAATTTTCATACCATCACTTGATTCCGTTTCCGATGAACGCCACTTTCATCTGCTTGTTGCAGAAAATGTACAGCAGCAGCAGAGGCGCCATCAAAATGACATTGCCGGCCATGGCCAGATCCCAGCGGACAATGAAGTCCTCCGCCTGATTGACGATGCTGTTGAGGGCCAGAGGCAGGGTGCGGATATTGTCGTTGGTGGTCAGGGTCTGGAGCCAGAAGTAGCCGTTCCACTTGCTCATGAAGCACAGCATAATCTGCGTAATCAGGAAGGGACGCACGGCAGGCATCATGATCCGGAACATGACGGACATCTCGCTGGCGCCGTCCAGCCGGGCGGCCTCCACCATCTCTTCCGGCACCTGCTTGAAGGCGTTTCGGAAGAAGAAGATGGTGGAACCGGAATAGACATAAATCAGAAAATAGCTGAGGTAGGTGTTCAGGATGCCCCACTTGGAGTACATCAGGAAAATGGGCAGGAAGATGGCCTGCGCCGGGATCATGATATCCGCCAGGCTCAGCATGAACAGCGGCTTCTTGAACCGGAACTCCATCCGGGCGAAGGCATAGGCCGCCAGCACGCTGGAACAGATCTGAATGATGGTTGCGCCGACACTGAGAATGACGGAGTTCTTGCCGAAATGGGCGAAGTTGCTGCTTCTCCACACCTCCGCGTAGTTGGACCACATAAATTTCTCAGGCCAGAAGGTAGGTGGGAACTGAATGGCCTCCCACATGGATTTCACGGAGGTGATCAGCGTCCAGTAAAAGGGAAAAACGAAAATAATGAACAGTGCGGCCAGAAGAATGCATTCCACCGTCCGCTTGATGAATGTCTTGGCAGTCATATCGTCGTCTCCCTTCTTTACTGATAATGGACCCTGCGATCCAGCGCAAAGAAATTGATGCAGGACAGCGTTGCCGTAAAGAGCAGCAGGATCACCGCCGCCGCCATGGCGCGGCCATACTGATTGAACATGATGCCCTGCTGATACACATAGTAGGCAATCAGGTTGGTGGAGTTGTCCGGCCCGCCCTGGGTCATCATCTTGATGATGTCAAAGCTGGTAAAGGCGCTGGCGGTGGTGGTGACCACCATGTACAGCAGCGTGGGAGACAGCATGGGGATGGTAATCTTTATAAAGGTCTTGGCCGGGGAGGAGCGATCCAGCTTCGCCGCCTCATAGAGGTATTCCGGAATGCTCCGCAGGCCGGCGATCGCCAGCAGGGAGCCATGGCCGCAGCTCTGCCAGATGGCCACAATCAGCACAGACATCAGCGCGCTGTCCGCACTGAGGTACCAGT
Organism: uncultured Dysosmobacter sp.; assembly: GCA_934636905.1. GTDB lineage: Bacteria > Bacillota > Clostridia > Oscillospirales > Oscillospiraceae > Oscillibacter. Next base: position 22,519 of record CAKUBJ010000006.1, on the reverse strand, counting down.
TGGAGGTGGGCAGATGCAGCGCCTGAAGCCCCAGGTTCAGAACGCCGTTCTTGGGATCCATCAGCCACATGAAAATCACGGCCACGGAAACCGAGGAGATGATGTGGGGCGTAAACACCACGGTCTGCACCAGATTGTGGGCCGGCGTCCGCTTGTTCAGGAACACGCCCAGCAGAACCTTGATGAAAAGACCCACAAACAGGATCACCAGCATATAGATGATGGTATTGGAGAGAACCTTATGGAAATCCTCACTGGTAAAGAGGTATTTGAAGTTGCTCCATCCCACAAACTTTTTCCGTCCGGTGAGGGGATCCCACTTATGGAAGCTGAGGTAAATGCCGAAGCACATGGGGTAAATCGTCATCACCAGACAGGTAATCAGTGCCGGAGCCAGCAGAACATAGGGGCATTTCAGCACACGGTTAAAAAAGCGGTATACCTTCCCGTGCTGCTTCAGCTCCAGCTTTTCATTCATCCGCATGGTAGACCCCTTCCATTTCTCCGATGGCAAACGGTTCGCAGCGATTCTGCTGCCCGTCAAAGTAAAACAGGTCTTCACCCGATACATACAGCGGCATTTCCGCGCCCGCAGGCAGATCCTCCCGGGAACGCATCACCACTTTGCCGAGGCCGATGTCCCAGGTGTACTGGGAGTCATGGCCCAGGAACTCCGTGGTCAGCAGCTTTCCGCGGATGCAGAGATCCTGCGGATTGCGCTGCTCCGTGTGGATTGCCCGGGGCTTGAAGCCGATGTACTTCCCGTCCTTCATCAAAATGACATTCATGCCCGGATCGCCGATGAACTGTGCCACAAACACGTTCTGGGGGTTGCGGTAGATTTCCTGCGGTGAGGCGTGCTGCATGATGACGCCGCTCTTCATCACCACAATATCCGTAGCCATGGTCAGCGCCTCGGATTGGTCGTGGGTCACATAGATAAAGGTGGTTTCCATCTGGTTGAACAGCTGGATCAGCTCACTGCGCATCTGGTTGCGGAGTTTTGCGTCCAGATTGGAAAGGGGTTCGTCCATCAGAAACGCCTTGGGAGACTTGGAGATGGCACGGGCCAGAGCCACCCGCTGCCGCTGGCCGCCGGAAAGCTGGTTGGGCATCCGGTCGCCGTACTCCTGAAGTCCCGTCAGTTCCAGAACGGTTTTGATCCGCTGGTCAATCTTGTCCTTGGAGATTTTGTAGTTCTTCAGACCGAACTCGATGTTGCCCCGCACAGTCATGTGGGGATAAATGGCGTAGTTCTGGAACACCATGGCCAGATTCCGGTCACCGGGTTCCATTTTTGTAATGTCCTGATCGTCAACCTTGATGTTGCCGCCGGTGACTTCTTCCAAACCGGCGATCATCCGCAGGAGCGTGGTCTTTCCGCAGCCGGAAGGACCCAGCAGGACGGTAAAAGAACCTTCCTTAATGGTCAGATTCAGGTTCTCAATCACTGCCGTTTTACTGCCGGGGTAAACTTTTTTAATATTTTCGAGAATAATTGCCATGTTCCATACCTCAAATCCACAGCCTCATCACAAAGCCGCATTCCTCAAGATTCCTAAATCGATTGTGCGGACGCGCGAAAGAAGAGCTCTTTCGCGCGTCCGTTCCATTACGGATTACCACGCATTGTCATCAATGATGGACTGGAATTTCGTTTCGATATCGTCGATCATGCTGTTTACGTCCGTGGTGGCATAGTTCAGGGTAAACTGCTCCAGCTTATCCACGGCGTAGGTGTACATCTCCGTCCAGTAGGGGGTGTTGGGACGTGCGTGCAGGTAGGGCACAGAGTCATAAATGGTCTGGAAATAGGGCTTCTCAGCCAGCAGCTTCTTACCGCCGTCGCTGACCAGCGCACTCTCGGTAATCATCATGGAGCCGGTAAGTTCCGCGTTTTCCACAATGTTGTCATCCTGAGCCAGATAGGCCAGGAAGCCGCCGGCAATCATCTTCTCCTCATAGGAGGCGCTGTCGCAAATGACCCAGTTGGAACCGCCGGAAGCCAGAGAAGGCTCCCCGTTGTCGCCGGCAGGCTGGATGTAGGTTTCCAGAGTGTAGCCGGACTCGGCCAGCTTATCGGCACGCTTGGGCATGGAGTTGCAGGAGGTCAGGGTCATGGCAGCCTGACCGGAGCACAGCAGGTCGTCACGGGTATCGCCGGGCTTGGGAGTGCCATAGGGGGACACAATGTAGCCCGCCTCCAGGCCTTCCTGCACCAGCTTTACAAACTTGGCGCCCACATAATCATAGTCCTTGCCGATGGTGGGCTTGCTGCCGTCCTCGCTGAGGACAGAGCCGCCGTCCGCATAGATGGCGGATTCCCAGTGCCAGGCGTCGGTATCCCAGAAGGTGCAGAAGCCGTAAGCGCCGGTCTTCTCCTTCACGTCCCTGGCGCACTGCATCAGATCCTCATTGGTCTTGATGTCGGCGCCGTTCCAGCCGGCCTGCTCCAGCAGTTCCTTGTTGACATACAGCACCGGCAGGGACCGGGCAAAGGGAGCCGCCAGCAGCTGGCCGTTGTCACCCTTCATGGAAACCAGCAAGCCCTGCTGATAGTTCTGAATCGTCGCGGAGGGGATATACTGATTCAGGTCGGCCGCGATGTCCTGGAAGCCCTTGACCATGGCCTCCTCGGTCATGAACATGGTGGGCAGGTCTTTGGCAGCAGCGGCGGCGCGGATCTTTTCGGCCACCTCGTCATAGCTGCCCTGATAGATGTACTCCACATTGACATTGCTGAATTGTGCATTGAACTCGTCAACCTTTTTGGCAATGAATGTACCGCGGGAAGTCGTTTTCTCAGGGTCTACAGAATCTTTACCCCAGATGGTCACATGGATCTCGCCGTCGTAGTTGGCTGCCAGCTCTTTCAGATCCACGTCATCCACCGTGGCAGCGGTTTCTGCCGATGCCTGATTGTCTTCAGCCGGTTGAGAAGTATTCCCTTCCGTTTTGCCGCCGCAGGCGGTCAGGGACAGGACTGTTGCCAGTGCAAGAATGAGCGCGAGCATCTTTTTCATGGTCTTTCCTCCCGAACTCTGTCAGAATATTTATTTCATCGCCTCCGCGATAAAATACAATTGTGCGGGCATTTCATTTCATTTTCGTGCCCGTGCACGTTGTATTTTTAGGATAGCAGGAAAGCGCGCAAAATTCAATAAATAAATCTCCAATTTTCTTCTGTATATTTTGTTATATTGTCACAATTTTACATTGAAATGCACCATTTTTCTATCGTGCACTTTCGTGCACTTTTATCTCCATACCATATCGAATCCTCATGCCGTGCAAATGCACGAAATACATTGACATTCCCGTTTTCCGTTGTTATACTGGCCTTAAATGATCTGAACGCTAAACGCTGAGAACGCGGAGGTATTCTCCATGAAGGTGACGCTGAAGCAAATTGCCGACATAGCCGGCGTATCCCGCGGAACCGTTGACCGCGCCCTGCATGACCGGGGCGGCATCAACCCCCAGGTGCGGAAGCAGATTCTCGCCGTAGCCAGAGAGCTGAACTATCAGCCAAATCTGGCCGGCCGCCAGCTTTCGGCCAAAAAATCAGGTATCCGTTTCGGAGTCATCCTGCCATATGATGATAAGACCGGCTCCTGGAACGATGTACATCAGGGGATCCGGGCCGCTCAGCTGGAATTGGCCGGCTATGGCGTCGAGGTCGTGCTGCGCAATTATGCACACTATACCGCAAAAGAGCAAATTGCCCTCATTGACCAGCTGGTGGAAACCGGCATCAACGGGCTGGCCATCGTGCCGACAAACGCTCCTCTCATGCGTCAGCGGCTCCAGAGCCTTGCGGACGGCGGACTCCCCATCATCATATTCAATTCCACCGTTGAGGGGTTTTCGCCGCTTTGCTACGTCGGGACAGATTATGCGTTGAATGGCCGCACCGCCGCAGGGCTGCTGCACATGCTCTCCGGCAGCCGGCGGATCGAACTGGCCATCATGACCGGCGCCAGCAACATGTTCAGCAGCACCACACGCATCAGAGGTCTTCTTCAGGAGCTGGATGCTCTGGGCGCCAACTGTCATCTGATAGATACCTATAAGCTGTTCTCCGCCGATGAATCCAGCGACAGAGAATACGCTTACGAACTCACCGTCCGGATGCTGCGCCAGCACCCGGAGCTGAATGCCGTATTCACCGTCGCAGGCTCTGTTCAAACGGTGGCGCGGGCGATTGCGGACGAAGGGCTTTCCGGCCGGATCATCCACCTGGCCTTTGACCTGAACCGCGACACGATTCCCTCCCTTCAAAACGGCAGCATTACCGCCGTCATCGGTCAGGAATCCTTCCGGCAGGGCTATCAGCCTCTTAAGCTGCTGTTCGATCATGTGGTAAATGGTATTCAGCTCCCCGCCAGCATCATTCTCAAAAGCGAGCTTTTTATCAAGCAGAACGCCATGCTGGATCGTACCCTGTACAGTCCGCTCAGCACAGTCACCCCAGTTCCTGCCGATGAAAGCTCAGGAGAAAAGAAGGTGTCTCTCACTTGAATGAGAAACTGACATCCCGGCAGTCCGTAAGAAGCCTGACCATGCTGCTGACGGCCGTTTACTTTGTAAGCTATCTGACCAGAGTTAACTATGGTGCCGTGGTTTCTGAAATTGTCGCCGTCGAGGGCATCAGAAAGTCTGCTGCCTCTCTGGCCCTGACCGGCAGCGCTGTAACCTATGGCGCAGGCCAACTGGTCAGCGGCTGTCTGGGCGACCGGATCGAGCCCAGACGGATGGTCTGCTGCGGCCTGTGCATCACGATTCTCGCAAACCTGTCCATTCCCATGTGCCATACAGTGGCCCCAATGGCTGCTGTATGGACTGTCAACGGTTTTGCTCAGTCCCTCATGTGGCCGCCTCTCGTCCGGCTGATGAGCAGTCTCCTGTCCGCAGAGGATTACCAGCGCACCTGTGTGCAGGTATCCGGCGGCAGCGCCGCCGGTACCGCCGCTGTTTATCTGGCTGCGCCGCTGCTGATCCAGCTGTCCGGATGGCGCAGCGTTTTTATTGTCTCCGCAGCTGCCGCCGGACTTATGCTGCTGGTCTGGCTGCGCCGCTGCCCCCGTCTCCCGGCTGAAGACGGCCATGATTTCCCGGGAAACAGCTGTCCCCGTCAAGCTTTCCAATTTTCCGGGCTTCTGGCCGTAATCATGGTCTGCATCCTGCTTGAGGGCATGCTGCGCGAAGGGATCACCGCCTGGATGCCCTCCTTCATTTCCGAAAGCTTCCACCTCAGCAGCAGCATCTCCATTCTCACCGGCGTGATCCTGCCGCTGTTCTCCATTCTGATCTACAACGTGACTGGCGTCATTTATGAAAAGGCCATTTCCAACGTTCTCCGGCTCTCTGCCCTGATTTTCCTGGCAGGCGGCGGAGCCGCCCTGCTTCTGGCCCGGTTCATGACCGCGTCCGCCCCGCTGTCCATACTGCTGTCCGCCGTGATCGTGGGCTCCATGCACGGGATCAGCCTGCTGATGACCTGCATGGTTCCGCCTGTTTTCGCGTGCCACGGCAAAGTCTCTTTCATTTCCGGCCTGCTCAACGCCAGCACATACGCAGGCAGCGCCCTCTCCAGCTGCGGCATCGCCTTTTTTGCAGAACGGTTCGGATGGAGCAGCACCGTATATCTGTGGAGCTTTATCGCCCTGGCAGGTGCTCTGCTCTGTTTCTCCATCACCCGGAAGTGGGCGGCCTTCACCGCCGGCAGCACGGACGCCTGACTGTGCCATTAATAAAAAGAAGGGAATCCGCGCAGCAGCGCGGGTTCCCTTCTTTTTTCTGCGATTTTTTGGTCTGTGAGGTTCTCCCTTCCCCCCCCCCCCGCTCTCTGCGGCTTTCCTCCTGTCGATAATTTTTTCCAAAAAGGGCTTGACATTTCGGTTTACATCCTGTAGTCTATAGTCAAACTACAAGATGTAAACCAAGGAGGCGGCAGGATGCACGAATTACGCATGGCGCCTGTGGAAACACAGTTTGCCGAAATCATCTGGGCCAACGAACCCCTTACCTCTCCGGAACTGGTGAGGCTGGCGGAGGAATCGCTGGGCTGGAAAAAATCCACCACCTACACCGTGCTGCGGCGGTTGTGCGACCGGGGGATTTTTCAGAATCAGGGAGGCGTCGTCACCAGTCTGCTGTCCCGGGCAGATTACGATACCGCCCAGAGCCGGCAGTTTGTGGAAGACAGCTTTTCCGGTTCCCTGCCTGCATTTATTACGGCGTTTACCCGGCGAAAAAAACTGACGGACGATGAGATCTCTCAGCTGCAGAAGCTGATTGAGCAGAACAGGAGGGAATCCGATGGCTGATTTTCTGATGCAGGAGCTGTTTCCCGTTATCTGCAACATGAGCGTAACGGCCAGTGCGGTGATTCTGGCGGTGCTGGCCGTCCGCCTGCTGCTGCGGCGGGCACCCAAGGTGTTCTCCTACGCCCTGTGGGCGGTGGTGCTGTTCCGGCTGCTGTGCCCGGTGTCCGTCACCTCCGCCGTGTCCCTGATGGGGGCCTTGGGTGCTCCCGTTCAGGAGCGCACCCAGCGCACCAGCGCGGTGGAATACGTTCCGGCGGACATTGTCCGCAGCGCCGCTCCCGAGGCAGCCCTTCTCCCCGAGGAGATGGCCGGGGAAACCGCTGCGCCGCCGGCTGCGGCGTCTGCCCTTCCGGCACAGCAGACGGCTGCCCCGGCGTCCTCCTCTCTCAGCCGTGCCATGGCTGCGCTGACGCTGACGTGGCTGGCCGGCGCGGCACTGCTGATGGCGTACAGTCTTGTGTCCCTGCTGCGGCTGCGCCGCCGGCTGGTGGGCGCCGTCTGCCTGTGGAACAACGTCTATCTGGCGGACTACATCTCCTCCCCCTTTGTCATGGGACTCATCCGCCCCAGAATCTACCTCCCCTCCACCCTGAAGGAAGAGGAGCGGGGCTACATCCTGCGTCATGAGCAGTATCATATCCGCCGCCGGGACTATCTGGTAAAGTTCCTGTCCTTTCTGGCCTTGTGCATCCACTGGTTCAACCCGCTGGTGTGGATTGCCTTTATCCTCTCCGGCAAGGACATGGAAATGAGCTGCGATGAGGCCGTGGTAAAGGAGTTGGGGGAGGACATCCGGGCGGACTACTCCGCCTCCCTGCTGAGCCTTGCCACCGGGCGCCGCATCGTGGCGGGGATGCCTCTGGCCTTCGGCGAGGGGAATACCGGCAGCCGCATCCGGAATCTGCTGAAATGGAAGCGCCCCCGGCGGTGGGTCATGTCCGTGTGTGCCGTGGTCTGCGTGGGATTGATTGCCCTCTGCGCCGCCAACCCCGGCGGAGCGGAGAACGGAAAAATCGACACCAGCACCGAAAGTGAGCAGTGGGCCAGCGTGGAGGCCTACGTCCAGCATGTGATGCTGTCTCAGACGGAGGTCAGCTATTACGTCTACAACGCCGACGGCACCCTCGGCAAACAGCTCCGCACCGCCGCCGTCACCGACCGGAAGCTGATTTATCTGGAAAAGGGCGGCGAGGTGGCCGGACTGGCTCCCGACGGCATTCTGGAGGAGTGGGAATACTATTACCTGACCAAGCCGGAACTGGATGTGGACATGGACGCCGTGGCGCTGGCAGGCGGCCAGTACCATGACGACGAGGGGTACTTTGACCTTGGGTCGGGTAACCGCCATATCGTGGTGGCTCTGCGGCACGAGGACAACTGTTATGACATTCTCTGTGATATACCCACCAACGACGGCATCTTCTCTGGCTATCACAATACCATGGAGGAGGCCATTTACGACTGGTATGTGACGGATCAGGGGCTGGACCTGCCGCTGTATGTGGAGGACTGGATCGACCAGATCAACTACAACAACCCCAATGACAAGCCCGGCAACTATCCCGTCCACCGCTATGACATCGACGGCGGCTATCTCTACATTCCCATCAGCGGCTGGACAAAATCCGACACCTCGGACAGCGTCTCCCCCTACTGGGAGTGGACATCCGCCTACAATACCGGCTCCATTTTCTCCATCGTCTATGACGAGAAGTCTCTGGACGTGCAGCGCGCCGAAGCGGAGGAGATCGGCTTCACGCCGGTAGATGAGGAAAAACTGGTCTGGCGGCTGGATCCGCCGGCGGAGGGCGCCCACATCCGGTACTACTTCTACCCCGCAGCCGGCGGCGGCTGCTGGACGGTGTCTACCCTCTGGACGGATACCGGCATCAGTGAATACCGTGAGATTTTCATCGAGCCTCAGGTGATGTATCTCATGGCGGAGAGTTTTGTGCCCTCCGATGATTTTGTCCCGCCTGCCAGTCGTCCCCGGCAGGCCGTTATGAAGGAGACGCTGGTATCCGAACTGTCCGGCGGCGCCATACAGACGGAACTGACGGTGCAGTACACGGTGGAACTCAATGAATACGGCCTGTACGCCATCCGCTCCATTGACAGTGCGCAGGCGCGGAAACTCTCCGGCTGGACGGCGGTAAGCGCTTCTGCGGAGATTCTTCAGGATCAGATCGTCTACCTCGGCGAGTCACGGGAGCGGGCGCTGGTGCCGGTGGTCTATGAGGCCAGCACCGGCTCCGGCCTCACCAAGTATCACGACGTTGTGATGCTGATTCCCAATGAAAGCAGCGGCTTCCTGCGGCGGAATCTCTCTCAGGAGGAACTGGATGCCTATAACGCCGTGACGGACTGCACCGTCCGGGACGAAAGCGGCGATATTACAGGGATGGACATCCATCCCGCCAGCTATCTCCTCACCTCTTACTACGGGAACGTCCGGAACCTGAATTTTGCTGAGTTCCTCCGCTATTTCCCGCAGGACGGCAGCATCAGCGATGAGGCGGAATTTGAAGCCCTGAAAAATCTGGACAGCTGGCCATTCAAACATGCAGAGAGCATGGAACAGATGCCGGTGCCCATCCACAAAATCTCCGCCGCCAGCGTCAACGAGGTGCTGCGCACCTGGGGCGGCATCACCGCAGAGGAACTCACCGACACCCACGGGGTCTTCTATCTGAAAGACTATGACGCTTACTACACCTATACCTCGGATTTCGGTTTCAGTTCCTTTGCGGCAGAAAGCGGCCGGCAGGTGGAGGATTATGTATACCTGTACGGGAATCACAATGACAGTAACCGCAGCGTCCTGACCCTGCGCCTGACGCCGGGTACGGACGGCTGGCAGATTGTGTCCTACCTGTCCCTTTCGGAGTGAGGCGCACCGCCTGACGCTGAATCCGGCAGGATTTGAATACCCCTTATGCGGAAACTGCAAGTGCCCCGCCGGCTTTGCCGGCGGGGCACTTATGTTTCGATTTTTCAAAGCAAATCAATGATAGTGGCTGTAATTCACTTACCATAGTTATTCGTCTACTCTCGTCAGTTCTTTTTAGTAGGTAATCTAAAATTAAAGTCCCCACCAAGTACACTTGCACCAATCCCAACCATAACAGCCAAAGCTAAGCTTGCACCTCCTGCAAGTTTCCAATTAAATGCTCTTTTTTCACTATCTTTGGCATTTACTTTTTCTTCCATTTTCTCATCATGCTCTCTGATTTCTTTATCTTTTGCAGCAGCCATCTCTGCAAGTTTTGTTTCTTCTTTGAGCATTTCCATCATCTGTTCAGATGTTAGATTAGGATTATCTAAGCACTTGCTATAGTCTGCCTGTACTTGTTTCAAAAAATCATAATACTCTGTACGGCTCTTTGATGATTCAGCTTGATCCTTCTCTGCGTAGTCATAATAATGCTCAATACTTGCATCATCACTCTCAATAATTCTATCAATTTCCTGACGATATTCCGATATTGTGGTTTTCATTAAGTCCACAAACTGTGGATATTGAGCTAACACATCCCTTGCAACTTCAGGACGGAGTTCTCCGAGTTTTGAAGCGTAACTAATAATATCATTTTTTGATAAATTCTTGAAATCTGTTCGTCCCATTAAATCTAAAACACTTTTTTCAACCGGTGTATATTCCATAACTTAATTTCCTCTTTTCACATAAGTAAGTTCAATATCATATTTTTAGATTTCATTATATCAAGCACTCTTTGCAGTTCTACCTCTGTACTTTTGACAGCAAGCAGACCGTCTCCACATGCGCCGTGCCGGGGAACATATCCACGGCGGCGGCACGGAGGGCATGGTAGCCCAGCCGGCTGAACAGCTTCACGTCCCGCGCAAGGGTGGCGGGATCGCAGGAGACGTACACCACCCGCTCCGGCGCCATAGCCGCCACGGAGGCAATGACCTCCGGCGCCAGCCCCTTTCGAGGCGGGTCTACCGTCACCACGTCCGGCCGCAGGCCTTCCGCTTCCAGCTTGGCGGCAATGTCCGCCGCATCCCCGCAGAAAAACTCCGCGTTTTCGATGCCGTTGCGCACCGCGTTCTCTTTGGCGTCCCGGATGGCCGGAGGCACAATCTCCGCGCCGATGACCCGCTTTGCCCCTTTGGCAAGACAGAGGGTGATGGTGCCGATGCCGCAATACAAATCCAGCACCGTCTCCTTGCCGGTCAGGCCGGCAAATTCCAGCGCTTTGTGATAGAGTACCTCCGCCTGCTCCCGGTTCACCTGATAAAAGGAGGGCATGGACAGCTTAAATTCCAGCCCGCAGAGGGTGTCCATCAAATAATCCCGCCCGTAAAGCGTCCGGTACTTCTCCCCCAGAATCACGTTGCCCCGGCGGGTGTTGCTGTTCAGCAGAACCCCCACGGTGTGGGGCACCGCAGCGGTGACATAGGCTGCCAGTTCCGGCTCCCGGGGGACTTTGCCGCCGTTGACCACCACACAGCAGAGGCTCTCCCCTTTCCGGTTCACCCGGACGCAGACGTGGCGCACCAGCCCCTTGCCGGTGGTTTCGTCGTAAGCGGAAATTTTGTAGCGGCGCATCCACTCCCCCACCGCCTGCGCCGTGCGGTCGGCGGCTTCCGTCTGAATCAGGCAGCGGCGGACAGGCACCACCTGATGGGTTCGTGCCTGAAAGAAGCCGATGGAGCCGTCGGCGCCTACGGGGTACTGACTCTTGTTGCGGTAGTGCTCCGGATTCTTCGCCCCCAGAATCTCCTCCACCTGCAAATCCAGCCCGCCGATGCGGGTCAGGGCGTCCTGCACCCGCTGACGCTTGGCCCGCAGTTCCTCCGGATACGTCAGGTGCCGGTAGGCACAGCCGCCGCACTTCCCCGCATGGGGGCATTCCGGCTCCATGCGTTCAGGCGAGGGCGTCCGGATTTTCACGATTTCCCCGGCGCAGGCGTTTTTCATCACTCTGGTGATGCGCAGTTCCACCTCTTCCCCCCGGACGGCCCCCGGTACGAACACCACTGCGCCGTCAACCCGGGCGATGCCCAGCCCCTCGCTGGAATAGCCGTCAATCACCGCCGTATAAACCGTTCCTTTTTTCAAAGCTTCCATGGGATTTTCATCCTTTTCAAGTTCTAAAGAGTTTTCGTTCAGATACAGACAGGGAGTGCCGCGTTGACAGCACTCCCTGCGGATTTCTCTATTCTACAATCATTCTTCCCATTTGTCCAGCAGCTGCCGCAACTGTTCTGCCCAGCGGCTGAGGGTCTTGTTGTCCCGGCCTTTGGAGCGGCGGATGACGTCCACCAGACGCTGACCCAGCGCCGCCAGACGCTCATAGGCGGAACTGACCTTCTGGCCGCCGTCAGCTTTGACCTTCCGCTCCGGCAGATAGCCGGTTTCCACGATTTTGTCCGCAAGCAGGTCGTAGACCTCGGTATACTGAGGGGCATGGGCGGTGAAGCCCAGCTTCTCCACGCTCTCGGCAAAGTACGGCGCCACCTCACGGTCGCCGTGGACGATGAAGACGTGCTGGGGCTTGGGTGCCTTGATGTCGGCAATCCACGCAAGCAGGTGGTCACGGTCGGCATGGGAGGAAAGTCCCTGGAAGTTCACGATCTTGGCGTGAACGGCGATCTCCTCGCCGAAGAGCTTCACACTTCTGACGCCCTCCAGCAGGGAGCGGCCCAAGGTGCCCTCCCCCTGATAGCCCACGAACACGATGGTGCACTCCGGCTTCCAGAGGTTGTGCTTCAGGTGGTGACGGATACGGCCCGCGTCGCACATACCGGAGGCGGAGATAATAACCTTGGGGATGCCGTCCTCATTCAGCGTCTTGGATTCCTCCACCGTTTCCGTCATGCGGAGGTTGGAGAAGCTGAACATATGGGTGCCGTCCTGCACCAGCGCCAGCGCATCGGCGTCCAGATAGCCGTCCAGATCCCCGGTGAAGATGGTGGTGGCCCGGCGGGCCAGGGGGGAGTCGATATACACCGGGAAGTCCGGATTGGACTTCACCAGCCCCCTGTCCTTGATTTCTCGGATAAAATACAGCAGTTCCTGTGTGCGGCCTACGGCAAAGGCGGGGATTACCACGTTGCCGCCCTTGGCCATGGTTTCGTCGATGATCTTCGCCAGATCCTCGGTATAGCTCCACACCTCCGTGTGGTTGCGGTTACCGTAGGTGGACTCCATAATCACATAGTCCGCGCCGCTGAAATGGCTGGGATCCCGGATGATGGGCTGATCCACGTTGCCAAGGTCGCCGGAGAAAATCAGCTTTTTCGTAACGCCGTTTTCCGTGGCGGTGACGGTGATGCAGGCGCTGCCCAGCAGATGGCCGGCATCGGCGAAGCGGACGCTGACCCCTTCACACAGTTCCACATCCTGCCCGTATTCGCAGGTGGTGAGATATTGTTTGACGTTCTCCGCATCCTCCGTGGTGTACAGCGGCTCCACTTTGGGGGCGCCGGAGCGCTCCGCCTTGCGGTTCTTCCACTCCGCGTCGGACTCCTGAATATGGGCGGAGTCCAGCAGCATGATGTCCATAAGGTTGGCCGTCAGCCGGGTGGTGAGAATCCGCCCCCGGAAGCCCTGCTTCACCAGCAGGGGCACCCGGCCGGTGTGGTCGATGTGGGCATGGGTGATGAGCACAAAGTCAATGCTGCCGGGATGGAAAGGCAGCGCACCGTTGTCAATCTCGTCCCGTCCCTGCTGCAAACCGCAGTCAATGAGGATTTTCTTCCCGTTGACCTCCAGACAGTGGCAGCTGCCGGTGACGCACTGGTCGGCGCCGTAAAAACTCAGCTTCATGGTAAGCCTCCTTCTGTTTTCCGCGTATGCCGCATGGTAGTTCTTTGAGATGATTTTAACACAGGAAGGTGGAAAGCACAAGGAAGGTTTGGTGAACTTTTCCGGTCATTTGGACGGTTTTGCCAAAATCCGCCGGAACTTTTTTAATTCTCCCACGTCGATATAATAGAGAAACATAGAATCTGTTTTGTAATTTTTGAAAGGAGCAGTCTTCATGAAAAACGTATTCACCTTCTGCTGTGTCCTGTGCCTGCTGACCCTCACCGCCTGCGGCTCTGCCCCCAAGGCCAGTGAAGAAGCATCTGATCTGGAGGTCAACAACCATGAGGGCGTCACCATGACTCTGGTAGATGGCTCCGCCTGTCCGGGGCAGGTGGAGGTAACTGTGCTCAACACCACAGACACGGAAATCGACAGCGGCAACGAACACGATTTCTTCCTTCAGGTGGAACAGGACGGTCAGTGGTATAATCTGGAAGAAAAGGGAGACTTTTCCAACACGACGGAAGCCTATATCTTTGAAAAAGACACGCCGAGGGAGATGACCTTTCAGTGGGCCAGCCGCTACGGCTCTCTGGATACCGGCCACTACCGGGCGGTCAAATGGTTTTTTGAGTTTCATAGAAACGAGACGGAACAGGGAAAACGGGTGGTGGATTTCGCGTTGGCGGTGGAATTTGATATTAAATAGCCTTGCTTCCGGTTGTCTAATCCCGGTTCTGGCGGCTATGAAGATCTGTTAAACGGTTATTCTCTCAGTCACATTGATATTTTGTAAACTTTTTTCGTATCTTTTCCATTTTTCTTTGCAATCCCGGGGAGGATATGCTATAGTATGCTTGTTTTATTGTGGGTGACTGTGCGCCCCTCTGATATATGGTATATTTTCTTTCCGCCCGGGAACAGGCGGGAATGCGAAAGGATGTTTTTGAACCTATGGGACTTCTGAAATCCATCTTCGGCGATTACAGCTCCCGGGAGCTGAAATCCATCTATCCCATCGTGGATAAAATTGAAGCCATGGCCGACGAATACAAGGCCATGACCGACGCGGAACTTCAGGCCAAGACGCCGGAGTTCAAAGAGCGCCTCGCCAAGGGCGAAACCCTGGACGACATCCTGCCGGAGGCCTTTGCCGCCGTGCGGGAGGCCGCAGACCGGGTGCTGGGAATGCGCCCCTACCGGGTGCAGCTGGTAGGCGGCATCGTGCTGCATCAGGGCCGCATCGCCGAGATGAAAACCGGCGAGGGCAAAACGCTGGTGGCCACCCTCCCCTCCTATCTCAACGCGCTGACCGGCAAGGGTGTCCATGTGGTCACCGTCAACGATTATCTTGCCAAGCGTGACTCCGAGTGGATGGGTAAGGTGCACCGCTTCCTGGGTCTGAAGGTAGGTCTGATTGTCCACGGCCTCACCCCCGCCCAGCGCCGGGAAGCCTACGCCGCCGACATCACCTACGGCACCAACAACGAGATGGGCTTCGACTACCTCCGGGATAATATGTGCATCTACTCCAGCGAACTGGTGCAGCGGGGACACAGCTTCGCCATCGTGGACGAGGTGGACTCCATCCTCATCGACGAGGCCCGTACTCCCCTGATTATCTCCGGGCAGGGGGAGAAGTCCACCCAGATGTACGACATGGCCGAGATGTTCGTCTCCCGCCTGAAGAAAAAGGTGGTCGTCCAGGTGGACGACAAGGAGGAAGAGGACACCCATATCGACGCCGACTACGTTGTGGATGAAAAGGCCAAGACGGCCACCCTCACCGCCGCCGGTATCGCCAAGGCGGAGGAGTTCTTCCATGTGGAGAACCTGTCCGACCCCTCCAACGCTACTCTGAACCACCACATCAATCAGGCGTTGAAGGCCCACGGCACCATGAAGCGGGACATTGACTACGTGGTGAAGGACGGCGAGGTCATCATCGTGGATGAGTTCACCGGCCGTCTCATGTTCGGCCGCCGGTACTCCAACGGCCTCCATCAGGCCATTGAAGCCAAGGAGCACGTCAACGTCAACAGCGAGAACAAGACTCTGGCCACCATCACCTTCCAGAATTACTTCCGCCTGTACGACAAGCTGTCCGGCATGACCGGTACCGCCATGACAGAGGCGGAGGAATTCGGCACCATCTACAATCTGGACATTGTGGAGATTCCCACCAACCGCCCCAACCAGAGAGTTGACCACCACGACGTGGTATACAAGACCGAGGCCGGCAAGTTCCGGGCGGTGATCCGGCAGGTGAAGGAGTGCCACGAAAAAGGCCAGCCGGTGCTGGTGGGCACCGTGTCCATTGAGAAAAACGAACTGCTGAGCAAGCTGCTCCAGCGGGAGGGCATCCAGCACAATCTGCTGAACGCCAAGAACCATGAGAAGGAAGCGGAAATCGTGGCGCAGGCCGGTAAGCTGGGGGCCGTCACCGTGGCCACCAACATGGCAGGCCGCGGCACCGACATCATGCTGGGGGGCAACGCCGAATACCTGTCCCGGGCGGATCTGGTGAAGGCCGGCTACTCCGAAGAGGTCATCGTGGACGCCACCGGCTATGCTGACACTGACAACGAGGAAATCCTTGCCGCCCGGAAGCTGTTCGCCGAACGGATGGCCTATCACAAGGCCGTCATCGGGGAAGAGGCGGAAAAAGTCCGGGAGGCCGGCGGATTGTTCATCATCGGCACCGAGCGCCATGAATCCCGCCGGATTGACAACCAGCTGCGTGGCCGTGCCGGCCGTCAGGGCGACCCCGGCGAAACCCGGTTCTATATCTCCCTTGAGGATGACCTCATGCGCCTCTTTGGCGGTGACCGCATCCAGAACATGATGGAGAAGTTTGACTTGGACGAGGACACCCCCATTGAGAACAAGATGCTGACCCGTGCCATTGAAAACGCCCAGACCACCGTGGAAAGCCGCAACTTCCAGTCCCGTAAGTCCGTGCTGGAATACGACGACGTCATGAACAAGCAGCGGGAAATCATCTATGCCCAGCGCCGTCAGGTGCTGGACGGCATGGACATCCGGGAAACCGTGCTGAACATGATGCACACCTCTGTCACCAGCCATGTGGCGCTGGCCTTCGGCGAAAGCCAGCATCTGGACGCCCCCCGGTATCGCGAAATGCTCAAGGGCATGGAGGGCATCTACTTCGCCAGCGGCGCCGTGAAGTTCTCCGACGAGGAGATTCCCTCCAAGACCCAGGAGGACTTTGACGAGGCGTTTATTGCCGCCGCCGAAAAGACCTACGAGGCCAAGGAGCGGGAGGTCACCGCCCCCATTATGCGGGAACTGGAGCGAGTTATCATGCTCCGGGTGGTGGACGAGTACTGGATGGACCACATCGACGCCATGGACGACCTGAAGCAGGGCGTCCGGCTGCAGGGCTACGGCAACAACAACCCCGTGGACGTCTACAAGCGGGAATCGCTGGAGATGTTTGATGAAATGGTGGCTGCCATTCAGGATGAAACCGTCCGCCGCCTGTACTCCGTCCGTCTGAAGAAGGACGAGGAGGTCAAGCGGGAGCGGGTGGCCAAGGCCACCGTGGAAAACGTAGGCGGCGACGGCACCGCGCCGAAAAAGCAGCCGGTGAAGAAAACCGTCAAAATCGGCCGCAACGACCCCTGCCCCTGCGGCAGCGGGCTGAAGTGGAAGAAGTGCACCTGCAAGGAGTACCATCCCGACCTGTAATGTACCGTTCCGGTACCGGAAGCCAACGGGATATTCTCTTTTGAAAAGAGAATATCCCCCGGCTCCCTGAAGAGAAATGTGGGGGACATCCCCCACGGCAAAGCCGTGATTTCCCTGCCCTCTGGTTTTCCGGAGGGCATTTTTTGAAAGGACAGCGAGGTATTTTATGCCATTTGAACAGCATAAGGAATCCGGCATCATCTGGTTCACCGCCGGCATTCTGGGTGCCATTCCCCACGGCTTCTCCACCCGGCGGGGCGGCGTGTCCCCTGCCCCGTGGGACAGTCTGAACCTCCGTCCCGGGCAGGGAGACGGCCCGGAGGCCCTCCGGGAAAACTACCGCCGCTTCTTTGCGGTGCTGGGGCTGGACGAAACCCGGGCGGTGCTGAGCCAGCAGACCCATACCGCCAACATCCGCCGGGTCACCGCCGCCGACGCCGGAAAGGGCATCATCCGCCCCCGGGACTACGGGGATGTGGATGCCCTCATCACCAACGAAGCAAATCTGCCTCTGACGGTCTTTTCCGCCGACTGCGGCACCGTGCTGCTGTACGACCCCCTCCGGCAGGCGGTGGGCGCCGTCCACGCCGGCTGGCGGGGCTGTGCCGCCGGAATCGTGAAGAAAACCGTGGAGGCCATGGAGGCGGCCTATGGCAGCCGTCCCGCAGACCTGCTGGCCGCCCTTGGCCCCTGCATCGGGCAGGAGTGCTTTGAAACCGACGGCGACGTGCCCGCTGCCATGGAGGCCGCGCTGGGGACTGACGCGGCGCCGTATATACAGGTCAAAGGTTCCAAGTTCCATGCAGACCTGGCGGGGCTGAATCGGCAGTGGCTGCTGAATGCCGGCCTTCTGCCGGCCCACATGGAGGTTTCCGGCATCTGCACCGCCTGTCACCCGGAACTGTTCTGGTCCCACCGGAAAATGGGCAACCAACGGGGCGTTCAGGCCGCCGTCATTGCGCTGAAGGAGTCTTTATGAAACGTATATCCACCCTGCTGGCCGCTTTGCTCTGGGTGCTGCCGCTGCTGGGCTGTGCTCAGATTGACGAGGTGGAAGAGCCGCTGTTTCCCATGGAGGAGGAGCCGGTTCCCGAGGAAACCGCTTCCCTGCCCGCGGACTTTTCCCTGCCCTATCTGGCAGGCCAGCCCCTGAATCCCCTGACCTGTCCCGACGGGATGCAGCAGACGGCCGCTTCCCTGCTCTACGAGGGGCTGTTCCGTCTGGACGGCCAATGGGAGCCTCAGCCGCTGCTGTGCGCCGATTACGTCTATAACCCGGAAGCACCGTCCTACACCCTGACCCTGCGGCCGGACGCCGTATTCTCCGACGGCTCTCCCCTCACCGCCGCAGATGTAAGGGCAACGCTGAACGCCGCCCGCACCTCTCCCCGCTACGCCGCCCGGCTGGCGGACGTGAAAAGCATTTCCGCCGGGGACGGTGCGGTGACGCTGACCCTGTCCCGCCCCAACAGCGCCCTGCCTGCCCTGTTGGACATCCCCATTCTGAAATCCGGCACGGAAAAGTCGGAAATTCCCACGGGAACCGGCCCCTATCTCTACGACGACAGCAGCGTCCCCTGCCTGCTGGCCAGTCAGAACTGGTGGCAGGGCGCCGCCCGGCCTGTGGAACGCATTCTTCTGACGGAAACGGCAGACAGGGATTCCATGCTCTACCGCTTTACCTCCCGCGACGTCCAGTTCATCGTTTCCGACCTCACCGGCACGGACTCCGTCACCGTTTCCGGCAGCATCCGCTGCACGGATGCCGACACGGCCGTGCTGCAATATCTGGGAGTGAATACGGATGCTGCGCCGCTGAACGATGCCGCCTTCCGCCGCTGCCTGTCTCTGGGCATCAACCGGCAATCGCTGGTCAGCGGTCTGCTGTCCGGCCACGCCAAAGCCGCCCAGTTCCCCATTTCCCCGGCCTCCCCTCTGTATCCGGCATCACTGGCCGCTGATTATTCCGCCACGGCCTTTGCCGATGTGCTGGCCGCCTGCGAAACCCTGCCCGCCCACGCCCTGCGGCTGCTGGTCAACAGTGAAAACCCCTTCAAGGTTTCCGTGGCGCAGCAGATTGCCGCCTCCTTTACCGCCGCCGGCATCTCCATGGAGGCCGTGAGCCTTCCCTGGGAGGAGTACACCGCCGCACTGGCCGCCCGCAGCTTTGACCTCTATTACGGGGAAGTGCGGCTGACGGCGGACTGGGACGTCTCCTCCCTGCTCTCCTCCGGCGGCAGTCTGAACTACGGCGGGTGGAACGCCCCGGAATGCGACCGGCTGCTGGAAGCCTGCCGCAGTTCCGCAGACCGGAAAACGGCGCTGGAAAGCCTGTACCGTTATCTGCAGGTGCAGGCTCCCATTCTGCCCCTCTGCTTCAAGACGGTTTCCGCCCTGTATGAGTCCGACGTGCTGGAGGGGCTGGCCCCCACCGCCGCCGAGCCCTTTTACAATCTGAGCAGCTGTGTCATTCACCTGAACGCAGGCTGAGCCGGTGCGTAAATTCCCGGAAAACCGCCATGGAAAAGGTTCCTTGCGTGACATTCCGGCGGTTTTGCGGTACTCTGAGGGCGAGGTGAAGCATATGCGGGACATTGGGAAAAATATCCGGGAACTGCGGCAGCGGCAACACATGACACAGGATGAACTTGCCGCACGGCTGTTTGTCACCCGGCAGACCGTTTCCAACTACGAAAACGGCCGCACCCGGCCCGATGTGGAGCAGATCCTGCGGTTAGCGGAAATTTTTGATACAGACGCCAACGCTGTCCTCTATGGCCCGCCGGTGCCGGAGGGGCGAAAAACTGCTCTGATCCAAGCTGCGGCAGGCTGCGGGCTGACTGCGGCCATCTATCTGCTGTATCGGTTTTTCCTGCCCACAGCCCAGGATATCCAAAGCTTCCACTATGACCCGCGTTGGACCGCAGCTTTGATGTATGTGGTGCGGCCCGTATTCTTATTGCTTCTGGGCTGGTCGCTGGTACAAGTATTGTCTCTTGCCGCGGCAGTCAAGCTCCCGGAGAGGCCCTGGGTCCGCTGCCTTCGCCGGACTCTTTTGGCCATTGTTCTCTGCGGTATCCTGTCCTCACTCTTTGTCTGTATCGCCTTCTTTGTAGATGTAGGGAATGTATACTCGGTTCTCAGACTGTTTCTCTATCGGATCATAAAGTGGAATCAAAAACCGATTTTCCATTCCCTTTTGGGTGCGCTTCTCTGCCTTCTGGGCTTTCCGCTGAAGCGAAAGGCCCCGGTAGAAAAGCAGATTTCTCAATAAAAGCCACGGTGCCGTGAGCAATGCTCACGGCACCGTTTTTTCATTCCATCCTTCCCGGATTCGCCTTTCCGGTGATCTGTTCCACGGTGATGCGCCACACGGCGGTGTGGCCGAGGCAGTCGTGAAAATCCCCCTGCCAGTAGGGATTCTCCGGTGCCAGCTTCCGGCACAACAGCCGGAGGGCGTGCACCTTTTCCGCTGTGTCCGTCACCTCCGCCGCCGTTCCCGTCAGGATGGCGGCGGCATACCGGGTGGTCAGCCCCGGCTGGTCGATCTCCGTCCCCCGTTCCACGCAGGTGACGCAGACCCGGGGACTGCCCCGCAGGCAGTCTGTCTTTTTCCCGGCCATGGCGCTGTGGAAGTACATCCGGTTTTCCTCCCGGACAAGATTTACCGGCACGGCGTAGGGCGCGCCGTCCCCATCCATCATGGCGACGACCCCCTCCGAACATTGATCCACAATTTCCCACGCCTGTTCCGGCGTCAGTTCCCGGTCTTTCCTTCTCATGATGCTCACGTCTTCCTTTCTGTCAGATCCGCTGTCATAACCTGCTCCGCCGACAGATTCCCATCGGTCACAGGAATGCGGACAGTGTAGAAAACATCGTCGTACTTCTGCTGATTCTCCCGGTTTGCGGCAAAGTGGCTGTAGGTCACGGTGGCAGCTGCCATATCCGCCCGTGCCGTCTCCGGCAATGCATCCCAACAGCTGACCAACGCCTTTTTCATTTTCTCCCGCAGAGCGGTTTCCGATTCCGGGAAGGGAATCTCTTCCGATTCCATCATCTGAACGCGCAAGACAAATTCGTTCTTTTCCGGCGCGTCATACCGCCATCTGCAGTTGATCCAGCCGCTGGTATTGAGAAGCCGTACCTCATCCAGACAGTACCCGGCCCTGCTGTCCTGCTGCCACCGCTTCTCACGGATGGGGTCACTGATCCTTCCGGTATAGCTGCACCCCAGATTCACCTCCTCACCGGAGGTTCCGGTAAAGGTGGTTTCATAGGGGGCGCCGCATGGATTGAAGTACACCTTTCCATGCCGGAATCCCGGATATCGCTCCCCGGCATATTGGTCAAGGCGGTATGCTGCCATCCACTTTCCCGTAAAGGGCAGATACTCCGCGTAATAGACATAGACTGCCGTCAGAGCGGACAGCAGCACGCCCAGTATAAAGTGTTTTTTCAGGCTCATGTCACCCCCCCATCTCCCACCAGTTTCAGCTTCGCTGTCCGGGGCAGCTTTTTGATGGCCGCCTCCCGCCGCTGGGCGGCGGCGCGGTCTGCCGCTGCCTCGGTATAGGCCAGTTCCACCGGCGGGCGGCTGCGGGTGTATCTGGCGCCTGTTCCCCTCTGATGCTCCCGGAGCCGCCGCTGCACATCCGTGGTGGAGCCGGTATACAGACTGCCGTCTCCGCAGCGGAGCACATAGACATACCACGCCATACCGCCTGTCCCCTTTCCGCCGTCTGCAGGCCTTTCCTTTCTGCATGGAGCGCCTCCGGCGCCGGCTTCTCCATGGGTTTCCCCGGTTTCCATATGGCAGCAGCCGCAGGAGCACACGCTTCTGCGGCCGCCTTCTTATTCCGTTACTTTTCTCCGGCAGGATGCTCCTGCTTTTCCAGCGCAGCCGAAAGCCGGTTCAGTTCCGTGCCGGTCTGATCCATGATGCGCGGCAGCTGCGCCAGAGAAACCTCCATTTTTCGCAGTTCCGCCGTCATGTGGCCGGAGGCGGTTTCAAAGGTGCTCATCAGCACCTGATACTGCTGCCGGAAGAGATCCGCCGCCCGGCGCATCTCACCGGTGGTGCTTTCTTCCAGTTCCGCCGCCCGGCGGCGGGCCTCACATTCAATGGTTCCCACCTGATCCCGCAGCATGGCGTGGGCCTCCGCATCCGGGCGCAGATGCTCCACCTGCTCCCGCAGCCGGGCATTCTCCTCCTCCACGGAGGCCAGCCGCCGGGTTTCCGCCTCCAGACGCTCCCTGTCGGCCTCCAGCGCCTGCGTTTTCTCGTTCAGTGCGGCAAGTTCCTGCTCCGCACGCTCCAGCTGTTCCCGCAGGCTGTCCCGTTCTTCCCTGAGTTTTCCGCTTTCCTGAGAAATCTGCTCAATGCAGCGAGTCACATCCTCTTTATCAAAACCGCCGAAGGCAACACTTTTCATCGCGTATCGTTCCATAGCCGCACCGCTTTCCCGCATATTTTTATCGGATTCTGCCGTATTTTCGCCCTTAGTATAGCAAAAGTTTCACCGCATTACAAGGCTTTCAAAAAAAGTGGCGGAATTTTGAAAAAAGGCTTGCATTTCGAAAAGGAATGTGCTATTCTTAATAAGCTGTTTGGAGCAAACAGTATGCGCCGTTAGCTCAGCTGGATAGAGCGTCTGGCTACGGACCAGAAGGCCGGGGGTTCGAATCCCTCACGGCGTAC
>CAKUBJ010000005.1 GCA_934636905.1 uncultured Dysosmobacter sp. | reverse complement strand
GCATGATGGTCAGCTTGTGAGCCACCAGAGGATGATCCATAATGACAACTTTACCCATAATTCTGCTCTCCTCTATTAAAAAATGTGAAAATACAATCAGACAGGCGCGGCTTTTTTCTTCAGGGGATCCGCCTGAGGCGGGCGCAGGTAAAAGGCCTCCAGCGCCTGGGGGGACACCAGCTTTCCCTGTGCGGCCAGTTCCTCCGCCTCCAGTGCCACGGACACGGCGTTTTCCATGATGAGATGAGGCGGCGCCAGACGGCAGGGGATGCCGTGCTCTGTGAAATAGTCAAAGGCCAGATGCGCCCCGTCTCCCGCCAGCGTAATGGGGCAGGACTCATTCTGCAGCTCCTCCGCCAGATCTCCAAGGGAGATGGCTCGATCCGGCGTCAGACGGGTGAGGACGCCGTTTTCGGCGGCGAAATCGGCATTGTAAACCTGATTGCGGCGGGCGTCCATAGCGCAGACAATCAGCCCGTCGGCAAAGGCCGCGTTCCGCGCCAGCGCCGACAGGGTGGATACCCCCACGGCGGGCTTCTCCGCGGCAAAGGCCAGCCCCTTGGCGGCGGCCACGCCGATGCGGATGCCGGTAAAGGAGCCGGGGCCTACGGCCACGGCAATGGCGTCCATGTCCTCCAGCTTCAACTCCGTGTTTTTCAGAATATGCTCCACAATGGGCATCAGGGTGCGGCTGTGGGTCAGCCCCGTGTCCTGATAGCCGGAGGCCAGAATGCGGCCGTTTTCCGAGATGGCGGCGGACACCGCTTTGGCGGAGGTTTCCAGAGCCAGAATTTTCACGGCAAATCCACTCCTTCCACGGTGATGCGGCGCTCCCTGTCTCCCAGCCGGTCAATGCGCACCCGGATGGTATCCTCCGGCAGGGCATCCGCCACGTTTTCGCTCCACTCCACGGCGCAGATGCCGCCCCGGGCGAGGTAGTCCTCCCAGCCGATGTCAAACAGGTCGTCGGCGCTGCCAAGGCGGTACATATCAAAATGAAACAGGGGCAGACGGCCGCCCTCGTACTCATTGACGATGGTAAAGGTGGGGCTGGTGACTCTGCCCGGATACCCCAGCCCGGCGGCCAGCCCCCGGGTGAAAGCGGTTTTCCCCATGCCCAGACCGCCCTCATAGGCCACCACGGCGCCGGGGGTGAGTACGGCGGCCAGACGGGCGCCTGCGGCCTCGGTTTCCGCTTCGCTGCGGCTGAGAATCTCCATGGGCACCCTCCTCTGCACATAAGTCATTTTATTATAATGCGTATTGAATAAAGCCTTAAAAGCTTTGAAACCCCAAGGGTTTCAAGGCTTATTGGCTTTGTTCATAGGTCAGGGATTTTGAACTGAATTGTCCAAAATCCCTGACCCCTCCGCTGGAGTGCCTTGGCGCTCCAGCGGAAATACGCATTGTAACAATGGCTGAATTTTATAAAAACAGATCCCAAAAGCTGTTTTTATAAAATCGCGCGGCTGCTGCCGTGCGAATAAACCGCAGCGCGGTTTATTCAGTGGCCATTATTATAGCACGTCCGGTGAAAAATGTAAAAACAAAATTCAACAAGTTTACAGGGCAATCTTTGTGTGGTATACTACATTTCCGGCCACCCTATTATTTTCCATTTGAGGCGATTATGTTCAAACGACTGAAGGAAACCGTGTGGGAGATTGTCCAGCAGGCGGATCTGATCCTGCTGGGGCTTTGCTGCGCCGCGTCGGTGTTCGGCATTGCCATGATCTACAGCGCCACCCGGTACAATGCTCCTACGGACAACCGCAAGATCATCGTGCAGACGGCGGCGCTGCTGCTGGGCATTCTGGTGTATTTTGCCATTTCCATGATTGATCTGGAGATGCTGGTCAGCAAATGGTGGAAGTGGATCGCGGCATTCAACGTGGGATTTATCCTGTTGCTGCGGACGCCCTTCGGACTGGAGCAGGACGGCAACCGGGCGTGGCTGAAGTTTCCCTTCCTGCCGGTGAGCATCGGCCCGGCGGAGGTGGTGAAAATCACTTTCATCATCCTGCTGGCGTGGCAGCTGCAATGGCTCCGGGAGGAAAAGCGGGATCTGAAGTCCGCCTCCTCCGCCTTTCTTGCGGCAGGTCATGCATTGGGACTGGCAGGACTCTATTTTATTGTTTCCAAAGATATGGGCAACGCGCTGATGTTCGTGCTGATTTTCGTGGTAATGGCCTTCGCTGCCGGGTTTGCTTTGCGGTGGTTTGCCCTGCTCATCGGCGGGGCGGCGGCTGCCATCGGCGGGATTGTGGTGTTCGATCTGGTGCCGGACAGCAAAAAATATATGCTGAACCGCTTTCTGGTGCTGTTCGACCACAGCTACGATACGGCCCATACCGGCTGGCAGCAGACCCGGAGCCTGCTGACCATCGGCGGCGGCGGCTTCTGGGGGCAGGGTTACCTTCACGGCACCCAGACCCAGGCGGGGGCGGGATCCCTCCCGGCCCGGCACACGGATCTGATTTTTGCCGTCATCGGGGAGGAACTGGGCTTCGTAGGCGCCGTGCTGGCCATCTTGCTGCTGATAGCCATTATCATCCGGATACTGGCGGTGGGGCGCAGGGCGTCCCTGCCGGCCCATACCTACCTCTGCGTGGGGATCGCCTCCATGCTGGCGTTCCAGATGATTCTGAACATCGGCATGTGCCTGTTCATCATGCCGGTGATTGGCCTGACGCTGCCGTTTTTCAGCTATGGCGGCTCCTCACTGCTGACGCTGTTTGCGGCCATGGGCTTTGTCTCCGGCATCCGGAAGCGGGCGTCGGTGCGCCGCCGTCCGGGACGGCCGCTGGGCTGACGGCGCCGCCGGGGCGATACGTTGATTTCCCGGCAGAGAACCTGAAATGAAAGAAGGAATCCATTCATGCAAGCCATGGAACTGGGGATTCTCAACTGGATCCAGACCCATCTGCGCTGCGGACTGCTGGATGCACTGATGCCTGCCGTCAGCCGGATCTGCGACCACGGGGAGATCTGGATCCTGCTGGCGGTGATTCTGCTGGCCATCCCCAAGACCAGGAAGGCGGGAGCATGCCTTGTCTGCGCGCTGGTGCTGGATCTGGTGCTGTGCAACCTCTGGCTGAAGCCGTGGATCGGGCGGATCCGCCCCTTTGCGGTGAATCCGGAGGTGAAGCTGCTGATGACGCCTCCGGGGGACGCCTCCTTTCCCTCCGGCCATACGGCGGTGTCCATGGCGGCGGTGTCGGCACTGCTGACGGCTGACAGCCCCCTGTGGAAGCCGTCTCTGGCACTGGCGGCCGTCATCGCCCTTTCCCGGCTGTATCTGTACGCCCACTGGCCTACGGACATTCTGGGAGGGATTCTGGTGGGGGCACTGGCCGGCTGGCTGGGAGCAAAGCTGGTGCTGCGGCTGTCCGCCTGCCGGAAATCGAAGTAATCCCTCGGCGCTGCGGCATTGCCGGCAGCCGCAAAAGAGAATCCAGAAAAAACGCGTACCGGAAAGATTTTCCGGTACGCGTTTTCCGTTTTTCGGGGATTCAGGTTTGGCCGTCTCCGCCGCTCATCAGCCCCAGCTGATAAAAGGCCACGGCGCTGGCCGCCGCCACATTCAGGGAATCAACGCCCCGGCTCATGGGAATCATCACCGTGTAGTCGCAGCTGGCAATGGTGGAAGAGGCCAGACCGTCCCCCTCGGTGCCCATGACCACGGCCAGCTTCGGCTCCGCGGCAAGACGGGGGTCGTTGAGGCGGATGGAGTCTTCCCGCAGCGCCATGGCGGCGGTTTTGAAGCCGAAGCCATGCAGCAGTTCCGTCCAGTCCCTATCCTCCGGCAGGTACGTCCAGGGCACCAAAAAGACGTTGCCCATGCTGACCCGGCTGGCCCGGCGGTACAGAGGGTCGCTTCCGGCGGCGGTCAGCAGCACGGCGTCCATGCCCAGCGCCGCAGCGGAGCGGAAAATGGCGCCGATATTGGTGGGATTCATCACGTTTTCCAGCACGGCAATCCGCCGGGCAGACGCACACAGGGACTCCACCGCAGGCAGCGGCGGCCGCCGCATGGCGCAGAGCATCCCCCGGGTCAGGTGGAAGCCGGTAAGCCGGGTCAGCACCTCCGGTTCCGCCGCATAGACCGGGATGTCCTCAGGACAGCGGCCGAGAATTTCGGTGCCCTTGCCGGTGACGTGCTTCGTTTCCATCAGGAAGGATACCGGTACGCACCCGGCGTCCAGCGCCCGGCCGATAACCAGCGGGCTTTCCGCCACAAACAGGGCGTTGGCGGGGTCTGCCCGGTTCAGCAGCTGGTTTTCCGTCAGCCGGGCGTAGACGTCCAACTCAGGGGCATTGAAATCGGTGATGGGGATCACATGAGGCATGGCAGTCCCTCCTGAAAAAAATTCCGGTTTCCATTATAAGGGAGCCGGCGGGAAAATACAAGGCGCTTCCTCAGACGTATCCGTACAGCCCCCGGACGGACACCTCCCCGGCGGATACGGCCTCCTCCGTCCCGTCCTCCCAGCGGACAAGCAGGGCGAAATTTTCGTCAATCCCGGCGGCAAAGCCCTGCCGGGTGCCGTTGGGACGCACCACGGAAACGGGCTTGTTCAGGGTCAGGCAGTCCCGGCGGTATGCCTCCAGATACCGCGCCCGCTCCCCGGGGAAATCCTGATACAGGGCATCCATGGCGCGGAGAATTTCGCAGGCCAGTTCCGCCCGCCCCGGGGCGCGGCCCAGCGCCTGCTCCAGCGAGATGGCAATGGGAGCCACCTCGGGGCCGAAGTCCGCCTCCGTCTGGAATACGTTGACGCCGATGCCGATGATGACGTAGCGGGGCAGGCCGCTTTCCGCCTCCACCTCTAACTCCGTCAGCACGCCGCACAGCTTTTTCCCCTGCAAGACCAGGTCATTGGGCCATTTGATGCCGGGGCGTACGCCGCAGACCCGCTCCACCGCGCCGCACAGCGCCGCCGCCGACCAGGCCGTCAGCATACTCACTTCCTCCAGGGAGCAGCGGGGCTGCATCAGCAGGGAGAGGTACAGCCCCTTCCCGGCGGGAGAGACAAAGGAACGTCCCCGCCGCCCCCGGCCGCCGGTCTGGCCGTCGGCGATGACCGTCAGGCCGTTTTCCACCTGGTGGATGGACTGGCGCTTGATTTCGTTGTTGGTGGAATCCAGCGTGTCGAACAGGAGAACCCGCCGCCCCATCTGCCGGGTTCCGGCGTGGGACAGGGCTTCCGGAGAGAGTACGTCCGGCATCCTTGTCAGGCGGTAGCCGCAGTTGGGGCGGGAGTCGATTTCAAAGCCGTCCTTCCGCAGGGCGTCCACCGCCTTCCACACCGCCGCCCGGCTGACGCCCAGCCGCTCACTGAGCCGCTGGCCGGAGAGATAGGATTCCTGACTGCGCTTGAGCATGGACAAAACATCATCCTTCAGCATGGCAGACCTCCGTGTTTTTCTCATTGTAACTGCTGGTAATTATAGTTGACAAGTTACCGATTGTCAACTAAAATGGACGAAAACTCGGTTTACAATTAGAGGAGGATTTATAATGAAACACAATACACTTCGCATGATGCTCCTGTCCGCCCTGTTTGCGGCGCTGACGGCCATAGGCGCGTTTATCCGCCTGCCTGCGGGGCCGACGTCCATCACCCTGCAATTCCTCTTTTCCGCGCTGGCGGGAATCCTGCTGGGGGTCAAATGGGGAACCGTTTCCCAGCTGCTGTATGTGGGGCTGGGGCTGCTGGGGCTTCCCGTTTTCACCATGGGCGGCGGCATCTCCTACCTGCTTCAGCCCAGCTTCGGCTTTCTGCTGGGGCTGATTCCCTCCACGGCGGTCATTGCCGGGCTGACCCGGCGGTCAGCCGGCCGCGTCCGGCTGTTTTTCAGCTGCCTGCTGGGGGATTTGGTTCTCTACCTGTTCGGCGTGCCGTATATGTACCTGATCAGCCATGCTTACGGCGGCTCCTCCGCCACATGGCTGGCAATGTGGGCCAGTATGCTGGTGTTTGTGCCGGGGGATCTCCTGAAGCTGGCGGTGCTGACTGCCGTGGGGCCGGTTCTTCGCCGCCGTCTGGCGGGGTTTGTGGAATAATCCCCGAAAAAACGCCGGATGCCGCATAAACGGCGGCTGACGGCACATACTGCCTCCAAACGGAAACGGGAGGTCAGTCATGTCGGAAATGTTTTGCTTTCAGTGCCAGCAGACGGCGGGGGGCAGCGGCTGCGTCCGCACTGGGGTGTGCGGCAAGCAGCCGGAAACCGCCAATCTGCAGGATGCCCTTGTGTGCCGCCTCATCCGTCTGGCGGAAGTCTGCGAAGAACGGGGCGAGCACCCCGGGGAGGTCACCCGTCTGCTGGCGGATGGCCTGTTTACCACCCTCACCAACGTGAACTTTGACAGCGGCGCCATCCGCGCCTTTACGGAGCGGGTGGAGGCTTGGCTGCGGCAGTGGGAGGCACCGGTGCCGGAGGAGGATAGCGGCTGGCTCTGGCGGGGGGAGACGGATATGGTTTCCCTGCGCGCCACGCTGCTGTTCGGACTGAAGGGCATGGCGGCCTACGCCCACCACGCCATGAATCTCGGCTATGAGGACGCGGAGGTCAGCGGCTGGTTTTATAAGGGGCTGGCGGCGATGGGGCAGACCCACAGCGTGGAGGAATGGCTGGCGCTGCTGATGGAGTTCGGGCGGGTAAATTACCGCTGCATGGCGCTGCTGGATCGCGCCAATACGGAGCGCTTCGGCAACCCCGCTCCCACCCGGGTGAATACGGACGTGAAACGCGGCCCCTTCATCGTGGTGTCCGGCCACGATCTGGAGGATCTGCACCAGCTGCTGGAGCAGACCGACGGCACGGGGATCCGGGTATACACCCACTGCGAGATGCTGCCGGCTCACGGCTATCCGGAACTGAAGCGGCACCCACAGCTGGCGGGGAATTTCGGCACGGCATGGCAGAACCAGCAGCGGGAATTTGAAAACATCCCGGCACCGGTGCTCTTTACCACCAACTGCCTGATGCCGCCCCGCCCCGGCTATGCTGACCGGGTGTATACTACCTCCGTGGTGGGATATGAGGGGCTGCGGCACATTGAGGCGGATTCCCGGGGGCACAAGGACTTCTCCCCCCTGATCCGGCAGGCACAGGCGCTGGGGGGATATGACACGGATCGGAGCATGAGCGGCATCAACGGCGGCCATATGCTTACCACCGGCTTTGCCCGCGCCGCCGTACTGGCACAGGCGCCGCAGCTGCTGGAGGCCATCCGCAGCGGGGCGGTGAAGCATATTTTTCTGGTGGGCGGCTGCGACGGCGCCCATCCCGGCCGCAATTACTACACGGAATTTGTCAAATGCACCCCCATGGATTCCCTGATCCTGACACTGGCCTGCGGCAAGTTCCGCTTCAACGATCTGGACCTGGGGGAGATCAACGGGATTCCCCGGATTCTGGATGTGGGGCAGTGCAACGACGCCTACAGCGCCGTGGAAATTGCGCTGGCACTGGCGGAGGCCTTCGGCTGCACGGTGAACGATCTGCCTCTGACGCTGGTGCTGTCATGGTACGAGCAGAAGGCGGTGTGCATCCTGCTGTCACTGCTGGCACTGGGGGTGAAGCGGATCTACCTCGGCCCCACGCTGCCGGCCTTCCTGTCGGAGAACGTGGTGAAAACGCTGGTGGATGCCTATGGCCTCCAGCCGGTGACGGATCCCCGGCAGGATCTGGATGCCATCCTGCACCGGGGATAACCGGATACGGAAAAAGGGACAGCGGCTTAAAAGCGCTGTCCCTTGGCAGATTTGAGCAGAAACGATCATCCCCCGGCAGACGATGCGTCTGCCGGGGGATTTGAACCTCAGATTTTCTTCCGGGTCAGGCTGCGGATTACAAACAGAACGGCCATCAGCAGGACGAAGCTGACGACCCAGGTGATGTACACGTTCTGGACAAAGCCGGCTACAATGAAGCCGACTACGCAGACGGACGCCACCGTCAGCACATAGGGCAGCTGGGTGGCCACATGATCCAGATGGTTGCACTGAGCGCCTGCGGAGGCCATGATGGTGGTGTCGGAAATGGGGGAGCAGTGGTCACCCATGACGGCGCCGGCGCAGCAGGCGGAAATGCCGATGATCAGCAGTTCGCTGGAGGCGGGGAAGATGGCGGTGACGATAGGGATCAGGATGCCGAAGGTGCCCCAGGAGGTGCCGGAGGCAAAGGCCAGCACGCAGGCCACGGCGAAGATCACCGCCGGCAGCATGGCGTACAGGGCGGCGGCCGCACCTTCCATCAGGTCGTGGACGTACACGCTGGCACCCAGGGAGGTGATGGTGGCTTTCAGGGAAACCGCCAGAGTCAGAATCAGAATGGGGGAGATCATGGCGTTGAAGCCCTTGGGCACGCAGGCCATGGCCTCCTTGAAGGTTACCACCCGGCGGGCCACCAGATAGATAACGGTAAACAGCAGGGCAATGATGCCGCCCCAGGGCAGGCCGATGAAGGCGTCGGTATTGCCGAAGGCACCGATGAAGTCACCGACGCAGTCGGTGCCGCCCCAGGCGTCCGTGCCGAAGAAACCGCCTACATAAATCATGCCGATGGTGCACACCACAATCAGCACCAGCACGGGAATCAGCAGGTCAATGACCTTCCCCTTGGGGCTGCCGCTTTCGTTTTCACTGTTTTCCAGTGCGCTGAGGTCGCCGGTTTTCTGAGCCTTCTGCTCAAAACCTTTCATGGGGCCGTAGTCAAACCGCATGACGGACAGGGCGATGATAAACACAAAGGTCAGCAGGGAATAGAGGTTGTAGGGAATGGCCTTGATAAACAGCTGGATGCCGCTGATGCCGGTGTCCAGTCCCTCGGCGGTGGAGGAAACGGCGGCAGCCCAGGAGGAGATGGGGGCAATCATGCACACCGGCGCGGCGGTGGCGTCAATCAGATAGGCCAGCTTGGGACGGGAGATGCGGTGGCTGTCGGTGACGGGGCGCATGACGGTGCCCACGGTGAGGCAGTTGAAGTAGTCGTCAATAAAAATAAGAATACCCAGAACGAAGGTGGCTAGGGAAGCCCCCACCTTGGTCCTGATGTTTCTGGCAGCCCAGCGGCCGAAAGCGGCAGAACCGCCGGCGGCGTTGACCAGTGCCACGATGATGCCCAGCAGGACAAGGAACAGGAAGATGCCGGCGTTGTCGGCAATGGCGGCCACCAGACCGTCGTTGACAATCATGTCCAGCGCGCCGATAACGGAAAAGTTCTGGGCGAACAGGGCGCCTACGGTGATGCCGATAAACAGGGAACTGTAGGCCTCCTTGGTAATCAGCGCCAGCGTAATGGCGATGACCGGCGGAATCAGCGCCCAGAAGGTGCCGTACATACCGTTGGCAGACGCCTCGTCTCCGGCAGCCAGGGCGCCGACACACAGCAGGGTGGCGGCCATAGCCGCCAGCACGGCGGTTCGCAGGATGGGATGCTTTCTCATGGAAGTTCTCCTTTCGTTTTCGGGCACAGCCCGGCCTCTGAACCGGCACGCAGCGGACTCCGGGTGCTTTCCCTGACAGAAAAGCGGAGTCATGACTTCCGTCATGACTCCGCTTGAAAACGCCGCATCAAACAGATCCATGACAGCGCCCCGTCCGTTTCCGGACGACAGTCCGCCGGATTTTCTCCGACGACCCAGGCATCGTCCCGCCAGGCAGCGGGCCGACCCTTCGGCGGCTGAGCCTTTCGCCATCCTGCTGTGCCTGCATTCCGGATGGGTACTCTTATCAGCCGCGCCTCTATCATGCGTTATCCAGTTTACGTTCTTATTATAGGAGAAAAACCCGACTTGTCAACGGGTAATTCACAATTTGTCCATATTTTATTATATGAAAGAAGGAAAAGCGCCGCAGATGCGGCGCTTTTCTCTTTCGCAGAAGGATGCGGTTCTCAGTAGCTGCCCAGGTCGGCGGACTTGTCGCCCTCCACGGAGGTGCCGAAGACATAGTCGTTGCCGGGCAGGATGGCGTTGAGGATCACACCGCACAGAGCCGCGATGGCCAGACCGGACAGGGTCACGGCCGCGCCGCCTACGGTGAAGGTGATGCCGCCTACAGAGTTGAAGCCCAGACCGCTGACGAACATGACGGCGGCGATGATGAGGTTCCGGGACTTGGTGAGGTCTACCTGATTTTCCACGATGTTGCGGACGCCTACGGCGGAAATCATGCCGTAGAGGATGAAGCTGACGCCGCCCACGATGGCGGAGGGGATGGAGTTCACCAGCGCGTCAAACTTGGGGGAGAGGCTGAGGATGATGGCGTACACGGCAGCCAGACGGATGACCCGGGGGTCGTAGACCTTGGAGAGAGCCAGCACGCCGGTGTTCTCGCCGTAGGTGGTGTTGGCAGGGCCGCCGAACATACCGGCCAGAGCGGTGGCGAGGCCGTCACCCACCAGCGTGCGGTGCAGGCCGGGGTCGGCGATGAAGTTATTGCCGGTGGTGGAGGAGATGGCGGAGATGTCACCGATGTGCTCCATCATGGCGGCGATGGCGATGGGCGCCATTACCAGAATGGCGGATACGTCAAACTTGGCGATGATGAATTTCTGAAGACCCACGAGGCTGGCGGCGCTCACACCGGAGAAGTCAAGCAGGGGAACCACCTCACCGGCAGAGTTCAGCGCAGTGGCGCCGCAGGCGTTGGCAACCAGAGCCACGATGTAGCTGCCTACCACACCCAGCAGAATGGGGATGATTTTTACCATGCCCTTGCCCCAGATATTGGCAACCACGATGATGGCCATGGCTACCAGCGCCAGCCACCAGCAGGTCTGCGCATTGCTGATGGCAGAGCCGGAGAGGTTCAGGCCGATCATGATGATCATGGGGCCGGTGACGATGGGGGGGAAGTACCGCATGACGGTTTTGGCGCCCAGCACCTTGAACAGCAGGGCCAGCACCAGATACAGCAGGCCGGCAATCACGATGCCGCCCAGGGCGTAGGCCAGCTTCAACTCGGGATCCAGCCCCTCATAGGCCGGCATGGAGGCCACGGTGGAGAAGCCGCCCAGATAGGCGAAGGAGGAGCCCAGGAAGGCGGGCACCCTGAACTTGGTGCACACATGGAACAGCAGCGTGCCCAGTCCTGCCATCAGCAGGGTGGTCTGGATGCTCAGGGGCAGGCCGTAGCCCTGCACCAGAATGGGCACCAGCACCGTGGCGCCGAACATGGCGAACAGATGCTGCAATCCAAGAATCAGCATCCGGGGTGTCCCCAGAGTGCGGGCGTCGGTGACGGCTTCCTGGCCGAGGACGGGTTTCTTTTTCTCGTTCATGTTGTTCTCCTCTCATACACAAAAATCACAAACTGATTTGGGCTAACGGATGAAAATGGGCAAAAAAAATACCGGCTCCAAAGCCGGTTAAAAAAGAGAAACGGAAACAGAAGGGGAAACGGAAATGAAAAGGGAATGAACCCCGGAGACGGAAGAAGCAGTATTCCGATTTTTTGCGCCGTACTGCGTCATGGTTCCGCCTCCTCAAAAATTCATTGGGCTTATTATACAGAAGCCATCACCGGATTGCAAGCCGCAATTATGACGATAAAACAATCGAAAATTGCAAAGAAATTGTATATAATAACGCAAAAAGGCAAATGAGACATAAGCTGTACTAATAATATATTTTTACAGCTTATGGAGGTTGCCGAACCACGTCGGCAGCCTCCGCAGCCTCCGGGACGCAGTTCTTATGCCTGCAATCCCACGGTGCGCATGACCTCCTCCACCAGATGGGCGGTGTCGTCCTCTCCCTCCCGACAGGCGACAATCAGGTCGGCATAGGTGGCGTAAAGCGCCCGGCGCTCCTCGTAGATTTCCCGCAGGGACTCCCCCTTGGGGGCGGCAATCCCCCGGTCATAGAGGTCTGCCGGCATCCGCTCCTGAATCAGGGAGAAGGGGGTCTGAAGCCAGACCACCACGCTGTTTTTCTTCAGGTGCTCCATGGCCTCCGGATAGAGCACCATGCTGCCGCCGGTGGCAATTACCGTATGCTTCCGCTGCAGCGACAGCCCTACGCTGCCCTCAATCCGGTAAAAGGCCTCCAGACCGTCCTGCCGCAGGATTTCCGGCAGGGTTTTGCCGGCCTTCTCCACAATCAGGTCGTCCACATCTACAAAATCATAGCCGAGGCGGGAGGCCAGCGCCTGCCCCACAACGCTTTTCCCGGTGCCGGGCATCCCGATCAGCACAATATTTTCCATGAAATTGATCCTCCTGTCTGAACTGGGCTTATCATACGACGGATGCAGACATTTGTCCACCGTTAAAATACACAAAGAACGGGAAGAAATAGGTTGACCTTTCGCGGCGAGACTGCCAAGGCCGGAAAAAAAACAGGGTGGAAATCTGTAACATCTGTCCATTGCCAACCACCCGGGATTCCGGTACAATATTCCTGAAATGGTATTACCTTTCGGAGGTGCGATATGAATCAGAAGCCTACCCAGTCCAGAAGCATCCGCACGCAGCTGCTCTCTGCCATGCGGGAGGGGGAGTACGCCCACTGCGACCGCCTGCCCCGGGAGAGCGTCCTGTCGGAAAAGCTGGGCATCAGCCGCACCCAGCTGCGGGACATTCTGGCCTCACTGGATCGGGAGGGGTTCATTACCCGGCGCCACGGGGTGGGAACCGTCATCAATCGCCACGTTCTGGGGGCGCAGGCACGGATGGACATTGAGGTGGAGTTTATGGATATGATCCGCCAGAGCGGCCGCACCCCCGGCGTGGCCTTTGTCCGCGCCGCCGAGGGGGCGGCAGACGAAAAGGCAGCCGGCCAACTGGGGATCCCCGTGGGGACGCCGGTGCTGAAAATCTCCCGGCTCTGCACGGCGGACGGCCGTCCTGCCATCTACTGCGAGGACATTGTGGAAAAGGCGAAACTCCGACACCCCTATACGGAGGCGGAGCTGCGGCAGCCTATTTTCGACTTCCTGCAGAGTGTGTGCGGTCTGTCCTCCTATCTGGATCTGACGGATCTGCGGCCTGTGGCTGCCGACGCGTTCCTTTCCGGCATTTTCCAGCTGCCGGAGGGGACACCCCTGCTGAACATGGACGAGGTGGACTACGATATTGACGGCGCGCCGGTGTTTGTCTCCCGGGAGTACTTTGCCGACGGCATCTTCCGCCACACCGTCCTGCGGAAAAAGCTGTAAGCCAAAAGCATTTCAGACGCGGCATCGCCGCGTCTGAATTTTTTATTATATGGTTCTTCCGGCCGGATGGGGCAGCGGCCACATCAGAAGAGTATCGGCAGAGGGGGCGGACAGGCCGCTGGCGTGAATGAAAAAGTGGGGGAGAGAGGCTCTCTGCAGCAGCTGATGCGCTGTCCCGCTGTCATGCGGTTTCTCCGCAGATTAATACCACATAGTATCAATTTTGGCTGCCGCCCGGCTGTCAACCATCGGCTGCGGCCTGAAAAAACAGTGGGATTCCAACGAAAACCGCCCCTGCAATTTTCCTGTGAAAATATTCCGATACCCCCTTTCCAAACAGCGGAAAATAAGGTAAAATAGATTCTGATAATATATGCCACAGGAGGGCGTTATGGAAAAACCGGTCTATCATCGGGTCTTGCTGAAAATCAGCGGCGAGGCTCTTGCAGGGGACAAGCATTCCGGCCTTGACTTTGAGGTCATCGGTCAGGTGTGCGACGTCATCAAGAAGTGTCTGGACATGGGCGTTCAGGTGGGCATGGTGGTTGGCGGCGGCAACTTCTGGCGGGGCGCCAAGAACAGCGGCGGCGGCAAGATGGAGCGCACCCGGGCCGACCATATCGGGATGCTGGCCACCGTGATGAACGCACTGGCCGTGGCGGACGTCTGTGAGCAGAAGGGGATCCCCGTCCGGGTTCAGACCGCCATTGAGATGCGGGCTGTCGCGGAGCCGTATATCCGCTCCCGGGCCATCCGGCATCTGGAAAAGGGGCGGGTGGTCATCTTCGGCGCCGGCACCGGCAATCCCTTTTTCTCCACGGACACCGCTGCCGTGCTGCGGGCGGCGGAAATCAATGCCGATGTGATTCTGCTGGCCAAGAATGTGGACGGCGTGTACAGCGCCGACCCGGTGAAGGATCCCACCGCCGTGAAGTACGACAGCATCTCCTATGACGATGTGCTGGCGCAGCACCTGATGGTGATGGATACCACCGCAACCTCACTGTCCATGGATAACCACATCCCTGTGCTGCTCTTTGCCCTGAAGGATCCGGAGAACATCATCCGGGCTGTCTGCGGCGAGCAGGTGGGTACGATTGTCAAGGAATAAGGATTGAAAGGAAGGAACGAAGCTATGCTGAAGGATGATTACAAGGTCTACGAGGACAAAATGGAAAAGAGCATCAACGCCACCGCCGCGGATTTCGCCTCCGTTCGGGCCGGCCGCGCCAATGCCGCCGTGCTGGATCGCATTACCGTGGATTACTACGGCACGCCGACGCCTATCCAGCAGATTGCGGCCATCTCCACACCGGATCCCCGGATCCTGCAGATTGCCCCCTGGGACAACTCTGCCCTGAAGTCCATTGAAAAGGCCATTCTCAACTCCGATCTGGGCATCAACCCCCAGAATGACGGCCGGAATATCCGCCTGAATTTCCCCCAGCTGACGGAGGAGCGCCGGAAGGAGCTGGTGAAGCAGATCCGCAAGTATGCGGAAAACGGCAAGGTGGCCGTCCGCAACATCCGCCGGGATGCCATGGAAACCATCAAGAAGAAGGAGAAGGCCTCCGAAATCACCGAGGACGACCGGAAGCAGGCGGAGAAGGATCTCCAGAAGCTGACGGATGACAGCTGCAAGAAGATTGACGATCTGCTGAGCCGCAAGGAAAAGGAATTGATGGAGATCTGATGAGCGGAACACAAAACACGCTGCATACGGCGGGGTGGGCTGGCAGCCCACCTCGCCATATTGCGATTATTATGGACGGCAACGGCCGCTGGGCTTCCCGGCGGGGACTTCCCCGCACCGCCGGCCACAAGGCGGGGGCGGAAACCTTCCGCCGGATTGCCACCTACTGCAAGAATATCGGCGTCAGGTACCTGACGGTGTATGCCTTTTCCACGGAGAACTGGAAGCGCTCGGAAACGGAGGTTTCCGCCATCATGGCACTTCTGAAGAAGTACCTGCTGGAGGCGGTGGACACCATGGAGCGGGATCACATCCGCCTTCATTTCTTCGGGGACATGACGCCCATTGACCCGGAACTGCAGGCGCTGGCCCACGAAACCGACGAGATTACGGAGCACCTGTCCCGGGAGGACTTTCAGGCCAACGTCTGCCTGAACTACGGCGGGCGGGACGAGATTCTCCGGGGTGTCCGCCGCTTTGCCGCGGAATGCGCGGCGGGGGAGCGGAAGCCGGAGGAACTGGATGAAGCGCTGTTTTCCTCCTATCTGGACTCTGCGGGCATCCCGGATCCGGAACTGATTATCCGTCCCAGCGGAGAGCAGCGGCTGAGCAATTTCCTGCTGTGGCAGTGCGCCTATTCCGAGTTCTATTACACGGATACCCTTTGGCCGGACTTTGATGAAGCGGAACTGGACAGAGCCATCGCTGCCTACCAGCGCCGTGACCGCCGCTTCGGCGGTGTAAAGAAGTAAGCCCTTACAGGTATTGAAAGGACTGTGATTTTATGCTGCAAAGATGGTTGGTAGTCATCATCGGTCTGCCGCTGCTGCTGGCGGCGCTGCTGCTGTGCCCGGACTGGGTCACGGTGATTGTGGTGTGCGGCATTGCCGCCGCCGCGGCCTATGAGCTGCTGCACACAGCCGGAAAAAAAGTGCCCAAGTGTGTCTATGCGTTTACCATTCTGACTGCCGTGGCGCTGGAATGGGTCATCTATGATGAACATACCTGGCAGTTTTATGACGGCTATCAGTCCGTGGGCATGATCCGGATCCTGTGCGTCCCGCTGGTACTGCTGACAGTCCTGTTTTTCGTTGCCGTCAAAAGCTACGGAACGCCCAACGCCATGCCCTTTGCCGATGTAGCCGCAGCCATGATGGGCGGCGCGGCCTTCCCCATGATGTACAGCAGCATTTTCCTGCTGCGGATGGATCCGCAGTACGGCAGAATGTATGTGCTGCTGCCCTTCTGCGTGGCCTTTATCGGGGACAGCCTTTCCATGTACGGCGGGATGCTCTTCGGCAAGCGGAAAATGGCGCCTCACGTCAGCCCTCACAAAACATGGGCAGGCGCCATTGCCGGCCTGCTGGGCGGCGCACTGGGACTGGTGCTCTGGGGGGTGGTGGCTCACGCCTGGCTGGGCTATGAGCCTGATTACCTTTCTCTGGCACTGGCCGGTCTGACTGCCAACGCCATCGGACAGCTGGGGGATCTTTCCATGTCCCTCATCAAGCGGGAAGCCGGTGTCAAGGACTACAGCCACATTTTCCTGACCCATGGCGGGATGCTGGATCGCTTTGATTCCACGCTGTTCATTGCGCCGTGGCTTTATCTGTTTGTATGCGCAGGACTGTAAACGAAAAGACATAGAGGACAGACCATGACGAATACGATTTCAATACTTGGCTCCACCGGCTCCATCGGCCGCCAGACGCTGGACGTGGCGGCGCAGCTGGGGCTG
The DNA here is from genome assembly GCA_934636905.1 of uncultured Dysosmobacter sp. Taxonomy (GTDB): domain Bacteria; phylum Bacillota; class Clostridia; order Oscillospirales; family Oscillospiraceae; genus Oscillibacter. The sequence goes on along the minus strand of CAKUBJ010000005.1, from coordinate 46,535 downwards.
CGGGCAGCGGCACTGACCGCCGATACCAATGTGGAGCGGATGGAGGCTCAGTGCCGGAAATTCCGGCCAAAGCTGGCGGTGATGACCAATGAAGCCGCCGCAAAAGAACTGGCAATCCGTTTGCAGGACATGTCTGTAAAGGTGCTGGCCAGTACAGACGCTCTGGCGGAAGCCGCCGCCCTGCCGGAGGCGGATACCGTGGTGACCGCCGTGGTGGGCATGGTGGGACTGCGTCCCACGCTGGCCGCCATCCGGGAGAAGAAGCGCATTGCCCTGGCCAACAAGGAGACGCTGGTGTGTGCCGGGGAACTGGTGATGGACGAGGCGGCGCGCTGGGGGGCGGAAATCATTCCGGTGGACAGCGAGCATTCCGCCATTTTTCAGTGCTTACAGGGCTGTGCAGACCGGCGGGAGATCCGGCGGCTGATTCTCACCTGCTCCGGCGGCCCCTTCCGGGGAATGCGCCGGGAAGAAGTGGGAAAAATGACAAAGGCGGACGCCCTGCGGCATCCCAACTGGACCATGGGGCCGAAAATCACCGTGGACTGCGCCACGCTGATGAACAAGGGGCTGGAGGTTATGGAAGCCATGCGGCTGTACCGCCTGCCTCTCTCTCAGGTGTCGGTGGTGGTGCATCCCCAGAGCATCGTCCACTCCATGGTGGAGTTCCGGGACGGCGCGGTGCTGGGACAGCTGGGGACGCCGGATATGCGCCTGCCCATCCGCTACGCCATGACGTATCCGGAGCGGGGGGAGAATCCTGCCCCGCCGCTGGATCTGCTGAACAGCCCGCCACTGACCTTTCAGGAGCCGGATCGGGAAACCTTCCCGTGCCTGCGTCTGGCGGAGGAAGCGGCGGAGGAGGGGGGCACCGCCTGTGCCGTTCTCAACGGTGCCAACGAGGAGGCCGTCCGGCTGTTTCTGGCGGAGCAAATCGGCTTTTATGACATTTCCGGACTGGTAGCCGCCGCCCGGGCGGCGGTGAGCGTCCGGCAGAATCCGTCGCTGGAGGAGATTCTGGCGGCGGATCAGGCGGCCCGGGCCGCCGTAAAATCTGCATTTTCAAGGAGTCATGCATGAGCGTTGTCTATATCCTTGCGGCCATTCTGATTTTCGGCATCCTGATTGCCGTCCATGAGCTGGGGCATTTTCTGGCGGCGAAGCTGTGCGGCGTACAGGTCAACGAGTTTTCCATCGGCATGGGGCCTGCCGTCTGGCACCGGCAGAAGGGGGAAACGGCGTATTCCTTCCGGATCCTGCCCATCGGCGGCTACTGCGCCATGGAGGGAGAGGACACGGACACGGGAAACGCCCGCGCCTTTACCCGGCAGGGCTTCTGGAAAAAGCTGGTGATTTTGGCGGCGGGGGCGTTTATGAACTTCCTGACGGGACTGCTGATTGTGGCAATCCTCTTCAGCGGTGCCGGGGCATTTTATGTGGACGCCATTCAGGGACTGGCGCCGGAGGTGTCCCAGACCGGGGAAAACGGCCTGATGGCCGGGGACCGGATTTATAAGGTCAACGGCTGGCGCACCTATCTTGGCGGGGACGCCCAGATGTTTCTGGGGTATTCCGGCGATACCGCCGACCTTGAGGTCATCCGGGACGGGCGGCACATCACGGTGCGGGACATTCCCCGGCAGACCTGCACCGATCAGGCGGGGAACCCCTATCAGGGCTTCGGATTGTATGTAGGCAGGCTGCCGGTGGAGGCCTCCCCTCTGAAGCGTATCCAGTACACCTGGTATCAGACGCTGGATTTCGTGCAGCTGGTGTGGTTCAGTCTGGGTCAGCTGCTGACCGGCGGCGCCGGGCTGGGGGACGTCAGCGGCCCGGTGGGGATTGTGACCACCATCCGGGACGTAGGCACGGAGGCACAGGAATCGGCAGAGGCCAACAACCAGAACGGCCTGCTGGCCGCGGCGCAGAGCATTGCCTACTTCGCGGCGCTGATTGCCGTGAATCTGGCGGTGATGAATCTGCTGCCCCTGCCGGCACTGGACGGCGGGCGGATTTTCTTCCTGCTGGTGGACGCCGTTTCCATGGCGCTGTTCAAGCGGAAGGTTCCGGAAAAATATCAGGCGGCCGTCAATACGGCGGGCTTTGCCCTGCTGATGGGCTTCATGCTGCTGGTGACATTTCAGGACGTATTCAAGCTGATAAGGTAGGCAGAAACATATGACGAAAAAACTGATGGTAGGACAGGTGGCGGTAGGCGGCAGTGCGCCGGTGTCCATCCAGTCCATGTGCAATACGAAAACGGAGGACGTGGAGGCCACCGTCCGTCAGATTCACGGTCTGGAGCAGGCCGGATGCGAAATCATCCGGGTGGCGGTGCCGGATGAGGCCGCCGCCATGGCGGTGGACAAAATCAAAGAGCGAATTTCCATCCCCCTGATTGCCGACATCCACTTCAATTACAGGCTGGCGCTGATGTGCGCCCAACGGGGGATTGACGCCCTGCGGATTAACCCCGGCAACATCGGCGGTGAGGAGAAGGTGAAGGCGGTGGCGGAGGCCTGCCGCCGGCGGAACATCCCCATCCGCATCGGCGTCAACGGCGGCTCACTGGAAAAGGAACTGCGGGCGAAGTACGGCGGCGTGACGCCGGAGGCGCTGGTGGAAAGCGCCATGGGTCATGTGCGGCTGCTGAACCGCTTTGATTTCGACGACATCTGCATTTCCGTCAAGTGCTCCGACGTCCCCCTGACCATGCAGGCCTATACGCTGCTGAGCCGGCAGACGGATTACCCCCTGCATCTGGGAGTCACGGAGGCGGGAACGCCCTCCATGGGGATGGTGAAGTCCGCCATGGGCATCGGCGGCCTGCTGTGCATGGGCATCGGCGATACCATCCGGGTGACGCTGACCGCCGACCCGGTGGAGGAAATTTACGCCGCCAAAAAGATTCTCCGGGCGGCGGGACTGCGGAAAGAGGGGGTCAACCTCATTGCCTGCCCCACCTGCGGCCGCACCCGCATTGACCTGATTCCCATGGCGGAGGAAGTGGAGCGCCGTCTGGCCGACTGCAAGAAAAACATTACGGTGGCGGTGATGGGCTGCGCCGTCAACGGTCCCGGAGAGGCCGCGGCCGCCGATGCGGGCATTGCCGGCGGCGATGGCGAGGGAATTGTGTTCCGGAAAGGAAAAATCCTTTACAAGGTGCCTCAGGAGCGGCTTGTAGACGCATTGATGGAGGAAATTGAAAAGCTGTAACGGCTTTTGCGGAAGATAGGGGAAGATATGTCGAGAGAAATCCCGTTTTTTGAATTGTTTGCCCAGCTGCAGCTCTCCCCGGAGCTGCGGCTGAAGCTGCTGGGGGCGGTGGTGGTCAGCGCCTGCATCCATCAGGACACCCTTTCCATGGAACTGGCGGTGACGGTGAAGCACCCGCTGGAGCCGGCGGAACTGGACAGCCTGCGGGACGCCATCCGCAGCGGCTATGGGTTGAATGAGCTAAAACTCAGCATCACGCTGAAGGAAGAACCGGCCCCCTCCCAGCGGCGGGCAGAGTCTGCCGCTCCGGCGGGAGGAGGCCCCTCCGGGCCGGTGCTGATGGGGAACCCCGTCAGGACGCAGCCGGTGGAAATGAAAACGCTGGATCTGAAAATGGGGAACGCCACGGTGGCGGGGAAGGTATTCTCCGTGGAGTGCGTGGAAACCCGGCGCCCCGGTATGTGGCGGCTCCATGTGGAAATGACGGACTACACCGGCTCCGTGGCGATTCACAAGAGCATGGGGGAGAAGGAAGCCAAGGGTCTGGACGGGAAGATCAGCCCGGGGATGTGGCTCTGCGTGCAGGGGAAGATGGAACCCACCTGGGACGGCAAGGACATCCAGCTGAACCCGTACCACATCAACATCATCCAGCATGAGGAGCGGCAGGACACCGCACCGGTAAAGCGGGTGGAGCTGCACCTCCATACCAAGATGAGTAACATGGACGCCCTGACGGACACCAAGGAGGTCATCAAGGAGGCCATCCGCTGGGGGCATCCCGCCATTGCCATCACCGATCACGGCGTGGCTCAGTCCTTCCCGGACGCATGGCACGCCGCCGGGGACAAAATCAAGATTCTCTACGGCGTGGAAGGGTACTTTATCAACAATGTGGACGACCGGATTGCCGTCCATGGCCGCGCCGACTGCGGTCTGGACGATGAGTTCGTCTGCTTCGATATTGAAACCACCGGACTGAAGGTGGATCGGGAGGCCATTACGGAAATCGGCGCCGTGGTGCTGAAAAACGGCGAAATCGCGGAGCGGTTCCAGACCTTCGTGAATCCCAACCGCCGCCTGACACCGGAGATTATCGGCCTCACCGGCATTACCGACGAGATGCTGAAGGACGCTCCCCAGCTGAAGGATGCGCTGACGGATTTCCTGAAATTTGTAAACGGCCGCCCTCTGGCGGCGCACAATGCGGAGTTCGATATCGGCTTCATCCGGGCGGGATGCAAAAAGGTGGGACTGGACTTTGACCCCACCTATGTGGACTCCCTGATTCTGGCTCAGAACCTGCTGCCGGAACTGGGCAAATACAAGCTGGACATCGTGGCGGAGCATCTGGACCTGCCGGCTTTCAACCACCACCGGGCCAGTGACGATGCCGCTACCGTAGGCTATATGCTGATTCCTTTCTGGAAGATGCTCCACGAACGGGACATCCACACCTTACAGGCGGTGAACGGGGAGATGGAAAAGCTGCGGCCCCTGGGCAGCAAGTCCAACCGCTTCCCCAAGCACATCATCATTCTGGCGCGAAACAAGGTGGGGCTGAAAAATCTCTATCAGCTGATTTCCGCTTCCAACCTGAAGTACTTCAAGCGGGTGCCCACCATTCCCAAAAGCGAACTGATTGCCCACCGGGAGGGGCTGATCATCGGCTCTGCCTGTGAGGCAGGAGAACTGTTCAAGGCCGTGGTGGATCACAAGGACTGGGAGGAACTGAAGCGCATTGCGTCCTTCTACGATTATCTGGAGATCCAGCCCCTGTGCAACAACGCCTTCATGCTCCGCAACGGTGACGCCCGGAGCGAGGAGGATCTGCGGGAGTTCAACCGCACCATCGTCCGGCTGGGGGAGGAACTGGGCAAGCCTGTCTGCGCCACCGGGGACGTCCACTTCCGGGAGCCGGAGGACGAGGTGTACCGCCATATCCTGCTGGCCTCCAAGAAATTCCCGGACGCCAACGAACCCCTGCCCATTTACTTCAAAACCACCCAGGAGATGCTGGAGGAATTCAGCTATCTGGGAAAAGAAAAGGCCTATGAGGTGGTGGTGGCCAACACCCGGCTGGTGGCGGATCAGATTGAAACCTTTGAACTGCTGCCGGCGGAACTGTTCCCGCCCCGTCTGGAAAACTCCGAGGAGGATCTGAACCGGCTGGTGTGGGAAAAGGTGCACCGGCTGTACGGCGAGGAGCCGCCCCAGCTGATTGTAGACCGCCTGAACGTGGAACTGAGCGGCATTCTGGGGAAATACGACGTGGTGTATATGTCCGCCCAGAAGCTGGTGCAGCGCAGCAACGAGTGCGGCTATCTGGTGGGTTCCCGCGGCTCCGTGGGTTCCTCTCTGGTGGCCTATATGTCCGGCATTACGGAGGTCAACTCCCTGCCGCCTCATTACCGCTGCCCCAAGTGCAAAAACAGCGAGTTCATTCTGGACGGCAGCTACGGCTGCGGCGCGGATATGCCGGACAAGGTGTGCCCCGTCTGCGGCACCAAGTACGTCAAGGACGGCTTCGACATCCCCTTTGAAACCTTCCTTGGCTTCGGCGGCGGCAAGGTGCCGGATATCGACCTGAACTTCTCAGGCGAATATCAGGCTCGTGCCCACCGCCATGCCATCGAGATGTTCGGGGAAACCCAGGTGTTCCGGGCGGGCACCATCGGTACCCTGGCGGAAAAAACCGCCTACGGCTTTGTGAAGAAATATCTGGAAGAAAACGGCATCGTGGCCTGCCGGGCGGAGGAAAACCGCCTGACGCAGGGCTGCGTGGGTGTCCGCCGCACCACTGGCCAGCATCCCGGCGGACTGGTGGTGGTGCCGGACGATAAGGACATGGAGGACTTCTGCCCGGTGCAGCACCCGGCGGATGCCGACGATTCCGACACCATTACCACCCATTTTGAATACCACTCCATGGAGGCCAACATCCTGAAGCTGGATATGCTGGGACACGATGACCCCACCATGGTGCGCATGATGCAGGATCTCACCGGGGTTGACCCCCACGAGATTCCGCTGGATGACCCGGACACCATGTCCATCTTCATTTCCAGTAAGGTGCTGGGCTATGAAAATGACCCGATTCTCGGCCCCACCGGCGCCGTGGCCATTCCGGAGTTCAATACCCGCTTCACCCGGCAGATGCTTATCGACACCCAGCCCAGGGACTTCAACACGCTGGTGCGGCTTTCCGGCTTCTCCCACGGCACGGATGTGTGGATGGGCAACGCCCGGGAGCTGATCCTCAGCGGCACGGCTACGGTTCTGGAAACCGTGGGCTGCCGTGACGACATTATGCTGTACCTGATCTCCAAGGGACTGGATCCCAAAATGAGTTTCAAGATCATGGAAAAAGTCCGAAAGGGCAAGGTGAAGAAGGGGGGCTTTGACGAGGGCTGGGAGGAGGCCATGATGGAGCACGATGTGCCGGACTGGTACATTGAGTCTCTGGCCAAGATCGGCTACCTGTTCCCCAAGGCCCACGCCGTGGCCTACGTCATGATGGCCTTCCGCATTGCGTGGTACAAGGTTCACGAGCCGCTGGCATTCTATGCCACCTTTTTCTCCGTCCGGGCCAAGGCATTTGACGCGGAATACTGCTGTGCCGGCATGGACGCGGTGAAGCGGAAGATCAAGGAGATCGAAAACAACAAGGACGCCACCGCTGTAGAGCAGAACCTGCTGACCACGCTGGAGGTGTGCTATGAGTTCTATCTCCGGGGCTTCCATTTCGACACCATCAACATCTACAAGTCGGACGCCACCAAGTTTATCGTCACGGAAAAGGGCCTTCTGCCGCCCTTTGTGACGGTCCACGGCTTAGGCGAGGCGGCGGCTCTGGACACGGTGGAAAAGCGAAAGGGGAAGGAGTTCATCTCCATCGAGGAGTTTGCCATGTGCTGCAATAAGCTGTCCAAGACCCATATCGAGCAGCTGAAGGCGCTGGGCGCTTTCGCGGGCATGGCGGACACCAGCCAGATCACCCTGTTCTGACTGCCAACGGACAGAAAACAGCAAAAACGGCCGCTGATGCGGCCGTTTTTGCTATCTTCCGGATTTACTTGAGGGGATTCAGGCGCTGATCCGGGATTCCTCGTTCTTGATTTCCCAGTGGATCAGGAAGGTCAGCGCCCCCCGGAGGAGGATGATGGCACCCAACGTAATCAGTTCCTGAGGCTCCCGGACGATGGCCGTGCGGAGAACCTCGCCGCCCAGCTTGAATTCCAGTGCCAGAGCAATGCCCTGCGCCAGAATCAGGCGGACATGGGGGTCTTTCCGGAAACAGCCCACAATGCTCCGCACTGCGGCCGCCAGCAGTACGGCCACGCCTACGCACTCCAGAAACAGAACACCGAATTGCACAAGAAACTGAAATCCCTCTTCCAGAACTGCAAGTAATGTCATTATGTGCCCTCCTCAAACGTTTGCGTTAAGGATATCATAGCAGAATTTGAGGAAATTACAAGAACAATATCAGCGGTTATCAAAAAAACAGGCCGCCCGGATCTTCGGGCGGCCTGAATTGCGTGAAAGAGACGGATCAGGTATCCAGCTTGGCATTGCAGCGAGTCAAAAAGCGGTCATTGGTGATGATCGCCCGGGTGTGGGTGCCTGCGCCGATGGGGCCCTTCTCGTCCCACGCCTTTACGGCGAAGTCGATCATCTTGCCGTTTTCAGAAACGGCGGTGATCTCAGCCTCCGCCCAGACCTTCATACCCACGGGGGTAGGGGCGTCATGGGAGACATTCAGATGGGTGCCCACGCTGCCCTTGCCCTCCTCCAGATACTGCTGGAGGACGCCAGCTGCGGCATTTTCCATCATAGCCGTCATAAAGGGGGTGCCGAACACCGGCAGCAAGCCGGAACCGGCCACCTGTGCGGTGAGCTCCGGGGTGACCGTCTTTTCAACGGTCAGCTTCGCGCCAATTTCAATCATACTTAGTTCCTTTCCGTCCCGCGTCGGCGGGACTGCGGTTTCTGTTAAATACCCAGCTCCGTCCAGAGATCGTTGTACAGCGTCAGCGTGTCGGCGGGGAGGTTGGTATACAGCTCGCAGCGGGCCAGCACGTCATCGGGAGCGGCCATGATCTCATAGCGCTCCTCGTCCAGAGGCTCGCCGTAGGTCTCCTCGTAGTAAGCGGGATAGCCCTCCAGTGCCTCCAGATTGGGGGAGGCATAGCCAATGTAGTCCATGTTGGCAAGGCTGGACTCCGTGGAGGCGATGAAGTTGATCCACGCCTCGGCCTCCTCCTTGTGCTGAGCGGTTTTCAGAACGCACATGGCGTCCACGAACCAGTTGCTGCCCTCCTTGGGCACCACGAACTTCAGATCGGGGTTGTTGTCCAGCATGGTCAGGTAGTCACCGGCGTAGTACATGGCAATGGCGGCGTTGCTGCCCTCCATCTTGCCGAAGACCTCGTCCATGACAAAGGACTGGTACACGCCCTTGCTCTTGGCGTCTGCCAGCAGCTCGTAGGCTTCCCGGATCTGCGCCTCGTCGGTGGTGTTGATGCTGTATCCCAGATCCAGCAGGGCGGCGGCCAGCGCGTCCCGGGAGTTGCGGATCATCAGGACATTGCCGGCGTACTTCTCGTCGAACATGGCGTCCCAACTGGTGATGTCCTCGTCCACCATGGTGGTGTTGTAGATGATGCCCAGCGTGCCCCAGGTGTAGGGGACGGTGTATTTGTTCTCCGGGTCAAAGCTCAGGCTCTTGTACTGCTCGCCGATTTTGGCGTAGTTGGGGATGTTGTCGTAATTCAGCTCCGCCAGCATATCCTCGTCAATGAGACGGGCGATCATATAGTCGGAAGGGACGATGACATCGTAGTCGCCGGCGCCGGTTTTCAGCAGGGAGTACAGGGCTTCATTGCTCTCGGCGGTCTGGTAATTCACCTTGATGCCGGTTTCGTCCTCGAATTGATAAATCAAGTCCTCGTCAATGTATTCACCCCAGCTGCAGACGTTTACCACACGCTTTCCGCTGCCGCTGCCGTTACTGCTGCCGGAATTGGAATCGGAGCCGCTGGTATAGCTGAAGTCGCTGCCGCCGCATCCGGTCAGGAACAGGCTTGCCGCCATGGTCATGGCACAAGTCAAGGCTAGTGCTTTTTTCAATTGATCATTCCTCCAATATCTTTGTTTTTTTCTATTTCAGGCTTTCGCCATGAAACCGTTTAATGCTGTCTCAGCTCAGCAATCCGTTTCCGCTCCTGTCTGGCCTCCCGGATATTGATGACCGCCAGCAGCACCAGCACCGTGACAAACAGCAGGGTGGAGATGGCGTTGATTTCCGGGGTCACCTTCTTCTTGGTCATGCCGTAGATGGTCATGGCCAGGGTGGAGGAGCCGGAGCCGGCGGTAAAGTAGCTGATGACGAAATCGTCAATGCTCATGGTAAAGGCCGTCAGGGCACCGGAGACGATGCCGGGCTTGATCTCCGGGATGATGACCTTCCGGAAGGCCTGTATCCATGTGCAGCCCAGATCCATGGCGGCGTCCACCAGATTGCGGTCCATCTGCCGCAGCTTGGGGCTGACGGAGAGAATCACATAGGGGATGTTGAAAGAGATGTGGGCAATCAGCAGCGTGCCGAAGCCCATGGACAGGTGGGTGGGCAGCTGGAAGAGACCCAGGGTGTTGAACCATGCGGAAAAGTGTCCCCAGCCGTTGAAAAACGCCACAAACAGCAGGCACATGGAAACGCCGGTGACAATATCCGCGTTCATCATGGGGATGTTGTTGACGGTCATCAGGGGGTCACGAACTTTGCGGCGCATGGCATAGAAGCCGATGGCGGCGAAGGTGCCGGCAATGGTGGCAATCACCGTGGCCAGCAGGGACACCAGCAGGGTGGTGTAGACGCTCTGCATGATGAGCCGGTTGCGGAAGAGCTTCACGTACCAGTCCAGAGAGAACCCCTTCCAGACCATGTTGCTGTTGCCTGCGTTGAAGGAAAAGACAATCAGCAGGACGATGGGAGCGTAGAGAAACACGAATACCAGCGCCATAAACAGGCGGCTGAGAAAGGAATTGTTCTTTTTCACATCATCACCGCCTGTTCTTCCCCTTCGCCGAAGCGGTTCATGACCACCATGCAGATGACAACAATCACCATCATCACCAGGGAAATGGCGGCGCCCAGCTGAGGATTGTAGGCTCCCCCCAGGAACTGCTGTTCGATGAGGTCGCCCAGCAGCATCTCCGTGCCGCCCCCCAGCATTTTGCTGATGGCGAAGGTGGAGACGGAGGGGACGAACACCATGGTGATGCCGGAGAGGACGCCGGGCAGGGACAGGGGCAGAATTACCCGCCGGAACACCTGTATGCTGTTGGCGCCCAGATCCCGGGCCGCTTCAATGAGGCTGCGATCCAGCTTGACAATCACGGAGTAGATGGGGAGAATCATGAAGGGCAGGTAGTTGTACACCATGCCCAGCACCACGGCCCCCTGGGTGTTGATCATGCGGAAGAAGGTCAGATCTGTGCCGAAGAGGTTGTTGTACAGGGCAATCAGGCCGATTTTCCGGAACAGCTGGTTGAGAAGGCCGTTGTTTTCCAGAATGGCCATCCAGGAATAGGTGCGCAGCAGGAAGTTCATCCACATGGGCAGCATGATGAGCACCATGGCCAGCCGCTGGAACCGGGGGCCTTCCTTACTCATCATGTAGGAGACGGGATAGCCGATGAGCAGGCAGACAGCCGTGGCAATCAGCGCCAGCCTGAAAGAGCGGGTGAACACCACGGTGTAGGTGCCCATTTTCGCAAAATTCGCAAGGGTCGCCCCGCCGTCGGCGGTGGAAAAGGCGTAAATCACCACCATGATGATGGGAGCCACCACAAACAGCGCCATCCAGATTACATAGGGGACGGCGAAGCGGGAAAGCCGGTTATTCTTCATCCCCGCTCTCCTCCTCATCCGACGCAAGGCTTGCGTCGTCCAGTTCGTCGTATTCCTCGGAGAAGGAGGAGTAGTCGCCGAACATACCGGAGTAAGCGCTCTTTTTCATGACGTGGATGCCGTCGGGATCGATTTTGATGCCGATGCGGGCGCCTTCGGGGCAGTGATCCGTGGTCTGGATCAGCCACTTGAAGCCCCGGAAGTCCACGATGATGTCGTACTGCATCCCCTTGAAGGTGACGGAGGTGACGGTGCCGGTGAGCTGCCCCTGCTCCACGGGGACAATGTCGATGTCCTCCGGGCGGATGACCACGTCCACCGCCTCATTGGGGACAAAGCCGCCGTCCAGACAGGGGAAACGCTTGCCGTACATCTGTACTACGTTGTCCTCGGGCATGGTGCCGTCGATGATGTTGGATTCGCCGATGAAATCCGCCACAAAGGCGTTCTTCGGCTCGTTATAGATATCCTCCGGGGTGCCGATCTGCTGGATGGAGCCTTTGTCCATCACCACAATGGTGTCGGACATGGTGAGGGCTTCCTCCTGATCGTGGGTCACATAGATAAACGTAATGCCCACCTGCTGCTGAATGCGCTTCAGCTCGATCTGCATGTCCTTGCGCAGCTTCAGATCCAGTGCCGCCAGCGGCTCGTCCAGCAGCAGCACCTTGGGGCGGTTCACCAGTGCCCGGGCAATGGCCACCCGCTGCTGCTGGCCGCCGGAGAGTGCCTCCGGCCGCCGGTGCTCAAAGCCCTTCAGGCTGACGGTTTCCAGCATTTCCATAACCCGCTGTTTGATTTCCGCCTCCGGCAGCTTCTGCATCCGCAGGCCGAAAGCAATGTTTTCAAACACGTTGAGATGCGGGAACAGGGCATACTTCTGGAAGACCGTGTTGATCTGCCGCTGATAGGGCGGAACGTCATTAATCCTCACACCGTCGAACAGGACGTCTCCCGACGTGGGCGTCGTGAAACCTCCGATAATCCGCAGTGTGGTGGTCTTGCCGCACCCACTGGGCCCAAGCAGTGTGAGGAACTCTTTGTCGTTGATATACAGATTGATGTGATCGAGAACCGACTCGTCGTCGAATGCCATGCAGAGATCCCGCAGGCGAATCAACTCTTTGGACATGTATCCTCCCCCATTTCTACCGGCATTCCTGCCGGATTCTCAGCAGGACAGCCGCAAAAATACCGCCTCTTCTCTCTGTTAAGGGGGGACCCTGTTTCTTTGAAATTCGGCAATTCAGAATCATAACGGAAAACCCTTGAAATGTCAAGAAAAACGCCCAATTTTGTCAGGCGTTTTTCACGATTTGTGAAATCAGGTCATCTGGGGGAAATATTTCTCCCGGAATGGCACGTTTTCCACAGTGAATTCCTGCCCCCGGAGGTAGTTCAGAATCCCGGCATCCGTGGGAAAATCAAACCGCAGTTTGTAGGAATACAGCGCCTGCCGGGTTTCGTGATAGCGGCGGTTCACGTCGCCCTTGCCGTATTTCCCGTCTCCCAGCAGGGGGCAGCCGATTTCCGCCATGGACACCCGAATCTGGTGGGTGCGCCCGGTCAGCAGGCGGCACTCCACCAGGGACAGTTCCCCGCGGCGCTCCAGCGTCCGGTAGAGGGTGACGGCGGTCTTTCCGCCGGGAACCGGCTTATGATAAAAGCGGACTTCCTTTTTCCCTTCATCTTTTAATAGAAAGCCCTCGATTTTTCCCTCCGGTTTCCGGGGATGTCCCACCGTGACGCAGAGATAGGACTTTTCCAGTTCGTGTGCCCGGATTTTCTCATTGATAATCCGCAGGGTTTCGGCGTTCTTGGCGGCAATGACAATGCCGCCGGTGTTGCGGTCAATCCGGTTGCACAGCGCCGGGGCGAAGGCGTTTTCCCATTTGGGGTTCCACTCCCGCTTCTGATAGAGATAGGCCTGAATGTGATTGATAAGGGTGTTGACCTTCTCCGTTTCGTCGGCGTGGACGGACATCCCGGGGCGCTTGTCCGCCAGCAGGAGATTTTCGTCCTCGTAGACGATGTTCAGCTGGGGCTTGAACACCGTGAGGAAGAGATTTTCCTCATTGGGCTTGTCAAAGAACTCATCGTTGATGTATAATTGGATTACATCGCCGGTTTCCAGACGGACGTCCCGTTTGGAGCCTCTGCCGTTGACCTTGATCCGCTTCAGGCGGATATACTTTTGCAGCAGGGCAGGGGGGAGGAGCGGCAGGTTTTTGGATACGAAGCGATCCAGCCGCTGCCCGGCGTCGTTTTTCCCAATGGTGAACTCCCGCATTGACATCATCCGTTTCTACAAGTGTTTGCATTCATCATACCCGCTTTTCCGGCGGTTGTAAAGCACCTGCGGACGGAAATCAGAAAGAGGGGAACAGGTTATGAAAAAGCAGGACGGGAAGCAGACCGGCCGGGCCAATTATGTATGGACACTGGCAGGCGTATATCTGATTTATCTGAGCGGCAAGCTGCTGCTGGGTGTTGTGAACGGCGAAGCGGAGGGCATCCCGCTGTGGGTGGCCATTTCGGCGGGCATTCTGTTTCTGGCGGTAGGGGGATGGCTGCTGCTCCGGGAGTGGCGGGCTTACCGGTACGCCGCCGAACATAAGGACGACCCCTCCACATGGAGTGACGAGGCGGCGGAGGAAGCTGCCGGGGAGGCTGTTGAGGAAGCGCCCCTTGAAGACGACGCCGGAGGGGAGGATGGGGAATGACCGACAGGCTGATGTTGGCATTCGCTGAAAACGAGGCCTGGCTGAGTGATTTCAGCCGCAGAGGATACGAGGATGGGTTCCGCCGCTACTGCGGCCAATTCCTGCCGGACTATCTGGCCGCCGTCCGGGAGAAGGGGGCGGAGGGCATTCCCGCTCTGGCCGACGGCCTACTGGATGCCATGGAGGCTCAGTGGAAGCGGGTCGGGTTCTGGAACCGCAGTGTGGCCAGAACCGACCTCAAGCGGGTGCTTACGGTGTACCTGACCCCCATGCTGCTCACCGAACAGGAGCTGCGGCCGCTGGCCGCCGCCCTGCGGGACGGCTGGAACCGGCGCTGGCCGAAGGATTCCTATCATGCCGCCGGGTATGAAACCATCCGCGGCGGCTTCAAACTCCGGATTCTGGGATTTGAGGTGCCGGAGCGGAAGAAAAACGAGGCGCCTCAGGACGAGGTGTGACCTTCTTTCCGTCACACAGAAAAAACTGGCGGAAAATCGAAAAAACTGTTTGACATTGCGGGAACAATCCCTTATAATACTAAACGTGTCATTGCGAGGTAGCTTATGCTCATTGACGTAAAACCCATTCTGCACACCCCAGGCAGCCAGCGGACGTTCCGGTTTGAACTGGATCTTTCCGACATGGAATTTGGGGGGCGGTATCCCATCAGCCGGCCGGTCATTGTGGAGGGCGCGGTTCGGAACCGGGCGGAACTTCTCCGTCTGGAACTGACGGCAAGTACCACTCTGGACGCCGTGTGCGACCGCTGCGGACGGGAATTCCTTCAGGACAAGGCGGTTTCCTACAGCTGCGTTCTGGCGGAAGAACTTCAGAATGAGGACAGCGACGAGTTTGTCCTTCTGGAGGACGGTCAGGTGGATGCAGGGGAGTTGGCCAGAGAGGCCTTTATCCTCGGAATGGACACAAAAACCCTGTGCTCCGAAGATTGCAGGGGGCTGTGCCCCCGCTGCGGCGCCGACCTGAATCTGGGCCCCTGCTCCTGCAAAAAGGAGACGGATCCCCGTCTGGCGGTACTGGCAAAGCTTCTGGAGAACAAATAAAGTATAAATAAGGCCGCCTGGCCTTTGTAGATCAAGGAGGTGTCACAATGGCAGTACCTAAGGGAAAAGTATCCAAAGCAAGACGCGATAAGAGACGCAGCTCCACCTGGAAGCTGGCTGTCCCCGGTCTCGTTGCATGCCCCAAGTGCGGTGCTCTGCACCTGCCTCACAGAATGTGCCAGGAGTGCGGCAGCTACAATGGCCGTGAGGTCAAGGTTGTCAAGTCCGTGGCGGCGAAGTAAGAGACAAATGCTTGCTTTAGGAGGGAAGAGTAGTCTTCCCTCCTTTTCCTTTTGCAAAACCTCCGGCAGGGAATGTTTCCGCCCCATCAGAAAAGGGAAACGCCCCGCGAAAAGGCGCGGGTTTCCCTTGCTATCCATGTCAATTGCGGATATAATAAATATAATTTGATTTCCCGGGTCACCGCTATGCGCTGACCCGCCGCCGCACGGCGGCGTATTGGGGCGGCTGAGGAAGAACAAGGCTGACGCTGCTCAGGAAAGGAGCTATCTATGTCCAAACCCATCATTGCCATCGTGGGCCGCCCCAATGTGGGCAAGTCCATGCTGTTCAATAAGATCGTCGGCCGGAGGCTGTCCATTGTGGAGGACACTCCCGGCGTCACCCGTGACCGCATTTACGGGGAGAGCGACTGGCGGGGCCGGAAGTTCACCCTGATCGACACCGGCGGCATCGAGCCCCGGACGGACAACCAGATTCTGGCGTTTATGCGCTCTCAGGCCCAGATTGCCATTGACAATGCCGCAGTCATCATATTTCTGTGTGACATCAAAACCGGCATGACCGCCTCCGATCAGGAGGTGGCCGCTATGCTCCAGCGCTGCGGCAAGCCGGTGGTGCTGGCGGTGAACAAGGTGGATCAGGGCCAGAGCCCGGACATCTATGAATTCTATAATCTGGGCCTTGGCGATCCCATCGCCGTTTCCGCCGTTCACGGCCACGGCACCGGCGACCTGCTGGATGCCTGCGTGAAGTATTTCCCGCCGGAGGATGAGGAGGAAGAGGAGGATGACGCCATCAAGGTGGCGGTCATCGGCAAGCCCAACGCTGGAAAATCTTCTCTGGTCAACAAGATTCTGGGGGAGGAACGGGTCATTGTCTCCGATGTGGCGGGCACCACCCGGGATGCCATCGACTCCCGCTTCACCAACAGCAAGGGCAGCTTTGTCTTCATCGATACAGCCGGTATGCGGAAAAAGTCCAAGGTAGAGGAGGACATTGAGAAGTACAGCGTCCTCCGGGCCACCATGGCCATCGACCGGGCAGACGTGTGCCTGATTATGATCGACGCCACCGAGGGCGTCACCGAGCAGGACACCAAGGTGGCCGGTATGGCCCACGAGGCAGGCAAGGCCAGCATCATCGTGGTGAACAAATGGGATCTGGTGGAAAAGGACGATAAGACCATGGCCCGGATGACGGAGGAGATCCGCCGGGATCTGGCCTACATGACCTACGCCCCCATCCTGTTTATCTCCGCCAAGACCGGTCAGCGGGTGGACAAGCTGTTCGATATGATCGACTATGTGGCCAATCAGGCCGCCTTCCGGGTCACCACCGGTATGCTGAATACCGTTCTGGCGGATGCCCAGACCCGCGTCCAGCCTCCCACGGACAAGGGCCGCCGCCTGAAGATCTACTATATGACGCAGGTGGGCGTGAAGCCGCCTCACTTCGTGGTGTTCTGCAATGACCGGCGGCTGTTCCACTTCTCCTATCAGCGGTATCTGGAAAACTGCATCCGCTCCACCTTCGGCCTGGAGGGGACGCCCATCATTCTGTCCATCCGGGAGAAGGGCGATAAGGAGGATTGACCATGCAGAACCTGTTTCCAAACGGCGCGCCGCTGGCTCTTCTGCTGGCGCTGAGCGCAGTGATTGCCTATTTCTGTGGCTGCTTCAACGGCGCCGTCATCGTCTCCAAGTACATTCTGCGGGATGATGTGCGGAACCACGGCAGCGGCAACGCAGGGCTGACCAACTTTTTCCGCACCTTCGGCGGGCCGCTGACCTTTGTGGTGATTCTGTGCGACGTGCTGAAAGCGGTTGCGGCACTGTTGATTGCCCGCTGGCTGATGTTCAGCGGCTATACCGCTTTTATTTCCGCCGACTTCACAGCGGCGTACTGGGACACATTGGCCAAATACTGGGCGGGGCTGTTCTGCCTGCTGGGGCATATGTTCCCCTGTATGTTCCACTTCAAGGGGGGCAAGGGCATCCTCTCCGGCGGCACCGCTGCCATCATGATTGACTGGCGGGTGGCCGTGGTGGTCTGGGGGGGCTTCCTGATTCTGACCATTTTGACCCGCTATGTGTCCCTCGGCTCCCTGTGGGCCGGGGCCAGCTTCCCCTTTGTCAGCTGGTTCTGCTATCCCCGCCCGGCCATCGTCCTGCTGGCGTTTCTGCTGGGGGGGCTGGTGGTCTGGCAGCACCGGGCCAATATCAAACGATTGCTGGCAGGGAACGAAAACAAACTCAGCTTCCATCGGAAGAAGTCATAGGAGGAAACGATGAAAACAGTGGTAGTCGGCAGCGGCGGCTGGGGCACCGCGCTGAGCATGGTGCTCTGTGATAACGGCCATGACGTGACTTTGTGGTCCCACGACCCCGCCAAGGCGGCGCAGATGGCGGAGACACGGGAAAATTCCAAGCTGAAGGGCGTCCGCCTGCCGGACGCGCTGAAAATCAGCGGTGACCTGAGTTGCCTGAAGGGGGCGGAACTGGTGGTTTGCGCTGCGCCGTCCTTCGCTGTGCGGGAGACGGGAAAGAAAATCGCCCCGTACCTGACGCCGGAGACGGTTCTGGTCAGCGTTTCCAAGGGCATTGAGCGGGACACCAACCTCCGGATGAGCCAGATTCTGGAGGAAGTTACCGGCGGAATCTGTAAAGTATCTGCCCTTTCCGGCCCTTCCCACGCCGAGGAAGTCAGTGTCCGCCAGCCCACCGGCTGCGTGTCCGCCTGCCGGGATTTAGGCACGGCGCGCTTCGTGCAGGATGCCTTTATGAACGACTATTTCCGCATCTATACCAGCGGGGATATGGTAGGGGTGGAACTGTCCGGCGCCATGAAAAACGTGGTGGCGCTGGCCTGCGGCGTGTGTGACGGCATGGGGTATCAGGACAACACCAAGGCTCTGCTGATGACCCGAGCCATGGCGGAACTGACCCGGCTGGGGGAGAAGCTGGGAGGTACCCGGCAGACCTTCGGCGGCCTTGCCGGCATGGGCGACCTGATTGTCACCTGCACCTCCATGCACTCCCGGAACCGCCGGGCGGGCATCCTCATCGGGCAGGGAAAGTCCCCGCAGGAGGCCATGGCGGAAATCGGCGCCGTGGTGGAGGGCTATTACGCCGCGGAGAGCATCCACCAGCTGGCGGTGCGGGCAGAGGTGGAAATGCCCATCTGCCGCAGCATCTACGAAGTCCTGTATCACGGCATGGCCGTGCAGGACGTGGTGAAGGATTTGATGCGCCGGGCCAAAAAGGATGAACTGACGGAAACCACCTGGCTGTAAAACTGCCGCAGGCAGGCGGAAGCCGGAACCTGCCGGGGATTCATGTTCCCTCTTTTCAAACCCGGCGGGATATGATAGAATAAAACCGGAACAGACAAATTCTCCTCTTCGCCGTGATTCTGTGGCGGCGCCCGGAAGGGGAGGGACGGGAAAGGATGTGCGGCCGATGCAGAAGGTGCGGTGCCACGAGTGCGGCAAAGTTTATAATTTTGATGAGGATGATTTCTGCCCCCGGTGCGGCGCGTTTACCCAGCCCCCCAAATCCGTCAGGGTAGATGCCAGCGGCAATGTGGTCAGGCTGGACGGCATTAACGAGAAAAACCACGCCGGCTCCTTTGTCCACGAGGAACTGCATGAGGAAAACCGGGAGCGCAGGCGCACGGGGCTTTCCAAGGGCGTGCGGCGGACTTCACCGGTGCAGCCGCGCCCGGCACCGACGCGTCCGGCGGCGCGGATCGGCGGCAGCGGGAAAGGGAAGGCCTCTCCCGTCAGCTGGGTTTTCCTGCTCATCGGTATCATAATTGCCCTCAGGATACTGGGATCTGTGCTGCAATATTTTTTATTCTACTGGATTTGAAGTCCCGGTCTGCCCGGTGTCCGCTGCCCTGCAGGAACGGCGAAGAAAGCGGAAGGCTCCGGAGGCGGCATCCCAAAAAGCCGGACAGGATTCGAAGCAAATATCATGTAAGCTGCCGAAAGGGCTTGCTGCCTGTAAATCACGGGCGGCAGGTTCTTTCGTTTTGTTCTATCCTGCGGCTGACGAAGAAGCCCGGATTGCCGCGGAACTTCCGCTTGGAGTGTTCCGCCGATTGGGACGCCGGCAGATATGATGGCTTCAGGATGAATATAAAAATTGCTTGCAGGCTCCGTTCAGAATGTTGGTACCGTGACTTCATTCTGCCGGCGTCTGCAAGCAATTTTTTTATCTTTTTTGATTTACGCAGCGGATAGTACCGGAATTGCGGTTACCGGTAGATGGGGAACCGGCGGCAGAGTTCGTCCACCTCGCGGCGCACCTGCTCCCGGCAGCCCTCAAAGTCCCGGGCGGCCTGTCCCATCCAGCGGGCAATCTGAACCATCTCCGGCTCCCTGAAGCCCCGGGAGGTGACGGCAGGGGTGCCTACCCGGATGCCGCTGGTGACAAAGGGCTTTTCCGGGTCGTTGGGGATGGTGTTCTTGTTGACGGTAATCTGCACTTCGTCCAGCCGCCGCTCAAACTCCTTGCCGGTGATGTGGAAGTTCCGGACGTCCACCAGACAGAGGTGGTTGTCCGTGCCGCCGGACACCAGCCGGAAGCCCTCTTTTACCAGTTCCTCAGAAAGCACCTTGGCGTTCTTTACAATCTGCTCCGCGTAGGCCTTGAACTCCGGCTTCAGCGCCTCGCCGAAGCAGACGGCCTTGGCGGCGATGATGTGCTCCAGAGGGCCGCCCTGAGTGCCGGGGAACACGGCGGAGTTGATTTTCTTGTAAATGGCCTCGTCATTGCAGAGAATCAGGCCGCCCCGCGGCCCCCGGAGGGTCTTGTGGGTGGTGGAGGTCACCACGTCGGCATAGGGAATGGGGGAGGGGTGCAGCCCCGCCGCCACCAGACCGGCAATGTGCGCCATATCCACCATCAGGTAAGCCCCTACCTCGTCGGCCACCGCCCGGAATCGGGCAAAGTCGATGACCCGGGGATAGGCGGAGGCACCGGCGATGATGATTTTGGGCTTACAGGCTCTGGCGGTTTCCAGCAGGGCGTCGTAGTCGATGTTTTCGTCCTCCCCCAGCCCGTAGGGCACCACATGGAAGTATTTGCCGGAGATGTTCACCGGACTGCCGTGGCTCAGGTGGCCGCCGTGGGCCAGATTCATGCCCAGAATGGTGTCTCCCGGCTGCGCCAGAGCAAAGAAAGCCGCCAGATTGGCGTTGGCGCCGGAATGGGGCTGGACGTTGGCATACCGGCAGCCGAACAGCCGGCAGGCCCGCTGCCGCGCCAGTTCCTCCGTCACGTCCACGGCGTAGCAGCCGCCGTAGTAGCGGTGGCCGGGATACCCCTCGGCGTACTTGTTGGTCAGGCAGGTGCCCATGGCCAGCATGACCGCGGGGCTGACAATATTCTCCGAGGCAATCAACTCAATGTTGCGCTGCTGCCGGTTAAATTCCTCCTGAACGGACGCCCCCACCTCGGGATCCCATTGGGAAAGATACTGCATGGTATCCTGAATCATCATAAAAACCCTCCTCAACACATAAGATACAACATATTGTACCTCATATCGAAGAGAAACGCAAGAACTATTATCACAAAGGCGCCGGAATCCCGTCCTCATACAGCCCCCGCTCCGTGAGAACCCAGGGGACGGGGTAGTCGTGAGGCTCCAAGGGGATTTCCTGCCGAATCAGCAGTTCCCGGCACAGCAGCACCGTGCCGCCCCGGTATTGGGAGAGGAAGCGGTCATAATATCCGCCGCCGTGCCCCAGCCGCTGCCCGTCGTAATTGCAGGTGACGCAGGGCAGCACGGCGAAATCGATGGCGTCCGCCGGGACGGCAGGTGCATCGGCCGGCGGCTCCGGAATCCCGAAGGCGCCGGGAACAAGGCAGTCCAGCTCCCTAACCTGCCGGGGTTCCATCCTGCCGGGGGCGGTGCAGAGTGGGAGGCAGAGGGTTTTCCCCCCGGACAGAACCGCCTCCAGAATGGGGCGGGTGTCAATCTCATGAGCCGTTCCCGCAAAGCAGAACACGGTTCCCGCCTCCTGAAATTCCGGCATGGCCAGCAGGCGGCGGACAATGGCACGGTTGCTTTTCGCCTTGTATTCCGGGGTCAGCGCCGCTTCCAGACGGCGGACGATGGCGCGTAATTGCTGTTTTTCCTCCTGACGGGTCATGGCAGGGGATCCTCCTCTTTCTCGGGGCGGGCGGCGCCGAAGACAATGGCACCGCCGCCGTATTTTTTCCGGATGGCGTCCATGGCAGACTCCAGCTTTTCCTGCCGGGTATTCCGCCGGCCGGCGCCGGGGTCAAACAGGCTGGCCTGCTGGTAGGACTCCCCCTCCGGGGAGAGGTGGATAGCGGTGACGGTCAGCGCCCGGATGGGGGCGGGGGGCGTCCACAATTCCTCCGTCAGAGCCATGGCGGCGGCGGTCAGTTCCCGGATGAGGTGGGTGGGGGTAGGCAGCTGCCGCTGCCGGGAGCGGTCATGGAAGGCGGGATCCCGCACCGTCACCTGAATGCCGCCGGCATACAGCCCCTCCCGCCGGAGCCGGGTGGCGACGCTGTCCGCCAGCACGGCAATGCCTGCCTGCACCTGCGCACGGGTGGTGAGGTTTTCCGGAAAGGTGGTGCCGTTTCCCACGGATTTCACCGGCTCCGTGTCCAGCCGGGAGCGAACCGGGGAGGCGTCCAGCCCGTTGGCGTATTCGTAAAGCTGGGTGCCCATTTTCCCCATCAGCGTTTCCAGCGTGTCCCGCCGGCAGGAGGCCAGCTGGCCGATGGTTTTCACGCCGAACTGCCCCAGCAGCTTCTGCGCCGCGCCGCCTACATACAGAAGGTCGCCCACCGGCAGGGGCCAGACGATGGATTTCCAGTTTTCCCGGGAAATGACGGTGGTGGCGTCCGGCTTTTTGTAGTCGCTGCCCAGCTTGGCAAAGACCTTGTTGAAGCTGACGCCTACCGACAGGGTCAGCCCCAGTTCCCGATGAATCCGTTCCCGGATGCCGTCCGCCAGCGCTCCGGCGTCCCCGCCGAAGAGGTGGAGGGTGTTTGTGACATCCAGCCAGCTTTCGTCAATGCCGAAAGGCTCCACCAGATCCGTGTACTGGTCGTAGATGGCGTTGACCTTCCGGGAGTATTCATGGTACAGCCGGTGATGGGCAGGGAGAAGCACCAGATTGGGACACTTCTTTTTGGCCTGCCAGATTGTTTCGGCGGTTTTGACGCCGAACTGCTTGGCAGGCTCGTTTTTTGCCAGAATGATCCCGTGGCGGGAGGCAGGATCCCCGGCCACCGCCGTGGGCACCTCCCGCAGTTCCGGGTGGGAGAGCAACTCCACGGAGGCATAAAAGCAGTTCAGGTCACAGTGAAAAATAACGCGCTCCATGTGCGCCTCCTTTCGGGCTTTTGGATAAAACCGGTTTCCGGCGTGCCGGCCTGAAACCGCGGATTCAGCCGGAACGTTCCCCGCAGGCCGCTTACCGCTTCCGGATGGGGTGCCGGATGACGGTTTTCCGCTTTTCCGGCGGGGTTTTCCGAGGGTCTGACAGATAGAGTTCGTGGTGGAGCCGGGTGTCCGTCAGGTCTGCCGCATATCCGTGCTGAGCCAGATACGCATCCATGAGGGCCACGGAAGCCGGCTCCTGGTCAAAGGAGCCTGTGTGCAGAATCTGCACGCACAGCCCCTCGTCCACAGTCAGAAACTCCGCCCCGGAGCAGTCCAGCTTTTTCTTCCGGGACGCCGCTTCCACCGCCCATCCAAAGTCCTTCGGCGTTACGAAATCCGGCAGGCGGATGACGGAAATCCAGCGGAAGGCGGATTTGTCGGCGGAATCGACGCTGTCCCTGTCCCACTGCCAGAAGCCCTCCAGCGGCGGGACGACGTAGTCAAAGAAGCCCGCTATTTCGTACCCGGCTTTGCCGCTCATTTTCAGGGTGTACGCAACGGCGTACAGCACGCCGATGGCCTGCTGATAGGCGCCGCCCTTCTGATTGGGGTCGCCTGCGCCTCTGACCGCGAGATAATGCATCTCCGGCACCGTTACAATCTCCGGCCGGTTTTTCGGCAGGTAAAGTGCCTTGTATTCCTTCTTGAAATCAAACGCCATAGCCGCCTCCTGAAATTACAAACAAATCTGACATCATTCCGATTATAGCACATCTGTTCGGATTTGAAAAGAGCAAATAAAAGGGACGGCGGATTTCCGCCGTCCCTTTTGTATGTGTGCGAGCAAAACTGTAAGCCGGGTTCTGTATTTGACAGCCATCTATCTCGACGCACCGTTGCCGGTACGCTCAAGCCACCCCGGGAGCGGCCGGGCCGACCATGGGGCGCGAAGCCCCTGCTCCCATACCGGTGTTGCTCCGGATAGAGTTTACAGCAATGGACTGTTCCCAGCCATTGAGTGCGCTCTTACCGCACTTTTCCACCCTTACCGCCAGGGCTGCGCCCCGGCGGTAAGCCGATTCCTGACGGAATCGGACGCTGCGGCGGATGATTGCAATCGCGAAGAGGGACCCTTCGTCCCTCTTCACACAACACCCCTGCGGTTTCCGCTGGGGGAGCATTCATCAACACCGGCTTCTTACCAACATGGCGCAGCCTTGGCGGCGGTATCTCTCTGTTGCACTTTTCCTGAAGTCGCCTTCGGCGGGCGTTACCCGTTATCCTTGCCCTGTGGAGCCCGGACTTTCCTCACGGGAGGGCCTTTCGCCCCTTCCGCGCGGCTGTCTGTTTTCCTCGCGGAAGATATTGTAACGGAAACGGAGGAAAAAGTCAATACGATACAATCAGTCCCTTGTCCATGGCATAGAAGCTGGTGAGGCCGTGACAGGGGAGTACCTCTACGGATTCCACATGGAGCCGGTTCAGAATCAGGCTCCGGAGCCGCTCCGCCCCCTCCGGGTTCTGGCAGTGGCAGATGATGACCCGGCTGCCGGCACAGGGCTTGCTTTCCATCATCAGCTGGACGATGCTCTGGGCGGTCTGAGCTGTTCCCCGGGCTTTCTTTGCCACATGGATGGTGCCCTGGGGGGTGGCGTCGGCGATGATGCGGATGCCCAGCGTCTGCAGCAGGACGCCGGCAATGGGCGGCATCCGGCCGTTTTTTACCAGATTGTCAAAGTGTTCCAGCGTAAAGCAGATGCGCAGGCTTGCCTGATAGTCCAGCAGCTGCCCGCAGAGTTCTTCAAAGGGGACACCCTCCTCCGCCAGACGGGCGGCCTTCCGCAGCAGCAGAATCATGACACCGGCGGTGGCTTTGGAATCCAGCACGAAAATCTTCTTTTCCGGGTGCTCGGCCAGCACAAGCTCACGAGCCGCCATGGCAGCGTTGTAGGTGCCGGAGAGGTTGGCGGAAATGGTCACGCAGACGGTTTCCTCTCCCTGCTCAAAGGCCTCCGCAAAGGCGGCGGGGGAGGGGCAGGCAGAGGAGGAGGGGTGATGCGACAGCGATTCCAGCAGCGCCGGAATATCCAGACCCGGCAGGTCGGGAAAATCCTGTCCGCCTACATGAAGGCACATGGGAACCACGGTGAGACGGGCGTAGGGAGAGGGCAACTCCCCGGAAAAAAGGTCACAGCTGCTGTCGCTGACAAGATTCAACATGATGGCACGCTCCTGTTCTTACGGCAGGGGGGGGACACCCTGCCGGACGGATGAAAATTTAGTTTGAAAAACCACATCACATTGTATTAAAAAATATAACGTTTGTCAAGGGGCGGACGGCAGGGGGAACAGGACGGGAAAAAACCGGTGTCTGCGTTGTATTTTTCGCCGGTGTGTGATATGATACATCTGATTGGTATGAGAAAGCGCACCGCGCCGGCAGGTACCTGTCCGGCGGAGGGTTTGCATAAAGGAGCGTTTTATGAGTTTTGAGGAATATCTGAAATCCCTGGAGGGAAAGAGTGTCGGCGTCATCGGCGTGGGGGTTTCCAACCGCCCGCTGATTGAAAAGCTGCTGGAGCGGGGGATTGACGTCACCGCCCGGGACAAAAAGGAGACGCTGGGAGAACTGGGGCAGGCGCTGGCGGCACAGGGCTGCCATCTGCGTCTGGGCAGCGGGTATCTGGCGGAACTGCATGAGGATGTGATTTTCCGCACCCCCGGCCTGCGGCCGGATGTGCCGGAACTGGCGGCGGCTGCCGCCAACGGCAGCGTCATCACCTCGGAGATGGAGGCGTTTTTTGAGGTCTGCCCCTGTCCCATTCTGGCGGTTACCGGCTCCGACGGAAAAACCACCACCACCACCATCCTCTCCAGGCTGCTGGCGGCGGAGGGGAACATGGTTCATGTAGGCGGCAACATCGGCCACCCCCTGCTGTGCGACACGCCGGAGATGGCGCCGGAGGACGCAGTGGTGCTGGAACTCAGTTCCTTCCAGCTGATGACCATGCAGAAAAGCCCCCACATTGCCGTGACTACCAATCTGTCACCCAACCATCTGGATGTCCACAAGGATTATCAGGAGTATGTGGATGCCAAGGCAAACATCTTTACCCACCAGTCTGCCAACGACATTGCAGTGTTCAACGCCGACAATGGGGACACGGTGAAACAGGCTGCCAAAGCCGTGGGGGAGGTTCGCTGGTTCTCCCGGCAGCGGCGGGTGGACAACGGCGTCTTCTGTGAGGACGGCGTGATTTACGAGGCTGTGAAGGGCGTGGTAACCCCCATCATGGAGACAAAGGAGATTCTGCTGCCCGGTGTCCACAATATTGAAAACTACATGGCGGCCTTTGCCGCCTCCCGGGGGATGGTATCCTACGAAACCATGCGGGAGATTGCGCGAACCTTCGCCGGGGTGGAGCACCGCATCGAACTGATTCGCACCCGGAACGGCGTCCGCTGGTACAACGACTCCATCGCCTCCAGCCCCAGCCGCACCATTGCGGGACTGAAGGCCTTCCCGGAGAAGGTGATTCTCATTGCCGGAGGCAAGGACAAGGGCATCAGCTACGCGCCTCTGGGGCCGGTGGTGAATGACCATGTGAAGCTGCTGCTGCTGTGCGGCAAAACCGCCGGTGTCATCCGGGAGGCCGTGGAGCAGGCGGAGAATTACCGCGGGCTGGAAATCCGGGACGTGTCGGATTACCATCAGGCGGTGGCCATGGCCGATGAAGCTGCCCGGCCGGGGGACGTGGTGATTCTCTCCCCGGCCAGCACATCCTTTGACCGCTTTGCCAACTTCATGGAGCGGGGCCGGGTATTCAAGGCCATTGTCAACGAACTGAAATAATGGATAACCCATCCCGCATAGGCTGAAGAAGCCGAAGCGGGGAGGTGAGGGCGTGAGACTGGGATTTTTCCGCCGCTGCCGGAGGGTGGACGGCGGTCAGGTGCGGCGGGTGCTGCTGTTTCTGACGGTGTCCGGCCTGCTGGCTTTTCTGCTGTACGCCGGGGCGCAGCTGCGCCCCCTGCTGGGGAGCCTTGCCGCCACCCGGGTGTCCAACGCGGTGAACCGCATTGTCTATCAGGCGGTGAACGAGGCCATTGACAGCGGCCAGATTGCCTATGAGCAGCTGGTAAGCTGGGAGAAGGACAACGAGGGGCGCATCACCATGGTGCGCAGCAATATGGCGGCCTTTAACCGGCTGCAATCCCAGATCCTGAACCTGATTCTCAGTCGGATTGATCAGGTGTCTGCCCGGGAGCTGTCTATTCCAGTGGGGAGCCTCACCGGCTCGCCGCTGCTGGCGGGGCGCGGCCCTCGGATCTCCGTGCGGATGGAGTCGGTAGGCTCCTCCTCCGCCCGGTTTGAAAATCAGTTCGAATCCGCCGGAATCAATCAGACAAGGCACCGCATTGTTCTGCGGATTGACGTGAATGTCAGCATCCTGCTGCCGGGGTATTCCACCGTGACCCAGGTGAGCAACGAGATTACCGTGGCGGAAACGGTGATTGTGGGAGACGTGCCGGAAACCTATACCTACTTTGCCACCGACCCGGCGGCCTACGCTGACGATGCCAAAGACTACATACTCAACAAAGACTAAGGAGGACGCTCCATGGAGCTGCGCACGGAGTTTCGGGATTATAAGGATGAGATGGCTTTCCTGCGGGACTATCTCACGGAACAGGGCTATCTTTATTATGTGCTGGACGCCCCGGTGATTCCGGATTATGAATATGACCGGCTGAACCGCCGTCTGGAGGAACTGGAGGCGGCGCATCCGGAGGAAATCACCCCGGATTCCCCTACCCAGCGGGTAGGGGGGAAGATTCTGGATGCCTTCCGGCCCTACACCCATGAGGTGCCGCTGGAGAGTTTGCAGGATGTGTTCAACGAAGACGAGGTGGCCGCATTCTGCGAAAAAACGGAGGAAATTCTCGGCCCCATGGCGGAGTACTCCGTGGAGCCGAAGGTGGACGGCTTGTCCGTGGCGCTGGAATACCGGGACGGCGTGTTCGTCCGGGGCGCCACCCGGGGGGACGGCCGGGTGGGGGAGGACGTGACGGAGAATCTCCGCACCATCCGCTCCATTCCCATGACCCTGCCGGAGAAGCTGCCCCGGCTCATCGTCCGGGGAGAGGTCTATATGGCCCGCAGCGTCTTCGAAACCATCAACGCCGGACGGGAACTGGAGGGCAAGCCTCTCATGGCCAATCCCCGGAACGCCGCCGCCGGCTCCCTGCGGCAGCTGGACCCGAAGGTCTGCGCCCGGCGGCAGCTGGACATTGCGGTGTTCAACCTGCAATTGGCGGGGGGGCGGACATTCACGTCCCACTCCGAAACCATCGACTATCTGGCGTCCCAGCACTTCAAGGTGATTCCCCGGAAAACGCTGCATGGCACGGGGGAGATTCAGGCGGAGATTTTCCGCATCAACGATGAGCGGATGAACTACCCCTTTGATATTGACGGCGCGGTTGTCAAGGTAAACAGCCTGTCAGACCGCACCGTTCTTGGCTCCACGGCCAAATTCCCCAAGTGGGCGGTGGCCTACAAGTACCCCCCGGAGAAGAAGTATGCCGTGGTGACGGACATTGTGGTGCAGGTGGGGCGCACCGGCGTGCTGACGCCCAAGGCGGCGCTGACCCCGGTGCGGCTGGCGGGCACCACCGTCACCGGCGCCACCCTCCACAATCAGGATTTCATCACGGAAAAGGACATCCGCATCGGCGATACGGTGCTGGTGCAGAAGGCGGGGGAAATCATCCCGGAAATCCTGTCCGTGGACGTGTCGAAGCGCCCGGAGGGGGCAAAGCCTTACACGCTGCCGTCGGTCTGCCCGGTGTGCGGTGCGCCGGCAGTGCGGGATGAGGACGGCGCCGCCCTCCGCTGCACCGGCGCGGAGTGCCCCGCCCAGCTTCAGCGGAACCTGACCCATTTTGCCAGCCGGGATGCCATGGACATCGAGGGCCTTGGCCCGGCGGTGGTGTCGCAGCTGGTGGAGGGGGGACTGATTGCCAACGCGGCGGATCTCTATGACCTCCATGCGCAGGATGTGGCGCAGCTGGACAGGATGGGGGCGAAATCCGCCGAGAACCTCATCCGCGCCATTGAAAAATCCAAGGCCAACGACCTGGGCAAGCTGATTTACGGCCTTGGTATCCGGCAGGTGGGGGAGAAGGCCGCGGCGGTGCTGGCACAGCACTTCGGCACCATGGACGCCCTGTCCGCAGCCTCCGTGGAGGAACTGACGGAGATTCCGGACGTAGGGGAGATTACGGCGAAGTGCATCGTGAGTTACCTGCACCAGCCGCAGGCGAAAGACCTCCTTGCCCGGCTGAAGGCGGCAGGGGTCAACATGGAGAGCACCGTGCAGAAGGTGGACGACCGCTTTGCCGGCATGACCTTTGTCCTCACCGGCACCCTGACCCGGTTCGACCGGAAAACCGCCGAAAAGGAGATTGCCCTCCGGGGCGGCAAGGCCAGCGGCTCCGTCTCCAAAAAGACCACCTATGTGGTGGCTGGAGAAGCCGCCGGCAGCAAGCTGACCAAGGCGCAGCAGCTGGGAATCCCCGTGCTGACGGAGGACGAATTTGCGGAGATGCTGAAATGAAGCGGCTTTATCAGATACTGAACATCTTTTTGGGGTGCAGTGTCGGCGTGTTTCTGGGCAGCTGTGCCTGCCGGTATTGGGACTTTAAGGCACACCCGGGTTTCTGCGCCATGCAGCCGGCGCCCTGGTATGCGCATCTGAAAGTGCAGGGTCTTTACACCGCGGCACTGGCCGTCATACTGCTGGCTGCCATGGGGCACATCAGAAAGAATCTGGATAAAAAGAGGTGAAAGCCATGCGTTCCCTGTTTCGGAAAATCAGAGAGGTGAACCGGCCGTTCTGCACGGCGCTGGTGGCGGCGGCGGGCAGCTCCAGCCGCATGGGCGGTGTGGATAAGCTGATGGAGTTTCTGGACGGCGTCCCGGTGCTGCTGCGGACGCTGACGGCTTTACAGACGGCGGACTCCGTTGACGAAATCGTGATTGCCGCCCGGGAGGACGCGCTGGTGGAGATTTCCAATCTCTGCAAAACCTACGGCATTACCAAGTGCACCAAAGTCATCCGGGGCGGGGAGAACCGGTGCCACTCCGTGCTGCTGGCGGCGCTGGAAGCCTCCCCGGAGGCAAAGCTGCTGGCGGTGCAGGACGGCGCCCGCCCGCTGGTGACGCCGGCACTTATCAACCGGGTGGTGGAGGCGGCGGCAAAGTGCGGCGCCGCCGCTCCGGCCGTCCCGGTGAAGGACACAATTAAAACCGTGGCGGAAGACGGCGCAGTTACCGGCACGCCGGAGCGCAGCACCCTCCGGGCGGTGCAGACCCCGCAGGTGTTTGAGGCGGATTTGCTGAAGGCGGCGTTACAGTCGGCGCTGGAAAACAACGTGCCCGTCACCGACGACTGCTCTGCCGTAGAGCGGCTGGGGAAAGTAGTCTACTTAATCGACGGCGACGAGGAGAACCTGAAAATCACCACCCCCATGGATTTGACCGTTGCGGAGGCCATTCTGGCAGAGCGGGAGGCACGGACATGACGAATCTGAGAATTGGACACGGCTATGACGTCCACCGCCTGACGGAGGGACGGAAGCTGATTCTGGGCGGCGTGGAAATCCCCTATGAAAAGGGGCTTCTGGGACACTCGGACGCGGACGTGCTGACCCACGCCGTCATGGATGCACTGACAGGGGCAGCCCGGCTGGGGGACATCGGAAAACTCTTCCCGGACACCGACCCGGCCTATGCCGGGATTTCCAGCCTGAAGCTGCTGGCGGAGGTGGGGCGCCTGCTGAGAGAGAAGGGCTTCACCGTGGTGAATATCGACGCCGTCCTGCTGGCGCAGGCGCCGAAGGTAGGCCCTTACCGGCAGAACATGGCGGAAAATATCGCCGCCGCACTGGAAATCGACCCGGAGCAGGTGAATGTAAAGGCCACCACGGAGGAGGGGCTGGGCTTCACCGGAGACGGCTCCGGCATGGCGGCTCACGCCGTGGTGCTGGTGGAGAAGGCCAGGTGACCCCCCGGCTGCATTTGGCATATAGTAAAGGGAGACGTACTCATGTACGTCTCCCTTTTCCGTATTTTGCTGTTATCACGTCCATGTGAGAGCGATAAGGAGGAACGACTGTGGACGATTATCTGATTCTTGCCCGCTCCGTGACGTACGCGCAGCGGATGCAGAAAGCGCTGAGCCGAGTCGGCATCCGGAACCGGATTTACCGTGCCCCCCGGGATCTGGCGGATCTGGGCTGTGCCTATGTGGTGCAGATTGAGCCGCAGGCGCTGGGGCGGGCACTGCCGGTTCTGAACGGGGCGGGGCTGGGGCCCCTGCGGGTCTATGGCCGTCAGGGTGCGGCCTTCCGGGAGCTGAGCCTATGATTTATCTGGACAGCGCAGCCACCACCTTTCAGAAGCCTCCCTCCGTGGCCCGCGCCATGGTGGAGGCGCTGAACACCATGAGTTCCCCGGGGCGGGGCGGGCACCCGCTGGCCATGCAGGCGGCGGAGACGGCCTTCCGGTGCCGGTCAGAGCTGGCGGAGTTGTTTCACGTCAGAAGCCCGGAGCAGGTGGTGCTGACCATGAACGCCACCCACGCCCTGAACATTGCCGTCAAATCACTGGTGCCGCCGGGAGGCAGCGCCGTTATCTCCGGCTATGAGCACAATGCCGTGACCCGCCCTCTGGCGGCGCTGGGGGCGAAAGTGTCCGTGGCGGACGGGCCGCTGTTCCACCCCGAGGCAGTGACCGAGGCCTTTGAGGCTCTGGTACACCCCGGCGTGGACGCCGTGATCTGCACCCATGTGTCCAACGTGTTCGGCTTTGTGCAGCCGGTGGAGGCGGTGGCGGCCGTCTGCCGCCGGCAGGGGGTGCCCCTGATGATCGATGCCTCCCAGTCTGCGGGAATCCTGCCGCTGGATCTGGAGGCGCTGGGGGCGGCGTATATCGCCATGCCGGGACACAAGGGGCTGTACGGCCCTCAGGGCACCGGCGTCCTGCTGTGCGGCCGGGACGCGAAGCCAAAGCCCCTGATGGAAGGAGGCACCGGCAGCATCTCCCTCAGTCAGGATATGCCGGACTTCCTGCCGGATCGGCTGGAGGCCGGCACCCACAATATGCCCGGCATCGCGGGGCTGCTGGCCGGGGTTGAGTTTGTGCGCCGGCAGGGGACGGAGGCCATCCTGCGCCGGGAGCACACCCTGACCCGGCGGACGGCAGAGGGGCTGGCAGGACTTCCGGGAGTGGAGGTATTCGCCCTGCCGGAAGGGGCGGCACAGGCCGGCGTCCTCTCCTTCCGGATTCCGGGGCGGGACGCGGAAGCGGTAGGGGAAGCACTGGCGGAGCGGGGAATTGCCGTCCGGGCAGGGCTTCACTGCGCCCCGCTGGCGCACCGGACGGCGGGGACGCTGGACACCGGCACCGTCCGCGTCAGCTTTTCCACCTTCAACACCCTCCGGGAAGCGGACACGCTGGTACAGGCGGTGGAGGACATTTCAAAATAAATTCTGAACAGGGCGTGAATTTTTAATGGTTTTCCTTGAATTTTACAGGGAATTTCTCTATAATACAAATACGAATGCCCATGCCCCCGGCGTTGGGAAGCCGGGGGCGGGTGCAGAGAGGTGAGGACGAACCATGGAAATAACGCTTGCGCAGCTGGGCGGTTGGGTGGTGCGGTATCTGCTGACCATCCGGATTTCGGATATTCTGGATATTGCCATCATGGCCTTTGCCCTGTACAAGATTTTTACTCTGGTGCAGAGCACCAAGGCGGCCAGTCTGGTAAAGGGACTGCTGATCTTTCTGGCGGCGCTGGTGGCGTCCTCCGCCCTGCATCTCAACGGGATCAATTATATCATGACCCGCATGGTGAATCTGGGGCTGCTGGCGCTGATCATCCTGTTCCAGCCGGAGATCCGGCGGATTCTTGAGCAGGTGGGCAGCCGCCGCCTGATGGCGTTTTTTGTCCATGAGGAGTCCGTCGGGGCCGTGGAGCGGGCCATCAGCCAGACGGTGCTGGCCTGCACGGAAATGTCCCAGACCCGCACCGGCGCCCTGATTGTCTTTGAGCGGGAGATCCTGCTGGACGACATGGTGCGCAGCGGCACGGTGCTGGACGCCGCCGTTTCCAGCGAACTGCTGAAAAACATCTTCTTTGTCAAGGCACCCATGCACGACGGTGCCGTGATCGTGCGCCACGGGCGGGTGCTGGGGGCAGGCTGTATGCTGCCCCTGAGCAAGAACGTGAACCTCTCCCGGGATCTGGGAATGCGGCACCGTGCCGGCATCGGCATGAGTGAGAACTCCGACGCCGTGGTGGTGATCGTGTCCGAGGAAACCGGCTCCATCTCCGTTGCCGTGGGGGGAATGCTCAAGCGGCACCTCATGGCGGAAACCCTGGAAAACCTCCTGCGGAACGAACTGCTTCCCCGGGAGGAGGACGATTCGGACAAGCCGAAGTTCAGCCTGGCGGCACTGCTGAGGGGCAAGAAGAACGGAGGTGCGGAGGATGAATAACAATCAGCATCTGTGGAAAATCCTGTACCTGATCCTGTCCATCGTCATTGCGGCGGGGGTCTGGTACTATGTGGACGAATCCAGCGGCCGGGTGGTGACGCAGACCGTTTCCGGCATCCCCATCGAGTATATCAACGAGGACGCCCTGACCGACAAGGGGCTGATGCTGGAGGAAACCGAGAACAGCGGCACCAGCACCACCGTGGACATCACCTTCAAGGGCCGGCGGCGCCACATTGTCCAGCTGGATCGCTCCAAGGTGCGGGTGACGGCGGATCTCTCCGGCATCACCGCCGCAGGGGTGCAGACGGTTACCGTCACCCCCTCCTATACGGATCGGCAATTCAACCAGTCCAATACCACCATTGACAAGCAGAGCATCTATGCCGCCACGGTGAACATCTGCGAACTGAGCCACAAGGAAGTGGAACTTCGCTGTGAACTGACCGGCAACGTGGCGGAGGGCTACTCCGCCGGAAAGGTGCAGCTGTCCCAGACGTCCATTGCCATCCGGGGACAGAAGGAGGACATTGAACACGTCAGCTATGCCAAGGTAACCTTCGACATCGGCCGGAACGCCAGAGAAACCGTCACGGCCCTGCTGGACTACCAGCTTTACGACGCGGAGGGGCAGATTGTGGACGCTTCCGGCATCCATGCCGAAGCCGGACAGATTCAGGCGACGCTGCCGGTGTATGTCACCAAGGAACTGAAGCTGCGGGTGGACTTCCAGGAAGCCCCCGGCGCAAGGCTGGCGGATATGGTGTACAGCCTCAAGCCGGAGAGCATTGTGGTTTCCGGCGACGCCTCCGTGCTGAACAACATGGACACCATCATACTGGATAGCTTTGACCTGCTGAACGTCACCACGGAGAACACCACCCACAGCTATGCCATCCTGATGCCGGACGGGTGCGAGAACCTCAGCGGCGTCACCCGCGCCACGCTGGAAATCGGCTATCCGGACAGAACCTCGATGGATGTGGTGACGCAGAATATTCAGCTGACCAACCCGCCGGCAGACCGGACGGTGGAAATCCTGACGGAAGAACTCAGCGTCCACCTCTTCGGCACCGCAGCGGAACTGGAGGGCATCACCGGGGAAGACGTGACGGTGACGGCGGATCTCAGTGACTATGCCGTGGCCTCCGGCACCTACATGGTGCCGGCGCAGATTGAAGTCGGCGACACCGTGGGTGTTTCCGGCACCTATCAGGTGCAGATCCGGATCCCGGAGCCGGTGGAGCAGCCGTCCCCGGAAATTTCCCATACAAGAACTTAGGAGCGATACCATGACACAGATTGCAACGGTTGAACGAATTCTGGACGCGTCCCACGCGGAGATTTCCGTGCCCCGGAAGTCCGCCTGCGGCCACGACTGCGAGGAATGTGCAGGCTGCGGCGTCAGCGGGGTTTCCGTCTACGCCCGGGCGCTGAACACCGTGGGGGCAAAGCCGGGGGAGAAGGTAGTGGTGGAGAGCGACACCAAGAAAATGCTGAAAATCATCAGCTTTGTCTACCTGATTCCCGTGGTGCTGTTTCTGGCGGGCTATCTTGTGACGCTGGCGCTGACGGACAGCGTGGCGGCGCAGTATGCCGCGGCGGTGGCAGGCGCCGTTCTGGGCATCGTCCTGGCCGTTTGGTATGACCGCCGGGTCAAGGCCCGGGGCGGGCTGTCCTTCACCATTGTCCGGGTGTTCTGATGTTCGGGTATGTGCGTCCCCCTGCGCAGGATCTGCCGGAGGGGGAACTGAACCGCTTCCGCACCATGTACTGCGGGCTGTGCCACACCCTCTCCCGGCGGTACGGGCAGGCGGCGCGGATGATTCTGAATTACGATTTCACCTATCTGGCCATCCTGCTGTCCAACGGGACGGCAGACGCGGAAAACGCGGGGCGGTGCTGGGTCAGCCCGGTGAAGAAGCGCCCCTATCTGGAGCCGACGGCCGCCATGGAGCTGGCGGCGGACGAGAGCGTGATTCTGGCATACTGGCAGCTGCGGGACGGCGCGGAGGATCACACCTGGGCTGCCGGCCTGAAATACCGGGGCGGTGCGCAGTTTCTGGAAGGAGCCTACCGGAAGGCCGCTGCCTTCCGGCCGGAATTTGACGCTGCCGTGCGCCGCCAGCTTCGGCTGCTGCATGCGCTGGAAACGGCGGAGGATCTCTCCATGGACAGGGCGGCGGACACCTTTGCGGTGCTGCTGTCCGGCGCATCGGCGGAAATTGAGGATCCCACCCGGCGGCGGATTCTGGAACAGATTCTCTATCATCTGGGACGCTGGGTCTACCTGATTGACGCCGCCGACGACCTGAAGCGCGACGGGGAGAGCGGGAATTATAATCCGGTGGCGCTGCGGTACGGCCTGAAAAACGGCGTCTGGACGCCGGAGAGCCGCCGGGACTTTGCCCTGACGCTGGATCATTCCATCCACCGGATGGCGGCGGCCTTTGAACTGTGGGATTTCGGCGTGTGGACAGCCGTTCTGGAATCCACCTTTTACACCGGGCTGTTCCGGGTGGGACACGCCGTGCTGGACGGCACCTTCCGCCGCAGCCGTCCTGGAAAGAACATCAGAGAAATTGAGGAAACCATATGAACGATCCGTATGATGTCCTGGGCGTTCCAAGAACCGCCACCGATGAGGAGATCAAGAAAGCGTACCGGAATCTGGCCCGGAAATACCATCCGGACAACTACCACGACAGTCCTCTGGCGGATCTGGCGCAGGAGAAAATGAAGGAAATCAACGCGGCCTATGAGCAGATCACCAAGGAGCGCAGCGGCCGCGGCGGCGCCGGCGGGTATCAGCAGAGCGCTTACGGCAGCTACGGAAATCCGGGCTATGCCGGCGGCACCGTGCTGCAGCAGGTGCGCTATGCCATCCGGATCGGGGATCTGAGCCGTGCGGAAGCCCTGCTGGCCGGTTACGGCGACCACAACGCCGAGTGGAATTTCCTGAAAGGCGCCGTGTGCTGCCGCAGAGGCTGGATGGACGAGGCAAAGCGCTATTATGAAACCGCCTGCCAGATGGATCCGGGCAATGCGGAGTACCGGCAGGCGCTGGACTATATGGAAAACGGCCCCCGGCAGGCGTACACCCCCGGCGGCACCGTCTTCGGGACGGATCTGTGCGGCGGGAATCTCTGCCTGCCCCTGTGCTGCCTGTGGTCTGCGTGCAGCGGCGGGGTGCCTATTATCTGCTGCTGAAAGTGTGAAAACCGGATGGAACGTGCTCCGGCAGGGGTGAAGAGCCATTTGCGGAAGGCGTTTGTCCGTAAAACAGAGGAGGATTCAGCGTGATTAAAAGCATGACCGGCTATGGCCGGGCAAGGGAACTGCGGAACAGACGGGATATTACCGTGGAAGTCCGCTCCGTCAACAACCGGTATCTGGACTGCACCGTGAAGATGCCCCGGATGTACGGCTTCGCGGAGGACGCTGTGAAGCAGTGCGTCCAGAAGGCCGTCTCCCGGGGTAAGGTGGATGTGTTCATCACCGTGGACGCCTCGGCGGCGGATGTGGCGAAGGTCACTGTCAACCGGGAACTGGCGGCGCAGTACGCCGCTGCCCTGACGGAACTGTCGGAGGTCTGCGGCACGGAGACGAAGGTGACGGCGGAGCAGTTGTCCCGCTTCCCGGACGTCCTTACCGTCACCAAGGCGGACGAGGATCTGGAAACGGTGTCCGCCGACCTCTGCGCTGTGACGGAGCAGGCACTGGCGGCGTACAACGCCATGCGGGCCGTGGAGGGGCGGAAGCTGGCGGAGGACATCGGCAGCCGCCTGTGCTGCATTGAGGACTACACGTCTCAGGTGGAAAAGCGCTCTCCGGAAACCGTGGCGGAGTATCGGGCGAAACTGACCGCCCGGATGGAGGAGGTGCTCCAGAGCACCGCCATCGACCCCCAGCGGATTTTGCAGGAGGCCGCCATCTACGCCGATAAGGTGGCCGTGGATGAGGAAACCGTCCGCCTGCGGAGCCATGTGGCGCAGCTGCGCACCATGCTGGAATCCGACGAACCTATGGGCAGGAAGATGGACTTCCTGATTCAGGAGGTGAACCGGGAGTCCAACACCATCGGCTCCAAGTGCTGCGACGTGGCCATCGCCCAGGTGGTGGTGGGACTCAAGGCCGAGGTGGAGAAGATGCGGGAACAGGTTCAGAACGTGGAGTGAGCCATGGAACTGATTAACATCGGTTTCGGGAATCTGGTGTCCCGTGAGCGGCTGGTGGCCATCGTCAGCCCGGATTCCGCCCCCATCAAGCGGATGGTGCAGGAAACCCGGGAGCGTGGGATGCTGATTGACGCCACCTACGGCCGCAAAACCGCGTCCATCTTCATTATGGACAGCGACCATGTGATTTTGTCGGCGCTGCCGCCGGAGCGGTTCAGCCCGAAGGAGCAAGAGGGAGAAGTATGATCAAAGGCAAGACATTTATTATTTCCGGCCCATCCGGCGTGGGGAAGAGCACCGTGCTCAGCGCCCTGCTGGAGAAACGGAAGAACCTGTATTTTTCCGTGTCCGCCACCACCCGTCCGCCCCGCCCCGGCGAACTGGACGGCATCCACTACCATTTCATGGACGTGGATTCCTTTCGGAAGTGGATCGCCATGGATCAGTTTCTGGAATATGCGGAGTATGTGGGCAATTTTTACGGCACCCCCAAGCGCTTTGTGGATCAGGCCATGGAAAAGGGACAGGATGTGATTCTGGATATTGAGGTGCAGGGTGCCATTCAGGTGACCAGCAAGCGGCCGGACGCGGTGCGCATCTTCATTGCCCCGCCCAGCTGGGAGGAGTTGGAGCGCCGGCTGAAAGACCGGGGCACCGACGATTCCGACAAGGTGCAGAAGCGCCTGCTCCGGGCCAAGGTGGAGTTCCAGACTGCCCATACCTATGATTATTTTGTGGTCAACGACACGGTGGAGAACGCCGTCCGGGAGCTGGACGCCATCATCACCGCCGAGCACTGCAAGCCCCGGGAGCGGATGTCCATTCTGGCGGAATGACCGCCGGAGATTTCCCGGATTTTCATAAAATAAAAGCCGCACAGCGGCAGATTGGAAGTAGATTTTTATGATGCTGTATCCTTCTATGAGCAAACTCAACAGCCGGATCCCCAACCGCTATATGCTGGTGAATGTGGTGGCTCTCCGGGCGCGCCAGATTGCCGAGGACGCGGAGGACGCCGGAATCCAGCTGGAGGAAAAGCCGGTGACTCTGGCCATCCATGAGGTGGCAGACGGGAAGATCGATGCCAGCGGTATGGATCTGACCATTTCTGTGGATAATTGAGAATATTGCCTTTGACGGAGGAGGGCGAGGCATGGAGGCCGTGGACATTGTAAAGGCTGCGGTCAGCGCCGCGCCCTATTCCATTGATAAGCCCTATGACTATCTGGTGCCGGAGGAACTGCTGGATACGGCGGTTCCCGGCGCCCGGGTGATGGTGCCCTTCGGCCGGGGAAACCGGGAGAGCGAGGCGCTGATACTCAAACGGAGCCGCGGCGCCAAGCTGCCGGGAATCAAGGCGGTTCGCCGGGTTCTGGACCCGGAGCCGGTGCTGGACAAGGCCGGCATCGAACTGGCGCTGTGGATGCGGGGGCGATATTTCTGCACCGTGTTTGAGGCGGCCAGAACCATCCTGCCTACCGGCCTGTGGTACGGGATGCGGGAGGTCTGGTCACCGGCCATGGAGCCGGAAGCGGCGGCGGCCGCCGCCGGGGAGATTCCCGGCGGCACCGGAATCCTGAAGCTGCTGGAGCAGCAGGGAGGCCGGGGAGAGAGCCGCCTTTTCCGGGACGCCTTTGGAGCGGAGGCGGAAAAGACGCTGAAAGCGCTGCAGAAGGCCGGTGTCCTCCGCTGCGAAACTGATGCCCGCCGGAAAACCGGGGACAAGTTCCACCGGATGGTGGAACTTGCCGTGGATGCGGAGGACGCCTTTGCCCTGACGGAGCCGAAGCGCCGTTCCGCCCCGGCGCGGTATGAGGTGGTAAACTTTCTGGCCGCTGCGGGACGAAGCCCGGCGGCGGAGGTGTGCTACTATACCGGCGTGTCTCCCCGCACTCTGAAAGCCATGGAAAAGGCGGGGCTGATTGCCTTCTCTCAGGAGGAACTGCTGCGGGTGCCGTCCTTTGAAAACGTGGAGCCGGGGCCGGAGATTGTGCTGAATGAAGAGCAGCAGACGGCCTATGAGGAAATTCTGGAGCGGATTCGGGGGGACAGGCCCTCCGTAACCCTGCTGCAGGGGGTCACCGGCAGCGGAAAAACCCAGGTCTATCTGCGGCTGGTGCAGGAAACGCTGGCACTGGGGAAAACCGCCGTGGTTCTGGTGCCGGAGATTGTGCTGACGCCGCAGATGATGCGGAAATTCAGTTCCTGCTTCGGCAGTAAAGCCGCAATGCTTCACAGCTCCCTGAAGATGACGGAGCGCTACGACCAGTGGAAGCGCATCCGCCGGGGGGAGGTCAGCGTGGTGCTGGGTACCCGCTCCGCCATTTTTGCCCCCCTGAAAAATCTGGGCCTTATCGTCATGGACGAGGAGCAGGAGGGAAGCTATCAATCCGAAAACGCCCCCCGCTACGATACCCGGGAAATCGCCAAATACCTCTGCGCCCGGGAGGGGGCGGCGTTGGTGCTTGGCTCCGCAACGCCTGCGGTGGAATCCGCCTGGGCGGCGGAGCAGGGGATTTATCACAAGGCGCTGCTGCGGCGGCGCTATAACGAAAAGGCCCTGCCGGACGTCCTGATTGCGGATATGCGGGAAGAGGTGCGGGCCGGGAATCCCGGCCTCATCGGCGGGCTTCTGCGGCGGGAACTGGAGCGGAACCTTGACACCGGGGAGCAGAGTATCCTGCTTCTCAACCGACGGGGCAGCAGCCGGTACCTGCAATGCGGGGAGTGCGGCTATGTGCCCCAGTGCCCCCGGTGCA
This sequence comes from uncultured Dysosmobacter sp., assembly GCA_934636905.1. Taxonomy (GTDB): domain Bacteria; phylum Bacillota; class Clostridia; order Oscillospirales; family Oscillospiraceae; genus Oscillibacter. Next base: position 6,502 of record CAKUBJ010000005.1, on the reverse strand, counting down.
GCGTGGCCATGACCTATCACTCCGCCAATGGGCGGCTCATGTGCCATTACTGCGGCCACTCCCAGCCGGCATCGGACACCTGTCCGGAATGCGGCGGCTGGATGAAGCACATCGGCACCGGCACCCAGAAGGTGGAGGAGGAACTGCGGGAGTTGTTCCCGGAGGCGGGCATCCTGCGGATGGACGCCGACACCACCACCGGCGGCCATGAGGCGATTCTGCAAACCTTTGAACAGGAGCGGGTGCCTATCCTGCTGGGCACCCAGATGGTTGCCAAGGGGCTGGATTTTGAGAATGTGACGCTGGCAGGGGTGCTGTCGGCGGATTTGTCCTTGTATGTGGACAACTACCGGGCGGCGGAGCGCACCTTCAGCCTGCTGACGCAGGTGGTAGGGCGGGCAGGCCGGGGAGGTCGGAGCGGCCGGGCGGTCATCCAGACCTACACCCCGGGAAACGACGTGATTCAGTGCGCCGCCCGGCAGGATTATGACGCATTTTACGAAAGCGAAATCCGGATGCGCCGCCTGCGGCGCTATCCGCCTTTTGCGGACTTTTTCACCGTGACGGTTTCCGGCACGGAGGAGGGGCGGGTGCTGCGAGCCGCCGTTTCCCTCCGGGAGAGCCTGCGGCAGATGTGCCGCCGGCCGGAACTGGCCGCCGGAGAACCGGAGGTTCTGGGGCCGGCGCCGGCGCCGGTGCTGAAGGTGAACAACCGCTACCGCTACCGCTGCACACTGGTGGGACGGAATGACCGGCCCACCCGGGAGATGCTGGCGTGGCTTCAGCGGGAATTTGCCGGAGACAGCGCCAACCGGAGGCTGAATCTGTTTGTGGATCATAATGCGGCGGACTGACGCCGCCATCAAATCAAGGAGGTGCCGCATATGGCATTGCGAAAGATTGTGGAACAGGGTGACGAGTGCCTGACAAAGGTCTGCCGCCCGGTGGAAAAGTTTGACCGGCGGCTGCACGACCTGCTGGACGATATGGCCGAAACGCTGGCGGACGCCAACGGCGCCGGGCTGGCCGCGCCCCAGGTGGGCATCCTGCGCCGGGTATGTCTGGTGCTGGACGAGGAAAGCGAGGAGTATCTGGAACTCATCAACCCGGAGATCATCGCCCAGAGCGGGGAGCAGACGGGACTGGAGGGCTGCCTGAGCCTCCCCGGCAGATGGGGCATTGTCACCCGCCCCAACCGGGTGCGGGTGCGGGCACAGGATCGGGACGGCGACTGGTTCGAGGCGGAGGCCGAGGGGCTGACGGCCCGGGCCTTCTGCCATGAGATTGAGCATCTGGACGGCCACCTGTTTGTGGAGCATATCGACCACTTCCTCACCGACGAGGAACTGAAGGAATATCTGGAGGGCGAAGAGTAATGCGGATTCTCTTTATGGGGACGCCGGATTTTGCGGCGGTGTCCCTGAAGCGTCTGGTGGAGGACGGCCATGAGATCTGCGGCGTATTCACTCAGCCGGACAAGCCCCGGAACCGGAATAAGGTGACCTTTTCTCCTGTAAAGGAATATGCCCTGTCACAGGGGCTGACGGTGTACCAGCCGGTGAAAATGCGGGACGGGACGGCACTGGAAATCGTGAAGTCCCTGTCGCCGGAGCTGATTGTGGTGGTGGCCTACGGCCGCATCCTGCCCAAAGACATTCTGGATGTGCCGCCTCTTGGCTGCGTGAATGTCCATGCCTCCCTGCTGCCGAAGTACCGGGGGGCGGCGCCCATCAATTGGGCCATGCTCAACGGCGACGCGGAAACCGGCGTTTCCATCATGTATATGGCGGAAGAACTGGATGCCGGCGACGTGATCCGCACGGTGAAAACCCCCATTGACCCGGAGGAGGATTTGCCTGCCCTCTGGAACCGGCTGGCGGAACTGGGGGCGGAAGCCCTGTCTGCAACGATCCCCACGTTGGCGGACGGCACCGCCTCCCGGACGCCGCAGGACGGCAGTCAGGCCACCTATGCCCCTATGCTGTCCCGGGAACTGTCTCCCATTGACTGGACGAAGCCCATGGCGGCCATCCGCAATCAGGTGCGGGGGCTGATTCCCTGGCCCTGCGCCGCGGCGGAACTGGCAGGCCGGCGGTTCAAAATTTATAAGACCGCCCCCGGTGGGGAAACGGCAAAAGCCCCCGGCACCCTGCTGTCCGCAGGGAAGCAGGGCATTGAAGTGGCCTGCGGCGACGGGCAGAGCCTCTGGATTACGGAACTTCAGGCGGAGGGCGGCAAGCGCATGAGCGCGGCGGCCTACCTGCTGGGGCACCCCATGGACATTTGACGGGAGGAAACTATGCCTTACGGTTATTACAACGGTTACGGCGATTTTCTCGCCAATAATATCTACTGCATCCTGCTGATTCCCGTCCTGATTCTGTCCCTTTGGGCGCAGGCGCAGGTCAGCGGAAACTTCAAACGGTACAGCGGCGTGGCCAACCGGCGGCGCCTTACCGGTGCGCAGGCGGCGGAAGCGGTGCTGCGGGCCCACGGCATTTACGATGTGGCCATCCGCCCCTGCTCCGGCAGTCTGACGGATCATTACGATCCCCGGGACAACAGCATCTCCCTGTCGGAGAATGTTTACGGCTCCGCCTCCATCGCAGCGGTGGGGGTGGCAGCCCACGAGGCGGGGCACGCCGTGCAGTACGCGAAAAACTACGGCCCTGTCCGGCTGCGGACGGCCATTATCCCTGCCACCCAGATCGGCTCCAAATTTTCCTTCATCCTGCTGCTCATCGGGATGGTTCTCTACAGCCAGTCCCTGTTCCTGATGGGCATTTTGCTGTTTTCCCTGACCACCCTGTTCCAGCTGATTACCCTGCCGGTGGAGTTCAACGCCTCCCACCGGGCTTTGCAGACGCTGGAAAACCAGCAGCTTCTGTATGATGATGAACTGCCCGGCGCCCGGAAGGTGCTGAAGGCGGCGGCACTGACCTATGTGGCGGCGCTGCTGATGTCCGCCCTGCAGCTGCTGCGGTATGTGCTGATCTTTCTGGGACGCAGCAACCACGGCAGGAGGCGGGACTGATGGGGGCGCGGGAAACCGCCCTGCGGGTTCTGACCGCCTGCCGCAGCAGCCACGCCTGGGCGGACGCCGCCCTGAAGGCCCAGCTGAGCCGGGACGGTCTGGTGGGACCCGAGGCGGCGCTGTGCAGCCGCCTTGTGTACGGCGTGGTGCAGAACCGGCTGCTGCTGGACTTTTATCTCAGCGCGTACTGCTCCCAGAAACCGGATCATCTTCAGCCGCCGCTGCAGGAAATCCTGCATCTGGGGGCTTACCAGATTCTGTATCTGGATCGGGTGCCGGACAGCGCCGCGGTGAACACCTCCGTGGAACTGGCCAAAATTTCCGGCAGGGGACAGGCCGCCGGCCTTGTCAACGCGGTGCTGCGGAAGCTTTCGCAGAATAAAGCCAATCTGCCTCCCATCCCGGAGCGGGACGAGGCGAAGTACCTCTCCCTCCGGTACAGCCATCCAAAGTGGCTGGTGAAGCGTCTGCTGGCGATTCTGGGACGGGAGGAAACGGAAGCCTTTCTGGCGGCGGACAACGGCGTGCCGCCGCTGACGGTGCAGGTGAACCCCCTGAAAACCGACCCGGAGAGCCTGACGCGGGAACTGGCAGGCTGGGGCGTTGCGGCAAAGCCCCATTCCTGGGTGCCCGGCTGTCTGGAACTCACCGGCGCCGGGGATCTCACCACGCTGGAGCCGTTCCGCAGCGGGAAGCTGCTGGTGCAGGATCCCGCCGCCCAGCTGGTGTCCCTGATTGCCGGGGTGCAGCCAGGGCAGAAGGTGCTGGATCTCTGCGCCGCCCCCGGCGGCAAATCCTTCAGCGCCGCCTTTGCCATGGGAGATCAGGGGGAGATTGTCTCCTGTGACCTCCACGAGAACAAGCTGAAGCGGATTCGGGAGGGGGCGGCCCGGCTGGGACTGGCCTCCGTTCAGACCGCCGCCGGAGACGGCCGGGTATTCCGGCCGGAATGGGCGCAGCGGTTTGACGTGGTGCTGGTGGATGCTCCCTGTTCCGGGCTGGGCATCATCCGGAAAAAGCCGGACGTCCGCTATAAAAAGGCGGACGAACTGTTTGCTCTGCCGGTGATTCAGACGGCGCTGCTGGACAACGCCGCAGGGTATGTGGCCCCCGGCGGCGTGCTGGTGTACTCCACCTGCACCGTCCTGCCGGAGGAAAACCAGCAGGTGACGGAGACGTTTTTGGCGGAGCACAGTGACTTCCGCCGGGAGGAGTTTGCCCTGCCGGCGCCGGTGGGGGAGACGGAGGGGCAGGTGACCCTGTGGCCGCACCGCCACGGAACCGACGGATTCTACATCTGCCGCATGAAGCGGACATAACGAGGTAGTATGATTGATTTGAAATCCCGGACGCCGGAGGAACTGACGGCTGACATGAAGGCTATGGGAGAGCCGGCCTTCCGGGGAAAACAGATTTTTACATGGCTCCACCGGGGCGTCACCTCCTTTGACGAGATGAGCAACCTCTCCAAGCCCCTGCGGGAAAAGCTGAAGGAGCAGTGCCTGCTTACCGTGCCCACCGTGGCCCGGAAGCAGGTTTCCAAGCTGGACGGCACCATCAAGTACCTCTGGGAACTGGCGGACGGCAACTGCATCGAAACGGTGGTCATGCAGTATCACCACGGCAACACCGTCTGCGTTTCCTCTCAGGTGGGCTGCCGGATGGGGTGCGCCTTCTGCGCCTCCACTATTGCCGGCAAGGTGCGGGATCTGACGCCTGCCGAAATTCTGGATCAGGTGATTTTCGCCCAGAAGGACGCCGGCCTGCCCATTTCCAATATTGTGCTTATGGGCATCGGCGAGCCGCTGGACAATCTGGACAACGTGCTGCGCTTTCTGGAACTGGTGAACCACCCCGACGGCCTGAACATCGGGATGCGGCACATTTCCCTGTCCACCTGCGGCGTGATTCCCGGCATTGACCGGCTGGCGGAGCTGGGATTGCAGCTGACGCTGTCGGTTTCCCTTCACGCCCCGGACAGCGAAACCCGCTCGAAGATCATGCCGGTGAACCGGGCCTACGACGTGGACAGACTGTTTGACGCCTGCCACCGGTATTTTGAAAAGACCGGGCGGCGGATTTCCTTTGAATACGCCATGATTGACGGGGTCAACGACCACGACTGGCAGGCGGATCTCATTGCGAAGAAGCTGAAGGGAATGCCGGGTCATGTCAACCTGATTCCCCTGAACGACGTGGCGGAAAGCCCCCTGAAGCCGTCCCGCCGGATTGCGGCGTTTCAGAAGCGGCTGGAATCCCACGGCCTCACCGCCACTGTGCGGCGGAGCCTCGGCGGTGATATTGACGCTTCCTGCGGCCAGCTGCGGCGGAAGGAAATGGAAGCACGGAGAAAGGGAGGGACGGACACATGATGAAAACATGGGCCATTACCGACGTGGGTCTTGTGCGGAAGGAAAATCAGGATGCCTACCGGATTGCCCGGAACGGGGACATCTGCGTGGTGTGTGACGGCATGGGCGGCGCAGCCGGCGGGCAGATTGCCAGCGTGCTGGCGGCGGAAACCTATGTGGAGGCGCTGGAAAAGGTGCTGAAGCCGGGCATGACCCCGGAGCAGCTGCGGGAGGCGTCCTCCTATGCGGTGGCCATGGCCAATCAGGCGGTGGAACGCCGCGCCTCGCAGGAGGAAGCCCTTGCCAACATGGGGACGACGCTGGTGTCCGCCATCGCCTGTGAGGGCGGCGCAGTGGTCACCAATGTGGGGGACAGCCGTGCCTATTACATTACGGAGGCGGGGATTACCCGCATTACCAAGGATCATTCTCTGGTGGAGTCCATGGTGGATCACGGCGACATTACCGCCGACGAGGCCCGTCATCATCCCAGCCGCAACCTGATTACCCGGGCACTGGGGCGGGACACCAATGCCGCCTGCGACGGCTACATCCGCCCTATGGCACAGGGGGATTACCTCCTGCTGTGTACCGACGGGCTGGTGAACACCGTCACCGATCAGGAAATGCTGTTTGAAATCCTCCACGGGCAGGATGAGGACACCTGTCTGAGCCGCCTGATGGAGATTGCCAAAGCCCAGGGGGCGCCGGACAATGTGACGGCCGTCCTGATGCGGATGCTGTAAGAGAGGGGGAGAGGAATGGATCAATACATCGGAAAGATGCTGGACAACCGCTATGAGATTCTGGAGCGCATCGGCACCGGCGGCATGGCGGTGGTCTATAAGGCAAAATGCCATCGCCTCAACCGTCTGGTGGCCATCAAGATTCTCAAAAGCGACCTGGCGCAGAACGAGGAGTTCCGCCGCCGGTTCAACGCGGAGTCTCAGGCGGTAGCCCAGCTGTCCCACCCAAATATCGTCTCCGTCTACGACGTGTCCCGGGGCGGCGGCACGGAGTATATCGTCATGGAGTTGATTGACGGCATCACCCTGAAGCAGTATATGGAAAAGCGGGGGCAGCTGAACTGGCGGGAGTCCCTGCACTTCATCACCCA
>CAKUBJ010000004.1 GCA_934636905.1 uncultured Dysosmobacter sp. | reverse complement strand
GACGCCTCTATTGCCGGCTGACTTCATTCAGCCGGAGCCTGCAAATAAATTTGCGCATAAATCTTGACGGCACCAGGCAATTCTGCGGCGGGGTTTTCCGTGTTTACAGGCATCGCGGCGTTCTGAGCCGCAGTAACTTATGGGTATTTGTTAAAAGATGGGCGCATTGGTTAAATCATTGCCTTTTCGCGGTGGTTTGAAACTCCCGCATTGCTCATATGAAAATGCATGGTTTCCCCAGTCACAGCAAGCGGTGCGTTTCTCCCCACCCGCACATTTGATCAAGGATAGGAATCAGCGATTTTCCTCTTTCAGTCAAGCTGTATTCCACCTTCGGCGGGATCTGCGGGTACTCCTCCCGATGCACCAGTCCATCCGTCTCCAACTCTTTCAGCGTGGAGCTTAGAGTCTTATACGGCAAACAAGATGAAGGACAAGTTCGAGCGCACCGGGCTTCATGCGGTAAAAAGCGAAAACGTGGACGCGCCGGTTATCACGGAATATCCGGTAACGCTGGAGTGTGAAGTGGTAGAAATGCAGAATCAGCCATACGGTCTGCGTGTCCGCGGACGAAAAAGTGCTGGACGAAAAAGGAAAAATTGATGCTTCAAAACTCCATGCCTTTGCTTTTGACCAGATGCAAAACGGCTACTATGCCATTGGAGAAAAGGTAGGTCAGGCTTGGCACAGCGGCGCAGAGTTGATGAAAGCGCAGTCATAATTCAGGACCGGAATATAAGCGGCCAGCTTCGCCGTTGGCGGAAAACATATAAAATCTCCCCGTTTCTTTCAGCAGGAAACGGGGAGATTTTTATTTACCGCAGGATAATCGGATAAAATCAGCGCTTGTTGGACTTCCGCCAGATGTGCATCTGCTCCGCAGACTGGATCAGTTCCTCCCGGAACTGGGGATGTGCAATGCCGATGAGGGCTTCTGCCCGCTCCCAGGTGCTCAGGCCCTTGAGGTTCACCATGCCGTATTCCGTCACGATGTAGTGGATGCTGGAGCGGGGGTCGGTGACGATGGAGCCGTTGGCCAGAGTGGGCACAATCCGGCTCTTCAGGGTGCCGTCCTTGGCGGTCATGGTGGAGGACATGCAGATGAAACTCTTGCCGCCCTTGGAAAGATAGGCGCCCATGACGAAGTCCAGCTGGCCGCCGGTGCCGGAGATGTGCTTCAGACCGGCGGACTCCGCGTTGACCTGACCGAAGAGATCCATATCCACGGCGTTGTTGATGGAGATGAAGTTATCCAGCTGGGAGATCACATGGACGTCGTTGGTGTAGTCCACAGGGGCGGCCATGACGTCGGGATTCTCCTTGATGTAGTCATAGAGTTTCTGGGAACCGGCGGCGAAGGCGTACACCTGACGGCCCTTGTCCAGATTCTTGCACCGGCCGGTGAGTTTGCCGGCCCGGGCCATGTCCACAAAGCCGTCCACATACATCTCGGTATGGACGCCCAGATCCTTCAGGTCGGACTCGGCAATCAGGGAGCCCACAGTGTTGGGCATCCCGCCGATACCCAGCTGGAGGCAGGCGCCGTCGGGAATCTCCCGGACGATCATCTCCGCCACCTTGCGATCCACCTCCGTGGGAGGCGCGCCGGCGCCCATGGCGGCAATGGCGGGGTTCTCACCCTCCACTACCATATCCACGTCCTTGATATTGATCTCGCTGCCGGTGAGGCCGTAAACCCACGGCATATTCCGGTTCACTTCCACAATCACGACTTTGGCGCGATCCAGCATATCCGCCAGATGGGAGGCAGAGAGGGCAAAGCTGAAATTGCCGTGGGCATCCATGGGGGTCACCTGCAGCATGGCCACATCCACCTGCACGTTGCCGTCACGGTAGAACCGGGGCAGTTCGGAATACCGCAGGGGGCCGAAGAAGCCCATCCCCTTCCCGATGATTTTCCGGTCAATGCCGCTGCAGTGCCAGGAGTTCCAGGTGAAATGCTCCCCGGCATCCTCCGCCTTGCAGACCTCCGGCATCCACATGGTGACGCCGCCACGGATTTTCACGTCGTAAAGCTCATCCTTCCGGGCGGCCAGCGCCTTGTCCAGCGATACGGGATAGTTGCAGCACCAGCTGTAGTCCACCCAGTCGCCGGACTTGACCACCTTCACCGCTTCCTCCGCGGTGGTCAGCTTCTGCTGATACAGTTCCTGATAATTCATAGCCTGTGTTCCTCCATTGTTCCTGTATATCCTGAAATTTATTGTGTTTCACGGTTTCTTCAGGTTTCCCCGAAGCATCGTTAAAATTTTATCACATTATTTCTCCATATGCAAGTGGAACATGGAGGGATTCCCGGCATTTTTTCAATTCCCGCCGGAGAAAATGGCAGACCGTCTTACTGCGGCAAGCGTTAATGCCCGCCGCCGGCCATCATCTTCAGTGCGTGTTCCAGCGTATCCAGCACCGCCGCCAGATTCTCCCGCGCCGCCTTTTCCGAACCCGGCAGGTTGATGATAAGGCATCTGCCCCGGGTGCCTGCCGCAGCCCGGGACAGCATGGCCCGGGGAGTCACGGCAAGGCTGGCATACAGCATGGCCTGCGGAATGGCGGGGATTTCCCGGTGGAGTACCGCCCGGGTGGCCTCCGGCGTAACGTCCCGGGGGGAAAGCCCCGTGCCGCCGGTGGTCAGCACCAAATCGCACCCCAGTTCATCGGCGCAGTGGGTCAGCTCCCGGCTGATTTTCAGCTTGTCGTCAGGCACGATGGAGGTATACACCACCTGATAGCCGGCGCCCTCCAGCATGGAGCGGACAGCCGGTCCGCTGGTATCCACCCGCTCCCCCATGCTGCCTTTGTCACTGACGGTAATTACCGCCGCCTGATAGGTCATCATCCGTTCCTCCGTTTTCTGATTTCCTGCTGCCTCTGGGGCAGCTGTGCTTTTACGCTTTCTTTTCAAACTCCTGTGCCACGTCCTCCAGCAGCTTCCGGATAGGCAGATGCTGTGGGCAGGCCTTTTCGCAGGCTCCGCACCGGATACAGTCCGAGGCTCTGCGCCCCGGGGCGGTGTGCACCGAATTGTAATAAAACGCGGCGTTCCAGGTGGGATAGAGTTTCATGGCATTCATGGCGGCAAAGAGGTTGGGAATGGAAATGTGCTTCGGGCAGCCCTCCGTACAGTAGCGGCAGGCGGTGCAGGGAATCAGGTGCATTCCCCGGAAAATCTCCTGCACCTGTTTCACCGCCGCCTCTTCCCGCTCATCCAGCGGCCTGAAATCCGTCATGAAGGAGAGGTTGTCCCGCATCTGTTCCATACTGCTCATGCCGGAGAGCACCATGGCAATCCCCGGAAAACCTGCCGCGAAGCGCAGGGCATAGCTGGCGGGGCTGCCGCCGTGGAGTCCGTCCAGAACCGCCTGCGCCGCCTCCGGCAGCTTCACGAGGCTGCCGCCCTTCACCGGCTCCATCACCAGAACCGGCTTTCCGAATTTCCGGCAGACCTCGTAGCATTCCCGGCTCTGCACCGTGGGATCGTCGTAGTCCAGATAGTTGAACTGAATCTGCACCACCTCGATTTCCGGATGCTCCGTCAGGATCCGTTCCAGCATCTCCGCCCGGTCGTGGAAGGAGATGCCCATGTGGCGGATTTTCCCCTCCGCCTTGAGGGCAAGGGCCGTTTCGTAGGCATGGCATTCCTGAAAGTGGCCGTAATTCACCGCCCCCTGGGCGTGCATCAGGTAGAAATCGAAATACTCCACGCCGCAGGCCGCCAGCTGACTTTCAAAAAAGGGGCAGATCTCCGATTCCGTCTTGAAATAGTCATTTGTCAGCTTGTCCGTCAGCACATAGCGCTCCCGGGACCAGCGGCTGGTAAGGCACGCCTTCAGCGCCCTTTCGCTTCTGCCCTGAAGATAGCCGTGGGCGGTGTCGAAGTAATTGAAGCCTGCATCCAGAAACGCGTCCACCATCCGGGTGGTTTCCGGGATGTCCACTTCCTCCCCCTGCATGGGAAGGCGCATGAAGCCGAAGCCAAAGTTCCCCTTGATACGCTCCATTCCGTCCGCTCCTTTCAAAACCTGCACCCCGTAAGGCGCAGACATTGCGTTTCCCTTCATTTTACATGGATTGTTCCCTGCCGTCAACCTGTCTGCGCCGCGCAAAAAGCCGGGTATCCGAAGATACCCGGCGCAGGATGCGGAACTGCCCCAATCAGCCCATGCACAGCAGAACCAGGGTGAGAATCAGGAACGCGGCACCAAACCACTTGGTGGCCCGTGCCAGCTTGGCGTCCATGGTCTTGGCCTTGTTTCTGGACAGGAAAGAATCGGCCACGCCGCCGATGGCGCCGGACAGACCCTCGCTCTTGCCGGACTGGAAGAGGACAATCAGGATAATGGCAAGGCCGCAGAGCAGCTGCAAAACAGTAATGGCAATCTTCATAGTGGACAACCTCCGAACATTCATTGGCGCACAGGCGCAGAAAATCATCTTACAGAAAGTTATCATACCATAGCCTGCCGCCTTTTTCAAGCCTATTTTTCAGAAAAAAGCCCGGTTTCGCGTTTTCAAAAAATCCCCGAAAAGATAGAACAAATGTTTGCACTTCGTGAAATTCTGTGCTATAATATGGTCAGATGGCCGCAGCCGCAGCCGGCATCAGGCCAATCAGACCATTTACAAGGAGGTTTTCCAATGCTTTCCGCCATGCAGCAGAAAATCTATGACTATATCGCCGCCTGTGTCCGAACCCAGGGCTATCCCCCCTCCGTCCGGGAAATCGGGGAGGCCGTGGGGCTTCGCTCCCCCTCCACCGTCCATTTCCACCTGAAAAAGCTGGTGGACGCCGGGATGATTGAAACCGGCGCCGGGAAAGGGCGGGCCATCACCCTGACCCATCCCCCTGCGGCGCCTGCCGCTCCTGCCGCCCCTGCCGAAGCGGAGGCTCCGGCAGGCCGGGTGCCCATTGTAGGCAATGTCGCCGCCGGCAGCCCCATTCTGGCGCAGGAGTGCATCGAGGACTACCTGACCTTCGACGCCGGACACCCCGGGGATGTCCACTTTGCCCTGCGGGTGCGGGGGGAATCCATGCTGAACGCCGGCATCCTCCCCGGGGACTTGGTGGTGGTGCGGCAGCAGGCCTCCTGCAATCAGGGGGAAATTGTGGTGGCCATGATTGACGATGAGGCCACCGTCAAGCGCTTTTCCAGAAAGAACGGCCACGTCTGGCTGCTGCCGGAAAACGACGCCTACTCCCCCATCGACGGCACCCATGCCCAGATTCTCGGCAAGGTGGTGGCGGTGGTGCGCCAATATTGAGTTATCCGCCGCCGGAGCGGTACAGCACCCCTGCCTGCGGCTGGATGCCGTTTAATTCCAGCAGTTCCTCCACGGTGACGAACCAGTACCCCTGCTCCGTCAGGGTGTCCACAATCTCCAGCGCCGCGTCCACGGAGGTGGGGTAAATATCGTGGAGCAGAATGATGTCCCCGGGCTGCACCGCCTGCAAGACCGATTTCACCACCTGTGCCGTGTTCCGGCTTTCCCAGTCTCTGGGATCCACCGACCACTGCACCATGGGGACGGGGATTTCCGCTTTCATTTCCGCGTCCATCATGCCATAGGGCGGGCGCAGCCAGTACCCGCCCTCCCCAAGGATCTCCGCCAGTGCCGCGTCGGTGTCCCGGATCTCCCGAAGCTGGTGCGTCGGGTCGTCCCCCTGCAGCCGCACATGATCCCAGGTGTGGTTTCCCACCTGGTGCCCCTCGTTTTTCATGCGGAGCACCAGATCCTCGTTTCCCTCCAGACGCTCCCCCACCAGAAAGAATGTGGCGCTGGCGCCCCGCTCCCGCAGGCCGTCCAGCAGCCGGACTGTGGTGGCCCGGCGGGGGCCGTCATCAAAGGTCAGCGCCGCATAGCGGGGGGCTGACGGAATCTCCGCCGGTGCCGACGCGGTGACGCCGGTAACCTGCGCCGCCGATTCCAGAAAAATCAGCAGAATCGTATAAATGATAATGGACAGCAGCTTTTGCATCCCGTTCTTCTCTTCCTTCCCTTATTCAGGGATAGTCTGCGCTTCCGCGCCGAAAAATACTGCTGCCAAAATTATGGGAAAACGGTACACAAAGGCAGATGCGCCTTCCAGCGTGTCTCTCCGGTGTTGTTTGTCCTTTTTGCCTTGGCGGGCGCCAGCCCGCCTGCGTCTCAAAAGCCAAAAATCACTTGCAAATTCATCGCTGGCAGGTGCTTTGCAGTTTTGCCGGAATCCGGTTACGGTGATGGGGCAAGGCGGTCTTTCAGCGCCTGCCACAGTTCCATGGATTTGAATTTCAGGACATAGCCCTCATCCGCTTCCGTAATGAGCGCCACCTCCTGCTCCGTAAGCCCGGCGTCCAGCGCTGCCGCCGGGACATCGCTGGCAGCCACGGTGCAGAGGGGCGGGAACACCACGCACCACCAGTTCTGCCCCGCCGCTTCCCCAATCAGCACCCGCAGCGCCAGATACTCCCCGGCAGGGAGGGCAAAGCCGTCGTACTCCTTTGTGGGAAACGGCGTTTCCGCCAGTTCCGCCCGGACGCCGTAAGCATATCCGTTCTCCGTGATGACGGACTGCGCCGTCTCTTCCAGTTCCGGCAGAAGCGCCGTCAGCCGCCGGCCGGCCTCCTCCCGGCTTTTCGTGCCCCGGAGTGCTTCCGTGGCCTCCGCCAGCACGGCGTCCCGCACCTTCAGCTTCAGAGCCTGATCCGCCTCCGAATCGGAGTTGGCCAGCACATGAAGCCGCACCACCTTGTCCGCCAGTGCGCTTCGGGTGCGGAGCGCCGCCGCACCGGAGGTCAGAATCAGCGCGGCCAGCACCATCAGGGCGATTTCCGCAGGATGTAACCGATGTTTCATAAAAAATTTCCGTCCTTTCCCGGTCAGTTGACACTGTACCCGCATTCTGGACGGAAATTTTTTATTTTATACCGTTTTTTCTACGATGTCGCTCTTCTATACCAGTTATACCAGTCGTCCCACGGGGTGCGCCAGATACGTCTGGGCGTACCGCTCCTTCAGCGCAGCCGCTGCCGCTTCTGCCGCCGCTGCCTCCCGGAAAATGCCGAACACCGCCGGGCCGGAGCCGCTCATGGCGGCGTTGAGGGCCCCCAGTTCCAGCAGCCGCGCCCGGATGCGGAACACCTCCCGGTACTTCTCCGGCAGGACTTCCTCAAACACGTTGCAAAGCCCCGCCGCCGCATCCTCCAGACTGCCTGCCGCCAGCGCCTGCAGCATTCCGGCGGCATCCGGGCGGCGTTTCGGACACACATCGTCCGCCCGGGCAAAGAGGCTGGGGGTGGGGATGCCGAAGTCCGGCTTGCACAGCACAATCCGGCAGTCCGGCAGCGCCGGCAGTGCCGTCAGCCGTTCCCCTCTGCCCTCTGCCAACGCCGTGCCGCCGGCAATGCAGAAGGGCACGTCACTGCCCACCGTCAGCCCAACGGCCTGAAGCCGCTCCACCGGCAAATCCGGCGCATACCGCCGCCGCAGGCACCGCAGCAGCGCCGCCGCATCCGCGCTGCCGCCCCCCAGCCCCGCGTAGGCCGGCGTCACCTTTTCCAATCGCACCGTCAGAGGCGGCATGGGCTGCCCCACTGCTGCAAAAAACGATTCCGCCGCCAGCTGCTCCATGGATTTCTTTCCCGCCGGCAGAGAGAAGCCCTCCGTCAGCAGGGTAAAGCCCCTGCCGCCCTCCTCCACCGTCACGGTGTCGCAGAGGGAAATCGCCTGCATCACCATCCGCAGTTCGTGATAGCCGTCCGGCCGGCGTCCCAGAATATCCAGTGTCAGATTGATTTTGGCCGGCGCCTTTTCCTGCAGCATCACCGAATCCTCCGCGCTTCCAGATAGTACCGCTTGTCCCGGGCCTCTCCCATGGAAAAGGTCTTGCGGGGCAGCACGCCGTCCGCCATCACCGTGGGGAACAGCCGGTCCTTGCTCATGGGCGGCAGCAGGAAGCCCAGATTTCCCGGTTGGCTGCCCAGCTGCCGGGTGACGTCCTCCCCGTGGATGTAGTCCGTTTCCACCTCCGGATGGCGGCGGCAATAATCGTCCAGAAACGCCTGCAGGGTGCCCACCGCCAGCTGTGCCCTGGGGGCAGGCACCGTCCAGATGCCGTCCAGCCCCTGTCCGCAGACCTCCACGCCGTGTCCCTCCCCTGCACCGGTATGGGCGCCGGGATAGAAATTCCGGAAGGCCTTCCACAAATCCTGCCCGTCCACATGGAACAGCACCCGGTGGATAGGCTCGAAGGTCAGGGCGGCGTCGTGCAGGTTCACCACCTCCACCAGCGCGTACCGGGCAGGCAGCGACGGCCATTGCTCTGCCGGCACCGTCTTTTTCAGCGCCTCATAGCAGGCCTTGGCGGTGGCCAGAGAGTGGTTGCCGTCGCCCACGGCGAACAGCAGCGGCGCCGCATCCGCCATGCCGTACTTCTTTCCCATGGCCTCCGGCGTTTTCAGCGCCTGCAGCGCCTCCGCCGTGCGGTCAATCTGGCCGGAGGTCAGCCGCCAGCCCTTCACATGGCCGCCCCCCAGCATCAGTTCCGTGTCATACAGAGGCTCCATCCCGCCGGTTTCCCCTGCCAGCGGCTCAAGGACGGTGCCCGCCGGGTCGTCCATCAGCAGCATGACGTGGGGCAGTTCCAGCGGCGCGTGCTCCCGCACCCGCACCCGGGGGGGAATGCGCTCCAGCACCGTGCCCTCCGTGGCTCGGATCAGCGCCCCGGAGCCGGGGGTGAAGTCGTACTGCTCCAAATCCACGCAGCCCACCAGCCCGTGCCGCACCCGGCCGTCGGACTGGGTGCGCTCCAGATAGATGAGGCTGTCCGGCAATTCCCGGAACACCCCCTCCGCCAGATAGCGCTCCATGGCATCATTGATGGCTGCAATGCGGGCGTCCACGTCTCCGCCGCCCAGATAGACCTCCGGCAGCACCAGCCGCAGCGCCGAGGGGGCATCCCCCGCCACCGCGTCCGCCTTTTCCCAGTACTCCGGCTGGGAGGTAAACTGGTCGCAGGCCACCACCGCCCATTTTTCCATGTCCCCGCCCCGGGGCAGGAGAATATCCGCCGGGCAGAAGCCCGTTCCTTCAAACCGTTTGTCCATATGTGCACCTCACGTCTGTATGTCCGGATTTTTTCAAAATTTGGAAGAGGCCGGCACGGCATCGGACTTGCTGCCGACGGTCAAGGCCGCGCCTGCCCTGTGATTCGACGGGATTATTATAGTGCAGATTTCTCCGTCCTGCAAGCCGTGAATAGATTCCGGATTCCGCGGCAGACTATGGGCAGTCCAGTCATCATAGGAGGTATCAACATGATCGTTGACAAAATCGCGCTGATTCTTGTGATTGTCGGCGCACTGAACTGGGGCGGTATCGGGCTGTTCGGCTTTGACACGGTGGCTTTCCTCTTCGGCGGGCAGATGGCGCTCCTCTCCCGGATTATCTACGCGCTGGTGGGGCTGGCAGGACTGTGGTGCATCACGCTGCTGTTCCGGGACACCCAGGACGATGCCGGCCATGCCCCCCACACCGCCTGAGCCGCCGGTTCGGCAGATTACTGTGGCCGTCGGCACGCAAGTCCCCGGAATTTTGTGTGGAAAGACCATTTGAAATTTTCCTTCCCGCCATGTATAATAATGCGTACTGAACAAAGCAGAAAGCCTTGAAAGCCAAGGCTTTCAAGGCCATTTGGCTTTGTTCGAGTGCAAGGTTTTTGAACTAAATTGTCTAAAAACCTTGCACCTTCCACTGGTGCGCCGCAACGCACCAGTGGAAATACGCATTGTAACAATGGCTGAATTCCATAAAAGCGGCCTCTTTAAGCCGCTTTTATGGAATTGCGCGGCTACCGCCGCGCGAATAAACTGCAAAGCGGTTTATTCAGTAGACATTATAATAGCGGTACAGCGTGTGGCGTTTCTGCGTAAATCCGGTTGCAGAAACGCCGCATCTTTTTTGCGGAAACGGAGACGACGGTCTGGCAGCAGGCCGTCCATGGAGAATCGTGCAGCAGAAATGCGTAAGTCCGGATTTGCCGGATTACGCATTTTATTTTTGGGGAGGGTCATTTTATGGATACGGAACATCAGTTTCTGGGAACGGAGCCTGTCGGCGGGCTCATGGGGCGCTACGCCGTTCCCTGCATTATCTCGCTGCTGGTAGGAGCACTGTACAACATCGTTGACCAGATTTTCATTGCCAACGCCAGCTACCTCGGCTCTTACGGCAACGCCGCCAACACCGTGGTGTTTCCGCTGACGGTGGTGGCGCTGGCCGTAGCCGTCATGATTGGTGACGGCTGCTGCGCCTTCGTCAGCATGGCGCTGGGCATGGGGGAAACCGCCCGAGCAAAGCGCAGTGTGGGCAATGCGGTGGTGCTGTCCGTGGCAAGCAGTCTGGTTCTGACGGCGGTATATCTCCTCTTTGCAGACGGCATCATCGCCATGTTCGGCGGAACGGTCAACGAGGAAACCTTCCGGCATTCTCAGGAGTATTTCTTCTACATCACCCTGGGAATCCCCTTCTATATGTTCGGCCAGGCCATGAATCCCATTATCCGCGCCGACGGCAGCCCGAAATTTGCCATGGTTTCCACGCTGGCAGGGGCAATCATCAACATCATCCTCGACCCGGTTTTCATCTTCGTCTTCCGGTGGGGCATGATGGGCGCCGCCGTGGCCACGGTCATCGGTCAGGCTGCCACCGCTGTCCTTGCGGTGTGGTACCTTCTGCACATGAAGGTCATCCGGCCGGCTGCCGCAGATTATGCGCTGAAAAAGGACATCTGCCTCCGGACGCTGCTGCTGGGCATCACCAGCTTTCTCTCCCAAATCAGCCTTGTGGCGGCCATGGCGGCCATCAACAATACGCTCCGCAAATACGGCGCGCTGGATGAGATATTCGGGCAGGAACAGTATGCCCAGATTCCCATGGCCGTGGTGGGCATCGTCATGAAGTTCTTCCAGATTGTCATCTCCATCGTCGTGGGCATGGCGGCGGGCTGCATCCCCGTGGTGGGCTACAACATGGGTGCCGGAAAAACCATGCGGGTGCGGCAGCTGTTTACGGCGCTGCTGACATGGGAGGCGCTGGTGGGCGCCGCGGCACTGATTCTGGCGGAGGTTTTCCCCCGTCAGCTTATCGCCATCTTCGGCGCCGCCAACGAAAGCGTTTACTACACCGATTTCGCCGTCCGAGCCTTCCGGGTTTACCTCTGCATGATGATACTGGCCTGCGTCAACAAGGCCTGCTTCATCTTCCTGCAGGCCGTGGGCAAGGCGCTGGCCTCCACGCTGCTGTCCATGTTCCGGGAGGTGGTGTTCGGCGTCGGCTTTGCGCTGCTGCTGCCGGTGTTCTTCGGTCTGGACGGTGTGCTGTACTCCATGCCGGTTTCGGATGTCCTGACCTTCCTGATTTCCGCAGTCATCATCGTAAAGACGCACCGGGAACTGAAGGAAGCGGATCTGGAAAATACCTGAGATACGGAGTCCTTCGGTGCAGAAACCGGAAGCGCGATCAGGAGAACCTGACCGCGCTTCCGGTTTTTCTCTTTCTGTCTTCCGGATCTGCGTCTGTTTTCCGCCGGCGTCCGGGGCAAACAGGGCGTCTGTGAGGGCAGTCTTCCCTCCTCCGTTCCGCATTTTCCTTCCCGGCTCCGGGAAACCGGCACTATTTCTGCGGCTTTCCGCCTGCAAGTTCCTTGACCAGCGCTTCCTCAGGCGTCACGTCCACGGTGCGGAAATCGGTGTAGATCACCATGCCGGGTCTGGCGCCCGCAGGCTTCTTCACGTTTTTCACCCGGGTGCAGTCCACCGGCACATGGCTGCCCTCCCTGCCCTGGGAGTAGTAGGCGGCCAGCATGGCGGCCTCCGTGATGTCCTGATCTCCCGGCTCCCGGCCGCCGGTGCAGAGGATCACATGAGAGCCGTGGAGTTTCTGGACGTGGAACCAGAGATCCCGGTAGTCGGCGTCCTTCAGCGTCAGCCTGTCGTTCTGGCGGTTGTTCCGCCCCACCAGCACCCGGAACCCGCCGGTGGTCTGGAACTCCCAGGGCTTTGAGGGGCGCTGGGGTATCTTCTTTCCCTGCTTGCGGATAAACCCGGCGTCCCGCATCTCATTGCGGATGTCCAGAAAGTCCTGTTCCGACTCCGCCTGCGCAATCTCCTGTAAAATACTCTCCAGATAGCTGAGATCCCGGCGGGCCAGTTCCATCTGCTCCCGGAGGTACTTCTCCGCCGTCCGGGCCTTGGTATAGCGCTTGTAATACTTGGCGGCGTTCTGCTGGGGCGTCAGCAGGGGATCCAGCGGAATGGTGACCTCCGGCAGGTTCTCGTCGTAATAATTCTGGCACACCAGCCGGCTCTGCCCCCGCTCCATGCGGTAGAGGTTGGCGGTAATCAGTTCGCCGCTGAGCCGCAGGGCGTCCCGCTCCTGGGTGGCGGCATAGTCCTTCTCCTGAAGCGCCAGCTTCCGCCGCACCCGATCCCGGGCAGTGGTGGCCGTCCGGATGAGATCCGCCCCCCGCTGCCGCACCCGCTCCTGCTTCTCCCGGGCTTCATAAAAGCCGTCCAGCAGGGCGGAAACGCTGTCAAAGCCCTCCGTCTCCGCCCCGGCGCCGTACTGAAGCACCGGCAGCACGGAAAATTCAAAGGGCACGCCGTCCCGCTTCAGCAGAATCGGTGTGAAACGATTCTCCTTTACGGCATTCGCAAATACAAAGAATGCATCCCGGAACCGCTCCCTGTCCCCGGCGTTCAGGCCGCAGAGCCGGCCGTCCGTCTCGCCGCAGGCACGGAAGGCCGCCTCCCGCGCCAGCAGAGGGGAAATCCCGAAATAGGTGTCCAGCAGGAAGCGATCCAGCTGCACCTCTGGATTGGCCTGCGCCAGCTTCTCCGTAAAGCCCGCCTCCGTTTCCTCCAGAAACGGCAGGCGGCCGGTAGACGCCGGCGGCTCATAGAAAAGCCCCGGCAGCACCTGCCGGGCGGCGGACATCTCCGCGTCCACCCGGCGCATACAGTCGATGATCCGCCCCTCACCGTCCAGCAGGATCAGGTTGGAGCGGCGTCCCATGGCCTCCAGCACCAGCGTCCGGTGCCCGGGGCGACCGAACTCGTCGGTGACGTCCAGTTCCAGCCGCACCAGCCGCTCCAAGCCCGGCTGGGTGATGTCCGCCACTCTGGCGCCCACCAGATGCTTCCGCAGCAGCATACAGAACATGGGCGGCTCCGCCGGGTTATCCCGGAGCAGCTCCGTCAGCTGAAGGCGGGGGGCGTTGGCACCGGCGTTCAGCAGCAATCGCCGGTTTCCCCGCAGCAGCAGGATCACCTGATCCCGGGCAGGCTGCTGCACCTTGTCAATCCGCAGGTTCAGCAGAGCGGGACGCAGTTCCTCCACCGCAGCCCGCAGGGTAATGGCATCCAAGGGCATGGTTACTCCTCCATCATCACGTCAAAAAGCTCGCTAACCCGCTGCCTCCGGCCGCTGAGATACAGCCAGCCAAACAGCGCTTCCAGCGCCGTGGCGGTGCCGTACTGGGCGCGGCTGGCATGGTGGGGCACGGTATGCACTTGGGCGTTCCGCCCCCGGCGGAATACCGCCAGTTCCTCCTCCGTCAGCCGGGGGAGGATTTTCTCCGCGCAGGCCGCCTGATACTCCGCCCGCACCAGCCGGATGGTGGCCTGATGAAGCCCCCGGCCAGTGGCCTTGCCGTGCTGGCAGAGCCATCCCCGCACCAGAAGTTCATACACCGCGTCCCCCATATGCGCCAGCGCAATGGAACTGAGTCCCCGCAGCTGATCCTCCGTCATGTGGATTTCAAAATGGTCTTCCATGGTTTCTCCTTACAGGAAAAAAAGATTTGCCGGGGCAAATCCTGAAATTTCTGGTTGTTCTGAGACTGTCGATAAAGCAGGAAGTCTTTCGCAACGGTAAGGAAGCGTGTGCGCGGAACTGCGCCCGCAGGCGCGTTTCGGAGCGCAACCGCCGCAAAGCGGTGGCACTTGGCGCGTAGATAACCCAAGAAGGGATGCACCGTCGCGGCGTTATGATTTGCGGTATTTTGCCGCAAATCATGCCGCTTCCTCGAAACAGCCCTGCTTTTTCTGCCGCTGGCAGCACTGCGGCTGTTTCCCTGCGCCATTAAAATCTACAGTTTTCAGAACTTTTGAAAGTTCTGAAAACTGGTTCAGCGAGGCAAAAAAACTTTTTCGACACGCTGATATTACCATAAATCCGCTGAAAATTCAAGTCTTGTTCCCAAATTGCTCCGGGTGTAAAAAGGATTTGAGGTGATGAATATGGAGCAGCTTTCCAATTTCCCTGCCGCTGCCCGCCAGCTGATGGGGGGCAGCCGGGTCTGGGAAAAATACGGCATGACCCTTTCCTCCGGACAGGCGCTCCTGCTGGCGCAGCAGCAGGCGGACGCCCTGCGCGCTTCCGGTCGGGTGGACTTCGGCGGCGGCATTCTGAAAAAGCTGGCGGATGCCTTCTGCGATTCCCCCTATCTCCAGCCTGCCGACTGGTGCGGTACGCTGGCGCAGCTTACCGGGCTTTTCTATGAACTGAAAAACGAAACCCGGGACAGGCTGGGGGACGATGCGCTGATTGCTGCCATGGCCGCCCGGTTCAACGGCGAGGCCGGCGGCTCCCCGGAGGCGCTGGCGGACACGGAGCCGGCATGGTTCCTGCGGTTCGCCGCAGAAGGAGGCCGCCCATGAGCCGCAGCCTGTCCCTGCCGTTCTCCTCCCTCTCTCCCGTGGACGCCCTGCGGGCGCAGGAGGCCCTCTGGCCACTGCTGCGGCAGCAGGCGCGGCTCTATGCGCCGGAGAGCACCTCCCTGCCGGAAGAAACCGCCGCCGCGCTGGCAGAGTCCATTCTGCTGACGCTGGGGGCGGATGGCCGGCCTGCCCTCCTGCTCTCAAGTGACCTTCCGGAGCGCTTCCGGCAGGGACAGCGGCGGCTGGCTCAGAAAACGGTGCTGTCCCGCCGCCTCTGGCTGACGGCGTGGGACACCCGGCCGGAGGTGGAGAACCGCTCCCTTTCCGACACCCTGAACAGCCTGAAATTTTTCCCGTCCCGGTACGATGTTCGGTTTTTTGCGCAGGAAATTCCCTGTGACATTGACTATCAGCTGTCCCAGCCGGTGCCGGAAACCCTGCGGGGCGTGGATTATGTAAACGAATGGCTCCGGCGGCTGTGTCTGGAGCAGGACTTCCTGCGGCGGCTTGATGCCGTTTCGGTGCGGCGCGTCCTTGCGGAAAGCTGCCCGGATTACCGGGAACTGCTGATAAACCTCTATGAGCCAGCGGCAGTCAGCGCACTGGGTCTGGCGCTTCTGGGGGAGGACGCGTCCTCCCTGTCCATGACGATGCCCCTGCCGGAAAAGCTGGAAAGGCGCCTGTCAAATCTGACAGGCGCCCAACTGGCAGCGGAACTTGCAGACGGAGCCCAGGCGCTTTGCCATGCGCTGGACATCCGTTCCGCTTCGCTGAAGCGTTATCTGGAGAGGACTGCGGAATCCCTGTGCCCCCGGCTGCACGCGGCGCTGGAGCACAGAACCCTTGCAGGGGTCTTTCCATGCATCTCTCCCGGGCCGCAGGCCGAAAGCCGTATTGAAAGCCGCTGCTTTCAGTCCGCCGCGTTGATGCGGTGACGGCTGCGGTCGATCACCGCCTGCATGACGATGAATACGCACAGCAGCAGTGCGATGATGATGCGGGTCCACCAGGCGGAAAGGGTTCCCTGGAAGGTGATGAAAGTCTGGATAATGCCCTGAATCATCACACCGAACAGCGTACCGGGCAGGAATGCCACGCCGCCGCTCATCAGCGTGCCGCCGATAACGGAGGAGGCAATGGCGTCCATCTCCATACCCACCGCGTGGAGGGGATAGCCGGAGAGCATGATAAGGGAGTAGACCACGCCTGCCAGCGCGGAGCAGAAGCCGCTGACCATATAGGTGGCGATTTTGGTGCGCTTGGTAGGCAGCCCCATCAGCTGTGCGGAGGACTCACTGCCGCCCAGGGCGTAGATATTGCGGCCGAAGCGGGTGTATTTCAGAACCAGCGTGCCGATAACCAGCGTCACCAGCGCAATTACCACGCCTACGGAGATAAAGGCCTTGGGTGCCAGATAAATCCGGGCGGAAGCAATGGCGGTGTAGGTGGGATCCGTAATGTCGATGGTTTCCCGGGAGATGATGGCCGTCAGGCCCCGGGCAAAGAACTGTCCGCCCAGCGTGACGATGAAGGGCTGCATATCAAATTCGGTAATCAGCCATCCCTGCACGAAACCGAACACCACGCCGATGAGCAGCACCAGCAGCGTTACGGGAAGGGCGCCCAGACTGGTTTTGGCCAGCAGCTGTGCCGAGGTCATGCAGGTCAGCGCCACTACGGAGCCGATGGAGATGTCAATCCCGCCGATGAGCAGGACGAAGGTGATGCCTACGGTGGCCACAATCAGCGCCGCGTTGTCAATAAACAGGTTGCAGAACACCTGGGGCTTCAGGAAGCCCCGGTAATTCATCATGCCTATGGCGTACAGCACCACAAACAGCAGCACCGTAATGCCAAAGGAGAAGTAACGGGAACCGACGATGCGTTCCTTCCATGATTTTGTCTGTTTCATGCCTGTTCCACCGCCTTTTTCTTCAGACTTCTGCGCTCTACCATCTTCTTGAATTTCTCGGACTGAATCAGGCAGATCAGGATCACCACCACGGCCTTGCATACCGGCAGCTGCTCGGAGGAAACACCCAGCGCGTACAGCGTGGTAGTCAGGGTCTGGATGGTAATGGCGCCGATGATGGAGCCGCTGATATAGAACTTGCCGCCGGAGAGCAGGGTGCCGCCCAGCGCCACCGCCAGAATGGCATCCATCTCCATGTTCAGTCCGGCGTTGTTGGGATCCGCCGCAGCAATCATGGAGGACTCCATCAGTCCCGCGATGCCGGCGCAGACGCCGGAGAAAATGTACATCATGAAGATGATGCCGGTTACCTTCAGTCCCGTGCGGCGGGAGGCCTCGGCGTTGATGCCCACGGACTGGACAAACAGCCCCACGGAGGTCTTTTTCTGGATGAACACCACCAGCGCCACCATGGCCGCCGCAATATAGATGGTGGTGGGCAGGGGGCTGCCGGGAATGGTGTTGCCGATGTAGGTGAAGGGCTTATAGTACACGGTGACGTTCTGCCCCTTGGTGATGAGCATGGCGATGCCCCGCCCGGCAGTCATCAGAATCAGGGTGGCCACCATGGGCTGGATGTTCAGCTTGGACACCAGGAAGCCGTTCCACACGCCGCAGGCCGCACAGACCGCCACGGCAATGAGGCAGGCCGGCAGCAGAGGCATCTGGGCGGTGCCGTCCGCTGCGCCGCCGATGAGGGAGCAGCACACGGCGCCGGAGATGGCGATAACGGAGCCCTGGGAAATATCGATGCCGCCGGTGGCAATGACGAAGGTCATGCCCAGAGCCAACACGATGAGGATGGATGCGCGGTTCAGAATGTCGATGACCCGCCCGAAAAGCTGCCCGTTCTGAATCTCAATGGAGAAGAAGCCCGGCGTGGCAAAGGCGTTGAACAGCAGCAGCAGTGCCAGCGCAAACACAGGCAGGAACAGGTGATGGGAGGTGACTTTTTTCAGTTTTTCCATATCAGTTGCCTCCTGCGATGGCCGCCATCACGCGGTCGGAATTGATGTCGTCCCCGGTAAGTTCCGCAACCTTCCGGCGATCCCGCAGCACCGCCAGCCGGGTGCAGGTGCGGGTCATTTCGTCGATCTCGCTGGAGATGAACACAATGGACATATGCTTCTCCCGGGCCAGCTGAATCACCATTTTCTGGATTTCGGTCTTGGTGCCGATGTCAATGCCCCGGGTGGGCTCATCCAGAATCAGCAGATCCGGCTGGGTCACCAGCCAGCGGGCAATGATGGCCTTCTGCTGGTTGCCGCCGGAGAGGTTCTTAATCAGCTGCTCCGGAGAGGACACCTTGATTTGCAGCAGCTTGATGTATTCGTCGGCAATCCGCTGCTGCTCCTTCATGGGGATGTGGCTCCAGATGCCCTTCTTGGCCTGAAGGCCGATGATGATATTCTCCCGGACGGACAGGTCACCGATGATGCCCTGCACCTTCCGGTCTTCGGGGCAGAAGGCCACCTTGTGCTGCATGGCGTCAAAGGGAGAGGAGAAGTGCACCGGCTGCCCGTTCATTTTCAGCGTTCCCTTTTCCGGCTTGGCCACGCCGAACAGCAGCTCGGCGGTTTCCGTGCGGCCGGAGCCAAGGAGGCCGGCAAAGCCGATAACCTCGCCCTTATGGATCTGGAGGTTGAAGTCGCTGATGCGTCCGAAAGCTGTCAGCCCCTCCGCCTGAATCAGAACCTCGTCGCCGGCAGCGCTGACGTTCTTCTCCATGTTCTGGATGTCCCCCAGTTCCTTGCCGATCATTTTGGAAATCAGCTCCACCCGGGGCAGGCTTTCCAACTCATACTCCCCTACCAGTTCGCCGTTGCGCAGAACGGTGACCCGGTCGCACAGGTCGTAGATCTGATCGAGAAAGTGGGAGACGAAGATGATGCCCAGTCCCTGCTTCTTCAGATCCCGTACCACCGCAAACAGCCGCTGGGTTTCGTTCTCATCCAGTGAGGAGGTAGGCTCGTCCAGAATCAGGACCTTGGCCTGCACGTCCACCGCCCTGGCAATGGCAATCATCTGCTGCACCGCCACGGAGTAGCTGTCCAGCGTGCGGGTCACGTCCACATTGCCCAGATTCAGCCGCTTCAGCAGCTCGGCGGAGCGCCGGTTGACGCTCTTCCAGTCGATCATGCCGTGCTTCTTCGGCTCCCGGCCGATGAAAATGTTCTCTGCCACTGTCAGGTTGGGGCAGAGGTTTACCTCCTGATACACGGTGGAAATAAAGTGCTTCTGGGCATCCAGCGGGCTGGTGGGGGCAATGGGCTGCCCCTCCATGCGGATTTCACCGCCGTCCTTGGGGTGCACGCCGGTGAGCACCTTAATCAGTGTGGATTTTCCGGCGCCATTTTCGCCAACCAGCGCATGAATCTCACCGGCGCGGAGGGTAAAGTCCACGTTTTCCAGTGCCCGGACACCGGGGAAGTATTTGCAGATGCCCCGCATTTCCAGCAATGCCTGCTCTGCCATCATTATCATCCCTTTCTTATCTTTGACATTGTCCCCGCCGCCGGGGAACCGTCCGTTGATAAGAGCGGATCGGCCCGGAGCAGGTCGGCTCTTATCAGCGGATGGAAGAGGTATCCCGCGGCGGAGGCGGACGGAAGGCCCGTCCTCCGCCGCGGGACTGGGAAGGATCACTTACAGATGGTTCTGATTAGTAGGTACGGTTGGGCAGTTCCTCAGCGGCGGTGTCAGCGGGGAAAATGCCCTCCTGAACCTCGATCTCGGCGGGAACCTCCTCACCGTTGACAATCTTCACGGCAGTTTCCATCAGCAGGTCGCCGTAGTTGGGGGTGTGCTCCACGGCGCAGTTCATTTTGCCCTCAATCATGGCGTTGAACGCGCCCTTGGCGGCGTCGATGGAGACAATGACGATGTCCTCACCGGGCTTGAGGCCGGCAGCCTCAATGGCCTGAATGGCGCCCAGAGCCATATCGTCGTTGCAGGCAAACAGGATGTCGATCTTGTCGCCGTCGGACTTCAGGAAGGACTCCATGACCTCCTTGCCCTTGGCGCGGGTGTACTCGCCGGTCTGGGAAGCCACCACGTTGTACTCAGCGGCGTTGGGGGAAGCGGCAATGGCATCGGTGAAGCCGGTGAGACGGTCGGCAGCCACGGAGGAGCCTACCGTGCCTTCCAGAATGGCAATCTGGAACTGGTCGCTGCCGCCCCGGGGCGTCTTGCCCTGATCGTGGACATAGCCGTCAATCCACTCAAAGGCGCTGGCGCCCTCCTTCAGGGCATCGGCGCAGATGTGGGTCACATACAGGGAGGGGTCGGCGGTAACGCCGCGGTCTACCAGCACCACGGGGATGCCGGCGTCCTTGGCTTCCTGAAGCACGGTGTCCCAGCCGGTCTGCACGATGGGGCAGAAAGCGATGACATCCACGTCGGAGGCAATGAAGGAGCGGATGGCCTTGATCTGGTTCTCCTGCTTCTGCTGGGCGTCGGAGAACTGCAGGGTAATGCCGGCGTCCTCGGCGGCCTTCTTGATGTTGTCGGTGTTGGCGGTGCGCCACTCGCTTTCGGAGCCAACCTGCGCGAAGCCCACGATAATATCGGAGGCCTCCTTCTTTTCGCCTTCCCCATCGGAGGTGGTGGTGCCGCTGTTGTCAGCGGCGCTGCCGCCGCCGCAGGCAGCCAGAGACAGGGTCATCACAAGGGCAAGCAGAGCGGCGAAAATGCGATTCTTCTTCATCATCTGTATCCTCTTTTCTTTTGATTATCCCGCCGCTGTCTTCAGCGGCGTTCTGGATTGTGTTATGATTATAACAAAGGAAGTGCGCACCCGAAACCGGATGCGCACTCCGTTTTTTCAGTTTTTTTCGGCTTTTTATAACGGCTTTTTCAGAGGGTTCCCGAAAATTTCAGTTTTTTTACGCCGGACTCCACTTTTTTTACGCCCCATACGGCCGGGCGGGAAGATGCAGCGTCACGGTGGTTCCCTGCCCCGGGGCAGAGTCGATTTCCAGTCCGTAGACGGCGCCGTATTCCAGCTGCACCCGCTTCTGGACGTTCATCAACCCGAAGCCTGTGGCATTGGTCTTGCCGCCGGAGACGGCCGTCCGCAGGCGTTCCAGCTGCTCCGGCTCCATGCCGCTGCCGTTGTCCGCCACCGTCAGCCGGAGGCTCTCCCCCTCCCGGCAGACGGATACCCGGATGACGCCCCCGCCCCGGCGGGTCTTGATGCCGTGATACAGGGCGTTCTCCACCAGCGGCTGAAGCGTCAGCTTCAGGATGGAGAGATTCAGCGTGTCCTCATCGGCATCCACCTCATAGCGCAGGATGTCGGAATAGCGGATTTGCTGGATGTACAGGTAGCTTTTGATGCAGGCCAGTTCCTCCGCCACGGAAACCACCGCCCGTCCCTGACTCAGCACCACCCGGAAGAAATTGGACAGGGACTGCACCACATGAATCACCGTTTCCTTGTCGCCGGATTCCGCCAGCCAGACAATCAGTTCCAGCGTGTTGTAGAGGAAATGAGGGTTAATCTGCTCCTGCAGAAGCCGCAGTTCCAGCTGCTCCCGGGTGCGGGTATTCTCCTGCAGCTGCTCCATCAGCACCTCCAGCTTCCGCACCATGCGGTTGAAGCTGTCGCTCAGCACGTCGATTTCATTGGCTCCCTGATTTTTGCTGCGGGCGCTGAAATCCCCCTCGGACAGCCGCCGCAGATTCTCCGCCAGCGCGTTGATGGGGACACTGATGCTGCGGTCAATGGCGTACTGCACCAGAATCATCACCAGCAGCACCCCGGCGATGATGGCGGCGGACACCGCCATCAGGGTGTATGTCCACGTCCGGAGAGCCTGCTCCTGCCGGGCCATGTAATCCAGTTCCAGATAGATATACCGGGTAATCTGCTCCGCAGTCAGGGCGGACACGTCCCGGATCTGATCCAGCGTGTCGTTCTGCGCCTCTACCGGCTCGTTGGCCTCCACCTGCTCCACCAGCCGCCCGGCATACCGCTTCAGGGTGCCCATGGTGCGCTGGATGATCTTCAGCTGGGTACCGCGCTCACCGCTCACTTCTCCGGCCAGCCGCATCACCGTACTGCTGATTTCCGTCAGTTCTTCCGGCAGGGCGCTGGTTTCCACGCTTGTCCGTCCCGCCACCAGATAGTAGGCCGAGGTGCCCACCTGCTCCTGGGCGATGGCGTAAATCCGCTCCGCGTCCGCCACCCGGCCGGAGAGACTGCGGTAGGTATCTGTGGTCATGCGAACCACCAGCAGCGCCACCAGCATCACCACTGCCAGCCCCGCCATCATGACAAAGAAGCCGAACTGGTTTTTCTGGCGGATGCTCTTGCGGCCAAAGGCTGCCTCCGCCCGCTTCATCCACCTCATGAGGAATGCTCCCCCCGGTAGCGGTTGGGGGAAACCCCGGTGACTTTCTTGAACAGCATCCCGAAGTAGTTGGGATTCTGATACCCCACCCGCTCCCCGATTTCCGAGGTGCGCAGATCCGTGGTGGTCAGCAGCCGCTTGGCCTGCCGGATCCGCATATCCGTTACATAATCGCTGAAGCCGATGCCCTGCTTCTCCTTGAACACGGTGCTCAAATGGTTGGGGCTGACCCCCACCGCCTTGGCGGCGGTGCTGAGAGAGAGGCTGCTGTCGGCGTAGTGGTCATCCACATACCGGCGGGCGGCGTCCACCGCGGAGACATATGCACCGCCGCGATCCGCCATGACCTCCTCACAGAGGCGGCTGCCGAAATCGATGAAGTCCTCCGCCGTGCAGTCCGCCGTGCTCCACCGCTCCAGCAGCCCGCCGTCCGTCAGCGCCGCAGGGGTCGGTGCGTGGATTTCGTCCACAAACTGGCGGATGGTGAAAATCAGTTCCGTCAGCAGATAGCAGCGGTATATGTAGGAAGAGAAGGTTCTTTCAATGGCAGGGCGATAATTCTCCCAGAAGGTCCGGGCGTTTTCCCCCCGACCGATGCGGAGAAATTCCAGCAGTTCCTCCCGGTCAAAGGGCTTGGCCTCAATCAGCTGCTCCTCGGAGCCGTTCCGGCGGTTTTCCCGGCGGAGGCTGGCAGTCTGATAGGACTTGCTCAGTTCTCCCAGCCGCTGCACCACGCCGCCCTTTACCAGTGTCAGGGCGACGCCGTACTGCCTGCCGAAGTCCTCCGCCCACCGGGCAAGCTGGGCTTCCGCCGCGTCCAGTGCCGTCCGATCCGCCCCCTGCAGCAGGTAGACCACCCGCTCCCCGCTGAAGCCGGAGGCCAGCGTTTCCGGCGCCTGATACAGCAGGGATTTCCAGCGCTCCGGATGCTCCGTCACTGGCGGATCCAGACTGGCCACCACCACCTGATAGACCTGCGCCTCCAGCGGGATGGACAGCGCCGCCGCCCGTTCCAGAATCTGGGAGGCCGAGGAGAGGAAGCCGCTGTACAGGCTGCTGAAAAACACCTCCCGCCGCGCCATGGCCTGCTCCGGATGGGAACGGGCGCCCCGGGCACGCTCAATGGCGTCCCGCACCCTGCCCACCGCCGCCAGCAGATTCGCCGCCGACACCGGCTTGAGAAGATAATCGCTGACACCCATGGAAATGGCCTGCCGGGCATAGTCAAACTCATCATAGCCGCTGAGCAGGATCACATGGGTTCCCGGCAGCTTCTCCCGCAGGATGCGGGTCAGTTCCAGGCCGTCCATAAAGGGCATTTTGATATCCGTAATGACAATGTCCGGCTTTTTCTCCAGAATCTGGGGCAGTGCCATTTCGCCGTCCGGCGCGTCGCCTGCATATTCGATTCCGTTCTCTGCCCAGGGCACGTTTTTCCGGATGCTCTCCCGGGGAATCCGTTCATCCTCCACACAGAACAATGAGATCACCGCTGTCCACCTCATTTCCGTTTTTACCTTTATATTATAGGGCAGTCATGCCTGCCCTCACCAATTATAAAACAAAAAGCGGCGGAAAGTAAAGATAGAATCGTGTAAAGCAATCGGCGTGTCCACGCTTGACTTTTCTACTGCAATGCATTAAAATAAAAAATAATAACCGTCACGCAGACGCATTACTTCGGTGCCCCCTTCCGGCGGCGCCGATTGGTCAGATGGGAGAAACCATGACGCATCAGAAGAACCACAAGAGTTTTGGCAGCCGCTGGGGCTTTATTCTGGCATCCGTGGGTTCCGCCGTAGGGATGGCCAACGTTTGGGGATTCCCCAACAAAATGGGCAGCAACGGCGGCGGCGCCTTTTTGCTGATTTACCTGCTGTTCGTGTTCATTTTCAGCTATGTGGGGCTGCCTGCGGAGTTCGCCATGGGCCGCCGGGCGGCCACAGGCACGCTGGGCGCCTATGAAAACGCATGGGCCACCCGGGGAAAATCCGCCGGAAAGATCGGCGGCCTGCTGGGCTGGCTGCCGCTGGCAGGCTCCCTGTGCATCGCCATCGGCTACGCGGTCATCGTGTCCTACATTCTCAAAGCGCTGACGGATTCCCTGCTGGGCACCCTGATGACGGCGGACACCGCCGCATGGTTCGGCGCCTTCTCCTCCACGCCCTATTCCGTGATCCCCTATCACATCATTGTGGTGGCCGGTACGCTGCTGACGCTGTTTCTGGGCGCTCACAGCATTGAAAAGACCAACAAGGTCATGATGCCCCTGTTCTTCCTGATCTTTCTGGTGCTGGCAGTGCGGGTGGCACTGCTGCCCGGCACGGCGGAGGGCTACCTCTTCATGTTCACGCCCCGGTGGGAGGCGCTGAAGGATCCCATGATCTGGATCTGGGCCATGGGGCAGGCCTTCTTCTCCCTGTCCGTCACCGGCAGCGGCATGATTGTCTACGGCGCCTACCTTTCCAAAGAGGAGGATGTGGTGGGCGCTGCCCAGCACACCGCCCTGTTTGACACCATTGCCGCCGTGGTAGCCGCGCTGGTTATCATCCCCGCCTGCTTCTCCTATGGGCTGGATGTAGGCGCCGGCCCCAGCCTGCTGTTTGTCACGCTGCCCACCATTCTTCAGGACATTCCCTTTGGACGGCTGTTTGCGGTGATTTTGTATGTAGCCATGATCTTTGCAGGGGTCAGTTCCCTGCAGAATATGTTTGAGGCCGTGGCGGAGTCCCTGATGCACAAGTTCCCCAAACTCAGCCGGGGCGCCGTGCTGGCCATTCTCTGCGTGCTGTGCCTTGGCTTCGGTCTTGGCATGGAACCCATCTCCAAGTGGGGGCCGTGGATGGATCTGGTATCCATTTATATCATCCCCATCGGCGCGACACTGGGTGCCATCTCCTGGTTCTATGTGATGAAGAAGGAGGCGCTGCTGGAGGCCGTCAACACCGGCAGCGACAAAGTCCGCGGGAATCTCTGGTACAGTGTGGGACGCTATGTATATGTCCCGCTGGCGGTGATTCTCTGCTGCGTGGCGCTGTTCCGGCACGTTGCATTCTGATGATTTCGAAAAAGGACAGTGGTTTTCACCGCTGTCCTTTTTATATGGCAGGGAGTCTTTGGGGCTTATCGAAAGACGCTTCTCCCGGAGTCCTCTCGCGGCAATTCTCTTTTCCGACCGCAGATCGACCGGCAGCGGAAGGCCCCGGCGGACATACGTCTGCCGGGGCCTTCCGCTGATATTCTCCTTTAATTTTTCCGGTTCTGCATCCCGTCCAGCCGTTCCAGAAAGAGCGCCAGTCCGAACCCCGCCCCGCAGCACAGGGCGGAGAGGAGTCCCTCTCCCCAGCCGCTGTACCGCACCGGGATAATAACCAGCGTGGACGCCGCCACAACCCCCAGAATCCCGTGGAACATCACGGCATAGTGCCGCCGGAACAGCCAGGTCACCCCCCGGGCCAGCAGCAGCATGGCCAGCAGCATTCCCGGCAGGCAGGCGGCCAGCACCGGAATGCGCATCTCCGCCAGTGCCTGCATCATAGGCTCGTACAGTCCCAGCGCCATTATGATGGAAGAACTGGTAAGCCCCGGCAGCACCACTCCCGCGCCCCACAGGACGCCGCAGAAATTATACCACCAGAAATCCGGCTCCACGGTCATGTGCAGCACATGGCGCACATAGAACAGGCCGGAAAACATCCCCAGTGCGCAGATGCCGCAGCTGATTCCGGCGGCAGTTCCGCGGCCCTGCTTCCCGGCCTCCCGCCAGAGCGCCGGAAAGGTGCCTGCAATCAATCCGACAAACAACCATACCGTAGCTGCCGCAGAAACGCTGTAGGCCGCCGTAATGCCTCTGGCCAGTCCCAGAAATCCTGCGGCACAGCCGATTCCCAGAGGCAGGAAAATGTGCCAGTAACGGCGCAGCCCCTGCTTCGGATGGGTCAGGGTTTCCATCACCGGACGATAGACGTCAAACACCACCGCCAGCACGCCGCCGGATACGCCGGGCAGGATGGCGCCGGCGCCGATGAGGGCGCCGCACAGCAGATCCCGCAGCCAGCGTGCCCTGTTTTCCTCTTCCATGCGCCTCGCCGTCCTTTCACCGCTCTATCGTAGCAGGCTTTTCCACTGGAGGCATGAATAAGCTGTGAACAAATCCGGATTTTTTATCGATTTTCCGGCTGTTTTCACTCCGCAGACGCGATTGTGGGCCTTTGCCAAATCCGCCGAAAAAGCACTGTGAAAATTGGTGCGTATTTTTGTAAAAAGCAGTAGCTTTTCCGGAATTGCGGTGTTAAAATAGGAACACTGTCCGCAAGCGTTCGCAATTTATGCGGTTTATTTTTTTCGGATTACGGTTATCAGGAGGTTATTCATGGCCGGAAGTATGAAAAAAAGTTACGAAATTGATATGTGCAGCGGCTCCATCCTGCCGAAAGTGCTGCGTTTTTCCATTCCTCTGACCCTTTCCACCATGCTGCAGCTTCTGTTCAATGCGGCGGACGTGGTGGTAGTGGGGCGCTACGCCGGGGACAACTCTCTGGCGGCGGTAGGCTCCAACACCTCCCTCATCAACCTGCTGACCAACCTGTTTCTGGGGCTGTCCATCGGCGCCAATATTCTGGCCGCCCGGCATTTCGGTGCCCACGAGGATGATGAACTCAGCAAAACCGTCCACACCTCCATCCTGCTGTCTGTTTGCAGCGGGCTGCTGCTGACGGTGGTGGGCATCTGCGGCGCCCGGGTAATCCTTGAGTGGATGCAGTGCCCGGACGACGTGCTGGAACTGGCCACCATCTACCTGCGAATCTACTTCGCCGGAATGACCGCCACCATGCTCTACAACTTCGGTGCCGCCCTGCTGCGGGCAGGCGGCGACACCCAGCGCCCCCTGTACTTCCTCTTTGCCGCCGGCATCGTCAACGTGGTGCTGAACCTGTTCTTCGTTATCCGGCTTCAGATGGATGTGGCGGGAGTGGCTTTGGCCACGGTGATTTCCCAGTGCATCTCCGCCGCGCTGGTAATCCGGTGCCTGATGAGGGAAACCGGCGCCCTGCATCTGGATCTGAAGAAGCTGAAAATCCACCCCATGAAGTTCAAGCAGATTATGCAGGTGGGCATCCCCGCCGGGCTGCAGGGGATGCTGTTCTCCCTGGCCAACGTGACGGTGCAGTCCTCCATCAACTCCTTTGACAATACGGTTCTGGTGGCAGGCAGCGCCGCCTCCAGCAGCGTGGAGAACTTCGTCTACGCCAACGTCAACTCCTTCTATCAGGCCAACACCGCCTTTACCAGCCAGAACTACGGCGCCGGGAATTATGACCGCATTCTCAAAGTCCGCCACACCGCCGTGGCCTCCGGCGTCATCAGCACCTTCCTGATCAGCTGGCTGGCAATCCTCTTCGGCCGCCAGCTGCTGGGAATCTACTCCTCCAGTCCGGAGGTGGTGGATGCCGGCATGGTGCGGATGTGGTTCCTGCTGGCGCTCTACGGTCTGGACGCTCTGATGGACGTGCAGGTAGGTTCCATGCGGGGCATCGGCTACAATGTGCTGCCCATGCTGGTGACGCTGGTAGGCGCCTGCGCTTTCCGTCTGGTATGGCTGGCCACCGTGTTCCACATTCCCGCCTTCCACCGGATTGAAACGGTTTACATCGTCTACCCCATCTCCTGGACTCTGACCGCTCTGGCTCACGGCATCTGCTTCTTCTTTGCCTACCGGAAGCTGATGCGCCGCGTCGGCGCCCAGGGGGAAGTTCCCCAGCAGGCCGCCTGAATCCATACCTGACACTCCCTCCGGCTCAGCCGGAGGGAGTGTTCTTTCCTGTGGACAGCAGCGGAACGCAAAAGGGAACGGCTTACCGCCGTTCCCTTTTTTGCTGGATTTGTGGGTTATTCCTCGGTCTGGGTGGGGTCTGCCTCGGTGGGGCTGGGGATGGGGTTCTCCTTCTGATCCACCATGGTACGGACAAGTTCCACGGTGCCGCTGAGTCCCAGCGCACTGCTGTTAAGGCAGAAATCATAGCCGTCCACGGCGCCCCAGCGCTTGGAGGCGTAATACTCGCAGTAGGACGCCCGGCGCTTGTCGGTTTTCTGAATCAGGCTCTTGGCCTCCTCCGGCGTGACCTTCTGCCGCTTGGCCACCCGGGCAATCCGGTCTTCCATAGGCGCGCAGATAAACAGGCTCAGCAGATCGGGATTCTCCGCCAGCGCATAGTCCGCGCAGCGGCCGATGATGACACAGGGGCCTTCCTCCGCGATGTGGCGGATGGTCTTGAAGATGGCCAGATGCACCTGCTGCTCCAGAGACTCCCCGGCAGAGCCGGAAAAGCCCAGCGGGTAGGCATCCATGGCAATGGCATACAGCAGGCTCTTGGGCCGCTCGTCAAAATTTTCAAAGATTTTCTGGCACAGCCCGCTCTTCTTGGCGGCCTCCTGCAGCAGTTCCTTGTCGTAAAACGGAATCCCCAGTTCCTTGGAAACCCGGATGCCGATCTCCTTGCCGCCGCTGCCAAACTGACGCCCGATGGTGATAATGGTTTTCATAAAAATCCCCCTTGTTTCTGGCATTCGCGGACTCGCATCTCCGCAAAGGGCATGGATGGAATCTGTGTTTTTATTTTAACACAAACCGGCGGAAGCGTCAAACGGAAATATGCTTGAAAAACCGTCCCGGAAACGGAATTTCCCTGTCTGTTCCTTTGAACTTCCGGCAGCCGCGCCGGAAAAGGCCGTTCAGACAAAGCAGCGCCCCCGGCTTTGCCGGGGGCGCTGGCTGTCATTCTCTCATTCTGTCATTCCGCGATGCGTTTGCCGCAGGGGTTACTTTATGGTTCCGTCGGCGTTGAAGACCGGCAGCTTCGCAAGGAAGCGGATGTCGGTGCGGTCTGCTGCGGCACCTTCGGCCAGAACGGCAATCCTGCCGGTGACGATGCCGCCGGCCTTTTCCACCAGCGCCTCCATGGCTTTCAGAGAGCCGCCGGTGGAGATGACGTCGTCCATGATGAGGATCCGCTTGCCCCGGATCATGTCCGCGTCGTCCCGTCCCAGAAACAGCTTCTGAACGCCGGCGGTGGTGATGGACTGATCCTCCACATGGATGGGATCCGGCATATAGACCTTGGGGCCTTTCCGGGCAATGAAATACTTCCGGGCGCCGGACTGCCGCGCCATCTCGTGGATCAGGGGGATGCTCTTGGCCTCTGCGGTGAAGATGTAGTCATAGCTGTCGGCGGGCACCAGCTTCAAAAGTTCCCGGGCGCACGCCACGGTCAGTTCCGCGTCGCCGAAGCAGATAAAGGCGCCGATGTAAAGGTCATCCGTCACCTTGCAGATGGGCAGTTCCCGCTTCAGTCCCGCAACCTCAATGGGGTATGTCATAGTTTTGCCTCCTCATTTCCTCGATCGTCAAAAACACGCGCTTCATGCCGCGTGAAAATCCAATACCTTTTTATTATACCGTCTGCGGTTCAAATGTCAAGACAGTGCAGCAGTTCCTCCGCCGTCAGCAGCCGCGGCGGCTCCGGCGGGGCGGTGCCCTCCCACGCAAGCCCTGCGGCATAGCCGGGGAAGGCGGGGAGTTCGGCGCAGGCCTCTCCCGGCAGGGCATCCGGCGCCTGCCGGAGCAGGGAGAGAACCCCTGTCCCCCGCTGCTTGGCGCGAGCCTCCCGGCAAGCCCAGTCCCTGTAAAATATGGCCGGATTCTCCGTGCCGGTAAGCCGCGCCAGTCTGGAAGGGACATCCGGGCAAATCCGCTGGATGTCCGCCCCTACCGGTGCCTCCGATACGGCGGCGGCAGCGGCGCCCTCCGTATGGCTGAGGCTGAAGTACACCCGCGGATATTCCGGAAAAAACGGCCGGCCGCCGGCACTGCGTTCCATCGCCGGCAGCGCCGTCCAGCCACGGCGTTCCCGCAGCAGCGCCGCCAGAAGCCCGTAGGCACCCAGCACCGCCGGATGCTTCTCCGGCGGTTCCCGGTGCAGCCGCGCCTGCCGCGCCGGGGGCAGCAGTGCCAGCAGCGCCCGGTATTCCTCCTCCGTCAGAGGCCGGTCAATCCGCACCATCCACAGCCAGGTTCCCATGGAATCCCTCCGTTTTTCGTCATTTTCTTCATTTTACCGCCGCTTTTTTCCTGTGTAAAGGTGAACACACAAAAAAAGAAAAAAATTTTTGCTTAAAAAAGAGGAATTCCGGATTTTGCGGGGTATAACTTAACGTGGATTTTGAAAACACACCGAAAGGAGGTGCCGCCATGCCGTTTCCCCAGAGTTTTATGGACGAGCTGACTGCCCGGAACGATATTGTGGATGTGGTGGGCAGCTATGTGCAGCTGACCCGGAAGGGCGGCAACCTCTTTGGCCTGTGCCCCTTCCACAGCGAAAAAACCGGCTCCTTCTCCGTGTCCCCGGACAAGCAGATTTTTTACTGCTTCGGCTGCAAGAAGGGCGGCGGCGTCATCAACTTCATCATGGACATTGAAAACCTCCCCTTTCCGGATGCCGTGCGGTTTCTGGCCAAACGGGCGGGCATGGAGGTGCCGGAGGAGGAAGGCGACCGGGAGGCCGCCCACCGGCGGCAGCGCCTGCTGGATTTGAACCGGGACGCCGCCCGCTTCTACTATCAGCTGCTGCAGCAGCCGGAGGGAGAGGCCGTGCGGGCGTATCTGAACAAACGGCAGATTCGGAAAGCCACCGCCGTCCGATTCGGCATGGGAGCCTCCCCGGACGCCTGGGACACGCTGCTGACTGCCATGCTCAAAAAGGGGTACACCAAGTCCGAACTATTGGACGCCGGACTGGTGGTGAAGAACCGGAATGGCGGGCTGTACGACAAGTTCCGGAACCGGCTTATGCTCCCGGTGATTGACACCCGGGGGGATGTGGTGGCCTTCGGCAGCCGGGTACTGGACAAGTCGGAGCCGAAATACATGAACTCCTCGGAGACGCCGGTGTACTCCAAGCGCCGGGTGCTCTACGGGCTGAATCTGGCCAAAAAGTCCAAACGCCCCAACATCATCCTCTGCGAGGGGAATCTGGACATTGTGACGCTGCATCAGGCGGGCTTTGACAATGCCGTGGCC
The DNA here is from genome assembly GCA_934636905.1 of uncultured Dysosmobacter sp. Classification (GTDB taxonomy): domain Bacteria; phylum Bacillota; class Clostridia; order Oscillospirales; family Oscillospiraceae; genus Oscillibacter. The sequence continues at coordinate 34,863 of CAKUBJ010000004.1, read as the reverse complement.
TCCATGGGCACGGCGCTGACGGTGGAGCAGACCCGGCTCCTCAGCCGGTTCACCAAAGAGCTGGTGCTCTGCTACGACAACGACAACGCCGGGAAAATCGCCACGGAGCGAGCCTTGCAGATTCTCAACGACTCCGAATTCAACGTCAAGGTGCTGCAGCTTCCCCGCCGCCTTGTGGACGGGGAGTACATCAAGCAGGACGCCGACGATTTCATTAAATTTCAGGGAGCCGACGCCTTCGAGCGGCTGCTGAGCGGCAGCGAAAACGGTGTGGAGTTCCGGATGGCACAGATTGCCGGGAAATACGACCTGTCAGACGACGAAGCCCGCATTGCCTACTGCGGGGAAATCGGGGAACTGCTGGCCTCCCTGCCCGGCGCCGCCGAACGGGAGATTTACACCGCCCGGGCTGCCGAGGCCGCCCGGATTACCCCGGACGCCATGAAGCTGGAGGTGCAGCGTGCCTTCCGGCGGCGGGCCTCCCGGGAAAAACGGACGGAACTGCGGAAGGATTTGAACCCGGCAGCCTCCCTCCAGCCCAAGGAGCGTTCCCTGCGCTACGAAAACCTCCGCTCCGCCAGAGCGGAGGAGGGAATCATCCGTCTGCTGCTGTCGGACGATTCCCTGTTTTCCGACACCATGCCCATTTCCCCGGAGCAGTTCTCCTCCCCCCTGCTGTGCCGGGTCTATCAGCAGCTGTGGGAAGCCCACGCCTCCGGGCGGCGTCCCATGATTTCCTCGCTGGGGGAGTCCTTCACCCGGGAGGAAACCGACCACATCACCTCCTTCTGTCAGGAACCGGTGTCCCTGCGGAACGCCCGGCAGGCGCTGGAAGATTACATAAGGATCATCCGCAGTGAGGCGGAAAAGAGAATGGCGCAGGAGGATCCCCTTCTGGCCGCCAACGAGAAATACAGGAATAAAAAGTAAAAAGAGAGGAAAGCACTATGTCTAAAAGAGCAATGACCCCCGATGAACTGGAGGCGCAGGCCGACGCCCTGCTGGCCGCCGCCGACAGCGCCATGAACACCCTGCCGGATGAGGAGATTCCCCTCCCCGGCAAAAACGAAAAAACGGGGAAGGCCGCCTCTCATCACGAAGCAGCCCGGCTTCTTACGGACGAGGAGGCCAAAAAGGCCGGAATCCTCCGTCTGGACGACAAGCAGGTAGCCGCCCTCCCCGCCGCCGGCTGGCTGATGGGGCAGGAAAAGCTGCGGGAACTGCTGGCGCGGGGCAAGAAAAAGGGCCGGCTGGATTCCGGCGAACTGATGGAAGTGGTGGACGATCTGAATCTGGAAAGTGACCAGATGGATCAGCTTTACGACTCTCTGGAAGTGCTGAACATCGACATCGGCACCGAGGCGGATCTGCTGCCGGAGCTGAATGACGACGGAGAGCCTGCCGCCGAGGAAATTGCCGACGTGGAGGAAGAGGAGCTGGTTGACCCCAATTCTCTGGTCAGCAGCTTCTCCATTGACGATCCCGTCCGTATGTACCTCAAGGAAATCGGCAAGGTGCCCCTGCTGAATCCGGATGAGGAAATCGTACTGGCACAGGCCATGTCCGCCGGCGCGGAAGCCAAAACCAAGCTGGACGAACTGGAGCAGCAGCGCAAGGCCGGGGAAACCCCCACCGTCTCCGCCGAGGAGGAAGCGGAACTCCGCAAAGTCTGGAAGAAGGGGGAATCCGCCAAGCAGAAGCTGGCGGAGGCAAACCTCCGTCTGGTGGTGTCCATTGCCAAGCGGTATGTGGGGCGGGGAATGCTGTTTCTGGATCTGATTCAGGAGGGCAATCTGGGCCTTATCAAGGCCGTTGAGAAATTCGACTACACCAAGGGCTACAAATTCTCCACCTACGCCACCTGGTGGATCCGGCAGGCCATCACCCGGGCCATTGCCGATCAGGCCCGCACCATCCGCATTCCCGTCCACATGGTGGAAACCATCAACAAGGTCATCCGGGTTTCCCGGCAGCTGCTGCAGGAACTGGGGCACGACCCCTCCCCCAACGAGATTGCCAAGGAAATGAATATGCCGGTGGACAAAGTGCGGGAAATCCTGAAAATCGCCCAGGAGCCTGTCTCTCTGGAAACCCCCATCGGTGAAGAGGAGGACTCCCATCTGGGAGATTTCATCCCCGATGAAGGCGCCAGTGAGCCTTCCGAGGCGGCCAGCTTCACCCTGCTGAAGGAGCAGCTGATGGATGTGCTCTCCACCCTGACCCCCCGGGAGGAAAAGGTGCTGAAGCTGCGCTTCGGCATTGAGGACGGCCGTACCCGCACGCTGGAAGAGGTGGGGAAGGAATTCAACGTCACCCGGGAACGCATCCGCCAGATTGAGGCCAAGGCTCTGCGGAAGCTGCGGCACCCCAGCAGAAGCAAGAAGCTGAAGGATTTCCTGAACTGACGGGCAGCGCCGGCTCCCGGCACATGGCCGGAGGAACGCCGCCGGCTGTAAATGGATTCCCGGCAATGATTCGGAGCACCCCTGACTGCGGCAAGCAGTCAGGGGCGCTTTTTTCACGGATGCCGGATTCGGAGGCTTGACAATCCCCAAAAGGATAGTATAATATCAAACAGTTCAAAATTAAACTATTTTCAAAAAGAGGGATTCCCATGCTGCCTGCCGCACAGTTTCATATGTATGCCCGGCGCTTTGAAGAGGCCTATACCGCCGTCATGCGTCCGCTGACGGAGGAACTGAACATGGCCCGCCCCGCCGTGGACATCCTGCTGTTCCTTGCCAACAACCCCGGGCTGGACACCGCCCGGGACATCTGCACCTACCGGCATATGAAGCCCTCCATTGTCTCCTTCCATGTGGACAATCTGGTGCGGGAGGGGTATCTGGAGCGGCAGGAGATGCCGAGGGACCGGCGGAAATGCCGTCTGGTCTGCACACAGCGGGCGCAGCCGGTCATTGACCGGGGCAGAGCCGCGCAGGAATCGTTTTCCCGGCAGCTGACGGAGGGACTGACGGAGGCGGAACTGGACGTCTTCTTCCGCTGCTTCACGGTGCTGGGGGAAAACATGACCCGGCTGACGGAACACAAAGCCAGGTAAGGAGAATGGAAATGAATCAGGACAAAACCTTTCTGGGAACGGAGCCCATAGGCAGGCTCCTGCGGCAGCTGGCGATTCCCACGGTCATCGCCCAGCTGGTGAATATGCTCTACAACATCGTTGACCGCATCTACATCGGCCACATCCCCGGGGACGGGGATCTGGCGCTGACCGGCGTCGGCGTCTGTCTGCCGCTGATCCTGATTGTGTCCGCTTTCGCAGCGCTGACGGCCTCCGGCGGCGCCCCCCGGGCATCCATTTACATGGGACGGCAGGAGCATGACACCGCCGAGAAGATCGTCGGCGGCTGCTTCGCCCTCCAACTCCTCATTTCCGCCGTGCTGACGGCGGTTCTCCTGCTGTGGAGCCGGGATCTGCTGCTGGCCTTCGGCGCCAGTGAAAACACCATCGGCTACGCTGTGGACTATATGCGCATCTACGCCGTGGGGACGGTGTTTGTACAGCTGACGCTGGGGCTCAACGCCTTCATCACCGCCCAGGGCTTTGCCGGGATCGGGATGTGGACGGTGCTCATCGGCGCGGTGTCCAACATCGTGCTGGATCCCATTTTCATCTATGCCATGGGCATGGGTGTCCGGGGTGCGGCGCTGGCCACCATCCTGTCTCAGGGGATTTCCTGCGTCTGGGTGCTGCGGTTCCTGACGGGGCCGAACACCCTGCTGCGGCTGAGAAAGGAAAACATCCGTCTGGTGCCGAAGCTGGTGCTCCCCTGTGTGGCACTGGGCACCGCCGCCTTCATCATGCAGGCCAGTGAGAGCATCATCTCCGTGTGCTTCAACTCCTCCCTGCTGAAATACGGCGGCGACATCGCCGTCGGCGCCATGACCATTCTCTCCAGTGTCATGCAGTTTGCCATGCTGCCCCTGCAGGGCATCGCCCAGGGGGCGCAGCCCATCACCAGCTACAATTACGGCGCCCGGAACCCGGAGCGGGTGCGGCAGACCTTCCGGCTGCTTCTGAAGGTGTGCCTGTGCTATTCCATTGCGCTGTGGGCTGTCATCCAGCTGTTTCCCGGCGCCTTTGCCCGGATCTTTACCCCCAACCCGGAGCTGGTGGCCTTCACGGTGCCCGCCCTGCGGATCTACTGCGCCGCCCTGTTCCTGTTCGGAATCCAGATTGCCTGCCAGATGACCTTCGTCTCCATCGGCTACGCCGTTTCCTCCATCATCGTGGCGGTGCTGCGGAAGTTCGTGCTGCTGCTGCCGCTGATCTATCTGCTGCCCCATCTGCTGGCGGATCCCACTATAGCGGTGTACACCGCCGAACCGGTGGCGGACACCATTGCCGTCACCTGCACAGCCATTCTCTTCGGTGTCCAGTTCCGCAGGGCACTGCGGCGGCTGGAGCAGGAGCGCTTGCAGGCGGAAGAACAGAAATCTTAAAAATTGGACAGAGGACTGCGGTTCGTTTTTGAACCGCAGTCCTCTGGTACTTTACAGCTTCAAAAATTCATTCCAATGTCAGCAGACTAAGGAGAAATCCCAATGGGAATCCTCTGCCGTGCATTCACCACCGACGATTTTATCTATGTGAGGCGTATTTTTTCTGACTCTCATACAGTGTACAAACAGCCGTTTCCCGCTTCCGTTCCAGATTTTTTACATATGCCTCCCATGCGGCTCCGCCGAGGAAAACCCCCAGCGCATCGGACAGCTTTTCCGCAAGGGAAAGAGGCCGTTCCGTTCCCAGCATTGCCAGAAGTCTGTCACCGTCAGGAATCCAGCCGCTGAACCCGTCCTTTGACGGTTCCGTTCCCCCGGTGCAAACGGTAAGTTCACTTCCCCTGCTGAAGGTTTCTATCTGCGAAGCAGGCTTCCCTCTGTCACTCCAATACAGTCTGAGCGCCTGTTCCGGTTCCTTTCCCCAGTCGCTCTTTTCTCCCACGATGCTCACAAGCACAGGCGCCTTTTTCCTTTTTGCATATGATTCAGCAATATAACCATAAGACAGATTCAGCCTGCAGAAGCAGGACACCGCATGGGGATACCGGATGAGCGCAGACGGTTCTGCCCGCTCATATCCGGTGAGAGAAGCGGCCTGACGGCACAGCCCGTTATACATGGACTGCGCCGCCGCATCAGGTGTTTCCGTAAAAATATGAATTGCGCCCTGCAGCAGAAGCATCGGCCGTACCCCCTCCGAGCGGGACACAGTGCAGCGGGCAAAGCCGTGCCCCACCGCGTCCGTTTCTTTTACCAGAATTTTTTCTTCTTGCAAATCCACAGGCTCAGCACAACGATGGCGGCACTCACCGCAATGATGGCTGGATAGCCGTACCGCCAGCGCAGTTCCGGCATTCCGGAAAAGTTCATCCCATACCAGCCGGCAATCAGGGACAGCGGCAGGAAAATCGTGGTGACAATGGTCAGGATCTGCATGATGCGGTTCTGACGGATGTCGATTTCCGACTGGAACAGTGACTGGATCTGTGCGCAGTATTCACGCAGAAGCTGGGATTCCTCCCGCAGGCGAATGACCCGGTCACCAAAAAGCCGGAAAAGCCCGCACTCCTCCTGACTGAAAAAGCCGTTTTCATTTTCCCGCAGTTCACAGGCCACGTCGTCCAGCTGGGAATAGTAGCGGTACCAGGCCATGGCTTCCTTCCGCAGTGCACTCATGGGAGCGCTGAAATCCTCAAGTTCCCCGGCCAGCACCCGCTCCTCCAGCGTGCCGGCGTGATCCTCAATTTCCTCCAGCCGGTGCAGATCCCTGCTAATCAGCAGTTCAAGGAGGTTATAGAGGAAGCGGCCCACGCTGTGCTCCATCAGATGCTTTTCCTTCACGATATGCCGGATGTACGGTTCCAGCAGCGCCCCGTCATCCACCAGCACCACCCGCTTCTCCGTCATCAGATACCCACAGCAGAGGCGGGTGCCGTCCCTGCGGGTCAGGGGCAGCGCCAGCGTTCCGCTGAGGAAGTCGGCGTGCACCTCCGCCTTGCAGACCCGGGCGTCCCGGGCGCTGGGGGTGTGGCACAGCACGCCCTCCAGTCCCGGCAGCGCCGGCTCATGCGCCAGTTCCTCCGAATCAAGAAGCACCACTGCCGCGCCGGAGGCTGCCGGTGCACAGTCAAGAGGCTCCAGTATATCGCCGATTCCATACCATTTCATCTCATGTTACCCCCGGGTTTCTCACACACGTCCCGCAGCCGCAGAGTCATCGGCAAAGCTGCGGCATTTTTGCTGATGAGCCGTGCTCCCCGCAGAGAGAACGTCTGAACATATCTCCCTCTTCGCACGAAGCGGTCACTCCCGGTCAATCCAGTCCCGGAACACCTCCCGAAAGCAGGTCTGACTGTAATCGCCGATTTCCGCAGCGAAGCGCTCATAGGCAGAGAGAATCTCCTCCCCCTCCGGCGTCAGCACTGCGCCGCCGCCATGGCGCCCGCCGATGCTGGAGTGCACCAGCTTGCAGCCAAAGCCCGCTTCGGCAGTCCGGAGAATCCGCCACGCCTTGGAATAGGCCATCTCCATGGAGAGGGCGGCAGCCCGCAGGGACTGGTGCTCCTGCACCCGCTTCAGAAGCTCGGCCACGCCGGGGCCAAAAATCCGCTCTCCGTTCTGACAGATGCGGGGCGTCAGTTTCAGTTCCATGGTATGCCTCCCATTTTTCGGATACGCTTATTGCGCCATGCGGGCGCAGGCCCTGCGGTGCAATGCGGCAACTCCCCCGGCTGCCCCATAGGCGTGGGGGAAGTGCCATCCTGTGCAATATTGTACCACACGGATGCCGGTTTGCAAACAGAAAAAAAGATGGTATAATCATTCCGGACAACGGATGTGCCCGGGGCATCCCGGGACGGTAAGGAGACGAAGCCAATGCTGCTGAAAAATGAATCTGCCAGCCTGAAGCTGGAATTTGTCAACTATGAATTTCCCGAAGCCGGCGCCGGCGCGGACGAATACGACCGCAACTGGCTGCTGGTGCGGTGTACCTGGGTGGACGAGGACGGCTACACCCGCAAGGATTCCAACGCCTGCCTGCTGGCGCAGGAACTGGCGGGGATGACCGCCGGGCTGAAGGTGCTGCTGGCAGGAATCCGGGACGGCTATGAAAGCGATTTCATCGAGCCAGACTTTTTCCTGTCCGCCTGGGCGGAGGGGGAGGGATTCCGGCTTTCCGCGTCCTTTTACCTGCCCAACACCATGGACGGCGACGACACCGCAGAGGTGGACTGCACCCTGACCGGGGCGGAACTGAAAGCGGTGATTGCGGATCTGGACAGCGCCTGCGCCCGGCTTCCGGAGCGGAAGGGGTAACCCCGCCTCGGACGGCGGCACTTCCGGGGAACTTCCGGACGCAGAAGCGGCAATTTGCCGAAAAAAATCCCTGAGAAAGGCGGATGTTCCGCTTTTCTCAGGGATTTTTGCTGTCTTTCAAAGTTCCAGCAGGAACCGCGCGGCGCTTTCCATGGCGGCCGCTGCCTTTTTGACGGGAAACATCTGGAACACATGCCACATCCCTTCGCTGACCTCCAGCCGGCAGGGCACCTGTGCCCGGTGCAGCGCCTCCTGAAGGGCGGCGGAATCGGAGTAGAGAATCTCATGATCTCCAACCTGAATCAGCGCAGGCGGGAAGCCCCTCAAATCCCCCAGCAGCGGCGACAGCTCCGGGCTTCGGTAATCCTGTCCCCCGGCATAGGCGCTGCGGACGGCCTCGATATACTCCGCCGTCAGCATGGGGTCGCTCTCCGCCCGCTCCCGGTAGGAAGCGCCGGACATGGTCATATCCGTCCAGGGGGACATCAGCAGCAGCGCCCGGGGAAGCCGTCGCCCCGCCGCCTTCAGCCGGGTGCACAGCACCAGCGCAAGGTTGCCGCCGGCGGAGTCTCCCGCCGCCGTCACATTCTCCGCGCCGTACCCCAGATACATCAGGTAGTCCCACGCCCGGAGGGCGTCCTCCACCGCGGCGGGATAGGGATGCTCCGGTGCCAGCCGGTACTCAAAACTCAGCACGTCATAGCCGGTGACATGGGTCAGCTTGGAGGAAAGCACCCGGGAATAGCCCAGATTCCCGCTGGTATAGCCGCCGCCGTGGCAGTAGAGGATGACCCGCCGGTTCCCGTGGGGGGCTTTCAGCCGCGTCCACGCCGCCGGCATGGTGCCGATGGAAAATTCCTCATAATCCATCCCCGCCATGGGGGCCGTCAGCCGCCCCAGCAGTTCCTGATTCCGGCGCTGGTGCTCCAGTTCCTCCGGCGTCATGGCATCCGGGGAGCCTGCGCTGTGCAGGGCTTTCAGCGCCCGCATCAGCGGATCCATCCGGGGATTTCCCATGTCCGGTTTCCCTTTTCCCGTCAGATGCCCCTTCTCCACAATGTCCCCCTGTCCTCTCCGGCGCAGCTTCCGCCGGGTCTTTCTTTTTCCCCGTCCCCTCAGGTTTTTGTCAGCTTCACCATCAGCTTCACCGGGGTTACCTTGGCCAGCAGACGGTAAAATTTGTAAAACAGCCGGGGGGTGTAAATCGTCTGCCCCGCCTTTGCCGCCCGCAGGGCGCCGCCGGCTACCTGCACCTGGTCGCAGTAGGGCAGCCGCTCAAACATTTTGGAATTGCCCGTAATCCCGCCTACGCTCAGAAATTCCGTAGCCATGGGGCCGGGACACACGGCGGTCACCGTAATCCCTCTGGCCTTCAGTTCCTCCGCCGCGCCCACGGTGTAGGCGGAGACATAGGCCTTGGTGGCGGAATACACCGTCATCCGGGGATTGGGGCAGAAGGAAGCAATGGAACTGACGTTGAGAATCCGGCTCCCTGCCGCCATATAGGGCACCGACAGGTTGGTAATGGCCGTCAGCGCCCGGAGGTTCAGGTCAATCATCCGGGTCTGGGACAGGGTATCCGCCTCCCCGATGTTTCCCAGATACCCGCAGCCGGCGTTGTTCACCAGCAGGGCAATCTCCGGCTGTTCCTCCACCAGATGCGCATGGTAGGCCGTAAAGCTCATGGTGTCGCACAAATCCAGCGGCAGGGTCAGCACGCTGAGTCCCTGTGCCTCCAGCGGCTCCGCCAGTTCCTGAAGCCGCCCGGCACGGCGGGCAATGAGCCACACCCGTTCAATCTCCGGGAATACGGAATGGAACTGCCGCACAAATTCCCGGCCAAGGCCGGAGGAGGCTCCGGTAATCACTGCGGTTTTCATGGTCACCGCCCCTTTCGGAGAAAATTCAGTGGGTTTCGGGAGCGGGATAGTCCACCCCCAGCGTATCCACCCGCACCGTGGCCATCACCACGGGCTTTTTGGGCTTGTCGTTCATCATGCTCCGCTGAACCCGGGAAATGTCGATGGCCACGTCCTGCCCCTCGGTGATTTTGCCGAAGGCGGCGTACTGCCCGTCCAGATGCGGGGCGGGAGCCACCATGACGAAGAACTGGCTGCCGGCGGAGTTGGGCGCCATGGTGCGGGCCATGGACAGTACGCCGGTTTCGTGAATCAGGTCGTTCTGGCGGAAGCCGTTGGCGGCAAACTCGCCGTTGATTTCATAGCCGGGGCCGCCCATGCCGGTTCCCTCCGGGCAGCCGCCCTGAATCATGAAGCCGGGGATGACCCGGTGGAAGGTCAGGCCGTCATAAAACCCCTTATTGGCAAGGGAGATAAAGTTGTTGACGGTGTTGGGTGCCTTTTCGGGATACAGTTCCCCCCGCATGACGCGGCCGTCCTCCATGGTGATGGTTACAATGGGATTGCTCATATTCATCCGTTCCTTTCTTTTTTCGATTCCGGCGCTCTGCCCCTCCGGAGAGGCGGCTGCGGCCGGAAATCTTCCCGGTTCCGGGAAAGCCGTCAGTATCTGGTTTTCATGGCGCGATCCATCTCCCGCCCGGCGTCCCGTTTGGCAATGGCGTCCCGCTTGTCGTAGTTCTTCTTGCCTCTGCAAAGCCCCACTTCCACCTTGACCTTTGCGTTTTTGAAGTAGACGCTCAGAGGCACCAGCGTGTAGCCGTCCTGCTTGATGAGGGCATGGAGCTTGCGGATTTCCCGCTTGTGCATCAGCAGCCGCCGATCCCGGTCGGGATCCCGGTTGAAGATGTTGCCCTTGTCATAGGGGGAGATGTGCATACTGTGGACGAACAGTTCGCCGTCCTTTACGGTGCAGTAGGAGTCCTTCAGGTTCATGGAGCCGGCCCGGATGGACTTGACCTCCGTGCCTGCCAGTTCAATGCCCGCCTCGTATTTTTCCTCCACGAAGTAGTCGTGGTAGGCCTTGCGGTTCTGCGCCGCAATTTTGATTCCTTTTTTCTCCGTGAGGATCACCCCGCTTCCCGGAAGTATCGTTTGATTATATCACAGTCCCCGCCGCACTTCAAGTAAAACAAGCCCTTTGCATTTGGCGTTTTCTGTGGTATACTTCCGTATAAACGGGGCACTGCGCCCCAAACTGAGGTGAATCGTATGGAAATGCCCGGAGATCTGACGGAAATCACGCTGAGGCGGAACGACGTATACAACGGAAAAATCCTTCACGTCCATGTGGACGACGTGCGGCTGCCCAATGGGCAGGAGGCCGTCCGGGAGGTTGTGGATCATGTGGACGGCGCGGCGGTGCTGGCCATGGACGAGGCGGATCGGGTGCTGGTGGTGCGGCAGTACCGCTATGTGTTCGGCCGGGTTCTCACGGAGTTGCCTGCCGGCAAGCTGGATCCCGGGGAGGATCCCGTGTCCGGCGCCCTGCGGGAACTGAAGGAGGAAACCGGCGCGGAGCCGGAAACCTTCCTCCCCCTGGGGAAAATCATCCCCGCCCCGGGCTGCTACGGGGAAATTCTGCACCTGTTTCTGGCCAAAGGTCTGAAATTCAGTGAGCAGCAGCTGGATCCCGACGAATTTCTCAATGTGGAGCGGGTACCCTTCGACGAGATGGTGCACCGCTGCATGAACGGCGAAATTGACGACGCCAAAACCGTGGCCGCCGTGCTGCGGGCCAAGGTTCTGCTGAACCGGTAAAACGGAATCGTAAAAGGAGGCATCCTCCCATGGAAGCAAATCCCCAACCCAAGACCGTCCTCATTGTGGAGGACGAAAAAAATATCGTGGACATTCTGCGCTTCAACCTCCAGCGGGAAGGCTACCGCACCGTGGAGGCCTATGACGGGGCGGACGGGCTGGAAAAGGCCCGGACGGAAAATCCGGACATCATCCTGCTGGACGTGATGCTGCCGAAGATGATTGGCTTTGACGTGTGCCGCACCCTCCGGGACGAGGGGAACAACGTGCCCGTCATTATCCTCACCGCCCGGGAAGAGGAGGCCGACAAGGTACTGGGGCTGGAAATCGGCGCCGACGACTATATGACCAAGCCCTTTTCCATGCGGGAACTGATTGCCCGGGTAAAGGCCAACATCCGCCGCACCGGCATGAACGCCGCAGCGGCGGCCACGGCGGCCTCCGCCGCCATGCCGGTGGTGGGGGGACTGTCCATCAACACCGACAGCCGGCAGGTCTTCCGGGACGGCCAGCCGCTGGAACTCACCACCCGGGAATATGAACTGCTGACCTTTCTGGCCAGCCACCCTAACAAGGTCTACTCCCGCATCGATCTGATGGAGCAGGTGTGGAACTACGGCTATGTGGGAGACGACCAGCGGACGGTGGATGTCACCGTCCGGCGTCTGCGGGAAAAGATTGAAGCGGACCCCGCCAACCCCAAATATATTCTGACACGCCGGGGCGTGGGCTATTACTTTTCCGCATAATCTCCCCCGGCGCCGGGCAGTGCAGCGCCCCTCCGGGAAGGCCGGAGGCGGCGTCCTGTGGGCCTCCGGCTCCGCAAAATCCACAAAGGCGGTGATTGTTTGTTCCGCAGCCTCCACATGAAGCTGACGCTGATCCTCCTGCTGCTGATCACATCCCTGATGGCGGTGGTGGGAGCCTTTCTGACCACCAGCGTCACCAGCTTCTATATCGACAGCTTCTATCAGCAGATGAGCAGCGCCTTCGGAGCTGACCGCCGGGAATTTGTGGCGGATCTCCGCAGCGCCGCCGCCCAGCCGGACGGCGCCCAGCGTATGCAGGAGATTCTTGAGGTCAATGCCGGTATGCTGGGCATTGACTACCGCACCCGGAACTACTATGTGCTGGACGGAACCTCCGGTACCTTTCTGGCAGGCAGCGCCGAATCCTCCGCACTGCCCCGGGAGCAGTCCGCCAACCTGCTGACCGCCCGGAATGCCGTGGCGGAGCGGGACAGCACCGCCGTAGGCGACGAGAGCGACATCTCTGCCGACTACATGGACGTGGCCATCCCCATTTTCGGCGGGGACAATGCCTTCATCATCTATATTCTGGACAACAAGGACACGGTGTCGGAACTGAACAACCAGCTGTTCCAGATTATCATTCAGGCGCTGATTATCGGCCTGCTGATTTCCGTGCTGCTGAGTTTCCTGCTTTCCAAAACCATGGTAGGCCCCATCGAAAAGCTGACCGCAGGCGCGGAGCGGGTGGCCGCCGGAGACTTCGACAGCGAACTGCCGGTGGAATCCACCGACGAGATCGGCATCCTCACCGGCACCTTCAACGAGATGGCCGGGGTTCTGCAGTCCACGCTGGCCGCCGTGGAAAACGAGCGAAACAAGCTGGACACCCTCTTCCTGCACATGACCGACGGCGTGGTGGCCTTTGACCGGACGGGGCATCTCATCCACTGCAACCCCGCCGCCACGGAGCTTTTGCAGCGCGCCATCGACCCCGGCTGCACCTATGAGGAACTGCTGGGGGATCTCCATCCCTTTGAAACCGTGCTGGCGCTGCAGAAGCCCAATTATATCGAGGACGAACTGATGGCCGGTGACCGGACGCTGGCGCTGTACCTCACCCCCTTCTCCGACAAGGCCCAGGGCGGCGTGCTGATTCTCCTCCACGACGTGACGGAGCAGCACCGCAACGAGGAGCGCCGGAAGGAGTTCGTAGCCAACGTTTCCCACGAACTACGGACGCCTCTCACCAACGTCCGCAGCTATGCCGAAACCATCCGGGACGCCGGGGAGGACATTCCCCGGGACATGGAAAACAGCTTTCTGGACATCATCATCAACGAAACGGATCGCATGACCCACATTGTGCAGGATTTGCTGACCCTCAGCCGGCTGGATGCCGGCAGCACGGAAATGGTATTCACCCGCTTCCCCTTCGGGGACGCCATCGAAAGCGTGGTGCGCTCCAACCGGCTCAATGCCCAGCAGCGGGGGCATGAACTGACCTATGCCCCGGAGGGCACCCTGCCCCTGATTACCGGTGACCGCAGCCGGCTGGAGCAGGTGATGATGAACATTCTGGGCAACGCCATCAAATACACGCCGGACGGCGGCCATATCCGCGTCACCGCCGGCGCCGGGGACGACACCGTGTGGATGGAGGTCTGCGACGACGGCATCGGCATTCCGGAAAAAGACCGGGAGCGCATTTTTGACCGCTTCTACCGGGTGGACAAGGCCCGGTCCCGGGAGTCCGGCGGCACCGGTCTGGGGCTTTCCATTGCCCGGGAAATCGTCCAGCGGCACCACGGCTCCATCTCTCTGGCGCCTCATGAAGGCCCCGGCACCACCGTCCGTCTGGAACTGCCCATTGTCCCGCCGGCCGGGGATACCCCGGAAACGAAGGCGTAATTTCCCCGCAGTTCCATCTTACAGGAAAGGAGGCAGGCAGCTATGCGCCGCCGGGATTTCATCCAGAACCTCATCATCACCGCGCTGGCAGTATCCGCCCTGTTTCTCTTTTCCCGGACACAGTTTTTCCAGCTGGGCACCGCCGCCGGCGGCGGCTATCTGCGGCGCATCACCGCCCCTGTCGGCAGCAGCCCCTCCGACACCGCCCTCTCCGACAGCCTGTCCGCCCCGGTTCGGACAGCCGTCACCGGGGCATACGGCCGGTACGCCGACATTGCCATGACCACGGGGGATGAGGGCTTCATCCCCGTCAAAACCCTCCTGCGGGAGGTGCTTGGCTCCGCCAGAAACCGCACCGGCTCCTCACAGGCCGCCTTTCTGGACGCCCTTGACAAAGCCTCGGTCTACTGTGATTTTCTCAGCCCCCTTCCCGCTTCCTATCTGGCGGAACTCATGGGCATCCGCGTGGACAGCGCCCTTTCCGTCCGCGCCCTGACGGCGGCGGAGGAATCCGGGCAGGTTGTGCTGTTCCTCTGGGACGGCGGCGGGAATTATTACCGATGCGATACCGCCGCGCAGGTTTCGGCGCTGACGGAGGTGCAGGACCACTTTGAACTGGGGGTTTCCTCCTTTGCCTTCGAGGAAGCCGGCGGCAGCCGTCTGGCGCCCCTGTCCCTGTTCCCCGACCCTCTGCCGGAACTTCCCCAGCTGACGGCGGCGGAAACCTCCATTCCTGCGGAAACCCTGCTGGCCGCCCTGAGTTTCAACCCCCATACCAATTCCCGGTATCAGGACGCCGGCGGCGCCGAGGTCATTGTGGAGGGCGACCGGGTTATCCGCATTGCCGCCAGCGGTGCCTTTTCCTACACCAGCGGCGGCGAAGCCGCCCTGACCGTCAGCGCCGCCGGGGACATTCCCACCGTGCCGGAAGCCGTTGTCGGGGTGCAGTCCCTGCTGGACAGCCTGCTGCCGGAGGGGGAGGCACGGCTGTACCTGCTGTCCTTCCGGCAGGAGGGCGGCGAAACGGTGCTGACCTTCGGCTATCATCTGGAGGGCGTGCCCATCCGCTTTGCCGACACTGCCGCCGCGGCGGAGGTGACCCTTTCCGGCCGTGCCGTATCCTCCCTGACCATGCGCCCCCGGCAGTATACCTCCGGCGGCTCCGCCTCCCTGCTGCCGCTGCGGCAGGCGGAGGCCATCGCCGAAAGGACGGCAGGGGCGGAACTTTCCGTAGGCTATGCCGACACCGGCACCTATCCCCTCTCCGCCGTCTGGCTGGCGGACTGAGAAACTTTCCGTGAAAGGAGTTGAGCCGCTCTGGAGCGTTCCCGTCTGAAAAACATCATCATTCTGATTCTGGCGCTGCTCAACCTCTTTCTGCTGGCAGCCCTCGGCATTCGGGGCACGGAGGCCCGCAACGCCCGCCGCACCCGGCAGCAGGAACTGTCTGCCCTGTTCGAGGCGGACGGCATGACGCTGGACCCCTCCCTGATTCCGGAGGACACAGCGCTGGCCGCCTGCATCCTGACCCGGGACGAGACGCTGGAAAAGGACGCCGCCGCCTTCTGGCTGGGCACCGTTTCCGACCGCACCGCTCAGGGCGGCGGCATCTATACCTGCGCCGGCAGCCGCGGGGCGGCGATATTCCGGGACACCGGCAGCTTCGATATTGCCGGAACCCTTTCTCAGGGGGACGCCCAGTCCCTGTGCCGGGAGTTCTGCAAAAAATTCTCCTATGCGGAGCCGGTATTCACGCTGGACGAAACCGGCAGCGGTACCGGCACCGCCCTCCGGCAGTGGAAGGGCGGCACGGTCGTCAACGTCTCCGTGACCTTTACCGTCAGTGACGGCACCGTCACCGCCGTCAGCGGCTCCCTGCTGCCGGACACGGGCATCGACAGCAGCGAGGGGCAGCCCCTGCTGTCCGCCTTTGCCGCGCTGACGGCCTTTCAGCAGATGCGCCACGAGTCCAGCTTCGTGGTGTCTGCCATTACGGGAATTTCCCTCTGCTATGAGCTGCAGAGCACCGCCGCCGCGCCTATGACGCTGATGCCCTCCTGGCAGATTGCCACGGATACGGCCTCGTTTTATGTAAACTGCGCATCCGGCACCGTCCGCCGGGCGTAAAATGGAATCCATTGCATATTTTGCAGGAATCGTTTGCTTTTTCAGGCAGGGTATGCTATACTGACGGCGAACATAATGAAGCGGCAATGTCCGCTTTTTTCCCGGGGTGTATGAAGTGTCGGCCCGGCGGGCAGATTAGTTCCGGTGCATGGCTCTCTTCCCCGCAAAAGAATACCTGAAATGAGGTCAGAACGTTGACAAAATATATTGTACACGGCGGCAAGCCCCTCTTCGGTGAGGTGGAAATCAGCGGCGCGAAAAACGCCGCCGTCGCCATTATCCCCGCCGCCATTCTGGTAGACGGCGTCTGCCGCATCGAAAATATCCCCCAGATTTCCGACGTTACCGCCATTTTGAAAATTCTGGAGCAGCTGGGCGCCGGCGTCCGCTCCCTCAATCCCCACACCGTGGAAATCGACAGCCGCCATATCCGCACCACCCGCACCTCCTATGAACTGAGCCGGAAGCTGCGGGCCTCCTACTACCTCATCGGTGCGCTGCTGGGGCGTTTCGGCAGGGCGGAGGTGGCCATGCCCGGCGGGTGCAACTTCGGCGGCGTCCGCCCCATTGACCAGCACGTCAAGGGCTTTTCCGCACTGGGAGCCGGCGTCACCACGGAGGGCGGCTACATCAACGCCGCCGTGGAATCCGGACGCCTCACCGGCGCCAACATCTATCTGGATGTGGTGTCCGTAGGCGCCACCATGAACATCATGATGGCCGCCGTTCTGGCACAGGGGGATACCGTGATTGAAAACGCCGCCAAGGAGCCTCACATCGTAGACCTTGCCAACTTCCTGAACTCCATGGGCGCCGACATCCGGGGCGCCGGCACCGACACCATCAAGATTCGCGGCGTGGAGCGGCTTACCGGCGGCTCCTACGCCATCATCCCCGACCAGATTGAGGCGGGCACCTATATGACCGCCGTAGCCGCCACCGGCGGGCAGGTTCTTGTGCGGAACATCATCCCCAAGCATATGGACTGCATCACCGCCAAGCTGCAGGAGTGCGGCGTGGAGGTAGAGGAAAACGAGGACACCCTGCTGGTGCGCCGCACCGGCCGGTTGAAAAAGGCCAACGTCAAAACCCTGCCCTACCCCGGCTTCCCTACGGATATGCAGCCCCAGATGACCACGGTGCTCTCTCTGGCGGAGGGCACCAGTCTGGTGACGGAGGGTGTCTGGAGCAGCCGCTACCGCTATGTGGACGAACTGAAGCGCATGGGCGCCCACATTCAGGTGGACGACAAGACCGCCGTGGTGGAAGGCGTGGAAAAACTCACCGGTGCCCCCATTCAGGCCTACGACCTGCGGGCAGGGGCCGCGCTGGTGATTGCGGCGCTGGCCGCTCAGGGCACCAGTGAAATCTCCAACGTACAGTATATTGAGCGGGGCTACGAGGACATCATCGGCAAACTCCGGGCTTTGGGGGCGGATATCCGCGCCGTGGAAGAGCCGGATGAGGATACCCTCGCCGCCGCGCAAATCAGCTGAACCTCACGTCCGTCAGGGAATGTGCCGGCCTTGACCGGCTCGTTCCCCGGCGGACTTTTTTGAAGCACCTTCCCCGGCCATAACGCATCCCGGCAGGCGGCATTCCCTGATTTTCCGCTGATGCCGTTCCATGAAGAGAGGTTATTTTCTTGACCACCGTACATACCCTTGCCAGCGGCTCCTCCGGCAACGCCGCCCTGTTTTCCTGCGGCGGCGTCCATCTTCTCATTGACGCCGGCATCTCCTGCCGCCGGATTACCACGGCGCTGAAAACCCTGGGGCTGGCGCCGGAAGCCCTGTCCGCCATTCTTATCACCCACACCCACACGGACCACATCGCCGGGCTGGAAGTCCTGCTGAAAAAGTCGGACTGCCCCGTTCTGGCCACCCCCCGCACCTGCCGGGAACTCCGTTACCGGCTGCCGGTTTCCGCCGGCCGGTTCACGGAACTGGAAGGCTCCGCAGAAATCGGTGAAACCGTCATCACGCCGGTGCCCACCTCCCACGATGCCCCCGGCTCCTGCGGCTGGCGTCTGGACACCCCGGAGGGCAGCGTGGGCTTCCTGACGGACACCGGCTTCATCACCCCGGAGGCCGCCGCCCTGCTGCCCGGCGTGGATTTTGCAATTCTGGAGGCCAATCACGACGTGGAAACCCTCCGTTCCGGCGCCTATCCCTATTATCTGAAGCAGCGGATTCTGGGGACGGAGGGGCACCTGTGCAACGAGGACGCCGCCGCCTTTGCCGTGACGCTGGCGGAGCACGGCGCCGGTGAAATCGTGCTGGCTCACCTGAGCCGGGACAACAACACCCCCGCCATGGCGCTGAATGCCGTTTCCGCGGCGCTGTCCGCCGCCGGGCTGGCGCCGGCACTGTCCGCCGCCCCCCGGGACGTCACCGGCCCGTGCCACACGGTGGTCAGGAGGGCTGTATGCAGAAAGTGACCGTGATCTGCACCGGAAAGCTGAAAGAAAAATTCTATCTGGACGCCGCAGCGGAATACGCCAAGCGGCTCAGCCGGTTCTGCAGGCTGGAAATCTGCGAGCTTCCGGAGGAACGCCTGCCGGAGAACCCCTCCCCTGCCCAGATTGAGGCGGCGCTGTCCCGGGAGGCCGACGCCGTGCGGGCAAAGCTGCCGGCCGGCTGCCTGCGGATTGCCATGTGCGTGGAGGGAACGGAACGCTCCAGCGAGGAACTGGCCCGGTATCTGGCGGACAGCGCCGCCCGGGGCGCCGGACACATTGTCTTTCTCATCGGCAGTTCCTACGGGATGCACGATTCCCTGAAGCGGCAGGCGGATTTGCGGCTGTCCATGTCCCCCATGACCTTTCCCCATCACCTGCTGCGGGTGATGCTGCTGGAGCAGATTTACCGGGCCTACCAGATTAATGCCGGCAGCCGGTATCACAAGTAGGCCTCCGTGCCTTTGCCCCTTCCCCGTTTTTTCCCGGCAGGCTGCGTCAGCCGCCGGATTTCAAAATCATACAGGAGGTATTTCAAATGGATTTCATGCAGGAATATGAAAAGTGGCTCCACAGCCCCGCCCTCTCTCCGGAGGAACACGCCGAACTGGAAGCCATCCGGAACGACCCGAAGGAAATCGAAAGCCGGTTCTTCGGCCCTCTGGAATTTGGCACCGCCGGTCTGCGGGGCACCATGTACACCGGTCTTCACAATATGAACATCCACGTCATCCGCTGGGCCACCCAGGGCTTTGCCGATGTCATCGCCGCCGAGGGCGAAGAGGGGAAGCGCAGAGGCGTGGCCATCTGCATGGACTGCCGGAACCACTCCATGGAGTTTGCCCGTGCCGCCGCGGAGGTCTGCGCCGCCAACGGCATCCACGTCCGGATTTTTGAATCCCTGCGCCCCACCCCGGAACTGAGCTTCGCCGTCCGGGAATACGGCTGTCAGGCGGGCATCAACGTCACCGCCAGCCACAACCCCAAGGAGTACAACGGCTATAAGGTCTACTGGTCTGACGGCGCCCAGCTGCCTCCCCACCACGCCGATGCCATTGCGAAGCGTCTGGAACAGATTGACATTTTCGACGGCGTGAAGCGGATGGACTTTGACGAAGCGGTGAAGGCCGGCCTCATTGAAACCATGGGAGAGGAAACCGACCGGAGGTTCATGGCAAACGTCACCGCCATGATTAACGACCGGGAAACCGTGGCCAGAGTGGCGGACACCTTCCAGCTGGTCTATACCCCCTTCCACGGCTGCGGCTACAAGCTGGTGCCGGAAGCCCTGAAGGCACTGGGCATCAGGCACCTGATCTGCGTGCCGGAGCAGATGGTCATTGACGGCAACTTCCCCACGGTGGTTTCCCCCAACCCGGAGAACCCCGAGGGCTTCTATCTGGCCATTGATCTGGCAAAAAAGAACCATGTGGATTTCATTCTGGGCACCGACCCCGACAGTGACCGGGTGGGCATCATGGTGCGGAACCACGAGGGGGAGTTCCAGCCCGTCACCGGCAACCAGACCGGCGTGCTGCTGCTGGACTACCTCATCGGCGCCATGAAGCGCTCCGGAAAACTGCCTGCCAACCCCGTGGCTCTCAAGACCATCGTCACCACGGAGATGGCCCGGAAGGTGGCGGAGAGCAACGGCGTCAGATGCTATGACACCTTCACCGGCTTCAAATTCATGGCGGAGAAGAAGAACGCGCTGGAGGAATCCGGCGAAGGAAAGGTCATTTTCTCCTACGAGGAGTCCTACGGCTATATGCTGGGGGACTACGTCCGGGACAAGGACGCCGTCACCGCCTCCATGCTTCTCACGGAGATGGCCGCATGGTACGCCGCACAGGGCATGACGCTGTTTGACGCTCTGAATGCCCTGTACAAAAAGTACGGCTACTACGCCGAAAAGACCCACAATCTGGTGATGCCCGGGCTGGACGGCCTGCGGGACATGGCCAGACTGATGAAGGATCTCCGGGAGAATCCCCCGGCAGAAATCAGCGGCGTGAAGGTAGCCGTCCGGAAGGACTATACTGACGGCAGCGTCATCGACTGCGCCACGGGGGCAAAGACCTCCATGGAACTGTCCGGCTCCAACGTGCTGCGTTATGAACTGGCGGACGGCACGGTGATTCTCGTGCGCCCCTCCGGTACGGAGCCGAAAATCAAGGTCTATGTCCTGACGCAGGGTGCCGATGCCGCAGAGGCTGCCGCCAATATCGAAAAGTACGGCAAGTGGGCGGAGGCGCTGAAGCCGTAATCCCCGCAAGTGCGGTTCTGAAAAAGCGAATTTTACAACGCCGGCGCCGGGTCTGTGACCCGGCGCCGGTATTTTCTTCTGTCGATTTTCTCCCCCTTCCGGCGGCCGGCAGACAGATTTTAGTCTTTTTGCCCGCTTTTTTATGTAGCTTTTCCGGATCCTTTCTGCTATAATACCTCTCAGCAAAACGGATATGGGAGGTGGCTCTCAATGAAGCTCGAATTGACGGATCGGCAGTTCCGCTATCTGCTGGATCTGGTGTACATAGGAAACTGGGTCTTAAATTCCACCCGCGGGGATGACCGCATTGAGGAGTACGATCAGGTGGAAAGCGCCGTGTTTTCCCAATGCCTCCCCCATGGAATGTCCAAGCTGGTGGAGCAGTACAAGGGGGAACTGATCCCCTCCCGGGCCTTTGCCGACGGCGGGATTCACGACGCCATTGAGCAGTATGAGGACACCGTGTTCTATGAGATCCTGGCGGAAGAGCTGGCTCTGCGGGATCTGGACGGCCAGCCCCTGACCCGGGAAAACTACACCGCCCTGATGGCGCGGATTGACGCATACCTCTCGGAATTTGACGCCCACGGCACTGACCGCGTCACCGTGGATCTGGATGAGGGATAAGCGGATTTTCTCCTGTTTGAACCCTGTGCGTCCCTGTCCGTCTCACCGGCAGAAAGATAGAAATACGGATAAGGAGAATATTATGGCATCTAAGGTTTATTTCGCAGACTTCCGCTGCCCCACCTGGCGGGAGAACCTTCAGCAGAAGCTGGCGCGGCTGATGATGACCGCCGGCTTCGGCGATCTGGACATGGACGGCAAATATGTCGCCATCAAAATGCACTTCGGGGAGCCGGGCAACATGGCCTACCTCCGTCCCAACTGGGCCAGAACCGTGGCGGATCTGGTGAAGGCACAGGGCGGCAAGCCCTTCCTCACCGACTGCAACACCCTGTACATCGGTGGCCGCAAAAACGCGCTGGATCATCTGGAATCCGCCTATGTCAACGGCTTCACCCCCTACTCCACCGGCTGCCACGTCATCATTGCCGACGGTCTGAAGGGCAACGATGAGGTTTCGGTTCCCGTGGAGGGCGGTGAGTATGTAAAGGAGGCCAAAATCGGCCGCGCCGTCATGGACGCGGACGTGTTCGTCTCCCTGACCCACTTCAAGGGGCATGAGCAGGCGGGCTTCGGCGGTACACTGAAGAACATCGGCATGGGCTGCGGCTCCCGGGCCGGCAAGATGGAGCAGCATAATTCCGGCAAGCCCTTCGTCAAGCAGAAGAAGTGCGTGGGATGCCATGCCTGCGCCAGAATCTGCGCCCACGGCGCCCCCACCTTCGGTGCCGACAACAAGGCCACCATCAATACCGACAAGTGCGTGGGCTGCGCCCGGTGCCTGGCCGTCTGCCCCAAGGACGCCATCCAGTGTATGTATGACGAGGCGCCTGCCATCCTGAACCGGAAAATTGCCGAGTACGCCAAGGCGGTGGTGGACGGCCGTCCCTGCTTCCATGTGTCGCTGGTGATGGACGTATCCCCCAACTGCGACTGCCACGGGGAAAACGACGTGCCCATCGTCCCCAATGTGGGGATGTTTGCCTCCCTGGATCCCGTGGCGCTGGATCAGGCCTGCATCGACGCGGTGCTGGCTCAGCCCCGGATGCCCAACTCCGTCATTGCCGAAGGGAATGCCTGCGGCTGCACTGACCACTTCAAGGCGGCGCATCCGGACACCGACTGGGAAGCCTGCCTGATTCACGGCGAGAAAATCGGCCTCGGCAGCCGGGATTATGAACTGATAAAAATCTGACGGAAAGTCAGAACAGCAAACAGCAGGAGCAGGAGAACCTGACGGTTCTCCTGCTCCTGCTTTCAAAGACAGAGTATTCTTTATGCAGCCATGTGGCTGGAAACCAGCTGCAGCGCACGGTTTGCATCCTGAATGGCGTAGAATACCAAACCGCAAATGCCCCCGCCATTCACATCCTCCCGGGGGTTTGCAGCCCAGAAGCGCAGTCTTCTCTTCGGCTCCGCCGTCATTTTACTGCCCAGAATCAGACAGTTTTCATTTGGTGTGATCTGCACAAGCTGTGCATCGTCAATGTTCTGAAGCGGCATGGAAAAAAAACTCCGGCCGCCTTTGACAAGGATGGCCCGCTGATTGGTCAGAATGTATTGCTGCCCCTGCAGCTTCTTCCATTCCGTGATGGGAGAAACCAGCAGAAAAACCAGAATCAGCAAAAGGATGCCAATCACCTTGGTGCTGATCTCTTCCACATTCGCCACATAGGCACCGATAAGCCCAAGGATCACCACGGTACTTATCAGCCATTGTCTCAGAATCACACTGCGGTAAAATCCTGACAGCAGACTGAACTGTCCCGTTTTGCTCTGCCACAGGATCTGTTCGTCCTGCCCCAGTTCCACTCCCTGTGTAACTTCATTTTTCCCCTGATTCGGATTACTGCTCATTCTTTTCCCTCCACATGTTGTGTATACCGGTCTTTTCACTTCTATATTTATTATAATGCGTACTGAACAAAGCAGAAAGCTTTGAAAGCCAAGGCTTTCAAGGCCATTTGGCTTTGTTCGAGTGCAAGGTTTTTGAACTAAATTGTCTAAAAACCTTGCACCTTCCACTGGTGCGCCGCAACGCACCAGTGGAAATACGCATTGTAACAATGGCTAAATTCCATAAAAGCGGCCTCTTTAAGCCGCTTTTATGGAATTGCGCGGCTACCGCCGCGCGAATAAACCGCAAAGCGGTTTATTCAGTAGACATTATTATAACGGTTTTCCCGTTCAGTCACTGAAAAAAACACGGCAATATCCGTTAAGCAGCCGAAAATATCCGGCGTTTTGCCGCCAAAATTCCGCAAATGCAAAAAGCAGCCCCTGTCCTGCGGACAGGGGCTGCTCAGCGTGTCGAAAAAGTCTTTTCGCCCCGCTGAGTCAGTTTTCAGAACTTTATAAAGTTCTGAAAACTATAGATTTTAATGGCGCAGGACACCCTTCTTGGGTTTCCCGCGCACACCCTTCCTTACCGCCGCGGAAAACTCACCACTTTATCAACAGTCTCAGCAGCCCCTGTCCTGCGGACAGGGGCTGCTTTAACGCTATCATATTCTCCGCCATAGTTCACGCCTCCGGCGGAACACTCTCCTGAAAACTCTCCCAGGTGTGGGCTGCGGTTTCCGCCTGCTGCCAGGTATAGCCCATGGCTTCGCACTCCGCCCAGGTCAGGTAGCGGAAGTAAAATTCCGTTTCCAGATGGCAGGGCAGGATGTCCAGAATAATCCGCCGAATCTGGCCGAACTCCGGTGGAACCCCGACGGTTCCGGGAAAGGTGACCCGCAGGCCGCCTGCTTTCTCCTCCGCTCTGGCCCGGATGCCGCAGCCGGACAGGGTGTCGTTGACGGCCTCCGGCGTCAGGCTGTCCTCCCCAATCCGCATCAGCGCCGCAATGGCGTCCCGCCGCTCCTGCGTGGTGGAGGAGGCCGGTTTTCTGGCAAACAGCGCTTCTCTCCGGCTCAGGCCCTCATCTTCCGCCGTATTCAGCAGGCTCTCCCTCTCCACCGTGTCCAGCAGTGCGCTGACACCGTCCAGTGCCGCCCCCAGTGCCGCCAGTTCGCTCCGGTTCTGCGCACCGTTGAGGTCATAAAGCCCCAGCGGTGCCAGCAGGCGAATCAGATACCGTTCATATTCCCCGTTCATGCTTCCTCCGTTACGCTGACCGTCCCCAGCACCGGCAATACGGTGTCATTGGGTGCCACATCCGCCGCCGGCGCAGTCAGGTGGTAGTTTTTCACGCCGGGAATGGCGTAAAGCCGGCTTCCCAGTTCCGCCAGCGTTACGCCTTTCCCCAGCAGCTTCCCGCCGAAAAACTCCGCCAGCATGGATTCCGTGTCCGCCTTTACGGTTTCAAAATCCGCATTCTCCGCCGTTTCCAGCGACACGCTGACATTTACGGCAACCTCCTCCGGCGCTTTTACCTGCACGTCCACCGCGATTTCCCGGTTTTTCTGGAAAACCGCCTGAAGTTCCGCCAGCAGTTCCTCTGAAGGCGCGCCGCCGGGGGTGGTCACATACACGTCCACGGTGCCCGTCCCCCGCGCCCTGCCGATGACCCGAGCCGCCGCCACACCTTCATGGCGGCAGGCGGTTTCCTCGTACCACGCAGCGTTGGCGCCGTTGGGCAAACGCAGGTAGCTGCTCAGAATCCGCTGCCGCAGTTCCTCGTCCGTCTCTTCGGAAACACCCCCGGAAAACGCGGCAGCGTTGGTTACGGATTTTACCGCCACCGGGCAGGCCGTCAGCACATGGACGGCCCCTGCTCCCGCATTGCCGCCGCTGCCGGGTTCCGCTGCCTCCGCCGCCACGGTGACGGAGAGTTCCCCTGCCGGGATAACCCCATCCTCCGTGGTGCGGAACCGGACGGCGCCTGCCGTCATGCACACCGTCCCCGCCGGAATGCTTACCGCGCCGGTCTGGGCATTGGCCAGGGTAAAGGTCAGGCTGCCTGACGCCCTGCCTGCCGCCTGCCGGGTCATATTCCGCACCGCCGCATGGTAATCCAGATAAACTCCCGTGGCCGTCTGGGGAAAACTCTGTCCCAGAACCCACTCCGCCTGCGCCTCCAGTGCCTGAATCTGGGCAGCTGCCGCCCACAGGCGCACCGCAAGTTCACAGTCCTCCTGAAGCTGTCCGCCCCGCCGGGCGGCATACGCTCCCAGCATCTCCTGATAAATTGCCTCTGTCGTTCTCATGCGTCCCCTCCTATTGCAGCGTCACCTCGGCGGTCAGCGTCGTCTCCGTCGTACTGACAATGGCGGTCAGCCTTGCCGTCCCGCCCTCCTCCGTCAGCGTTACGCTGTCCACCGTCAGCCCTGCCTCATCCGTCAGCGCTTCCGTCACATACTGCTCCGCCGCAGCCTGCCGCTGGGGCGGACGCAGCTGCCCCAGCGTCCACAGTCGGCTGCCGAAGTTCTCCATAAAGGGAAACTGCCCCCGGCGTGCCGTCAGCTTCATCAGAATCCGCTGCAAAAGCGCTTCCTCCCCGGATACGGTAGTAAGGCTGTTTCCCCTTGCCTGATAATCGCCGTTTACCAATGCCAGCATCAGAGAATCCCCCCTCCCCCGCAGGAGCAGGGCTTGTAAGCCTGCCCGTTTACCAGCAGCGTTCCGTTAATGGATACCTGTCCCGACAATTCAATGGTTCCGTTCTTCCGCAGATAGATGCGGCTGTCCCCGGGGCCGCAGAGGCAGACCTCTCCCGGCTGCATCCCTCCGGGCGCCGCCGGCTGCTTCTGGCCGCAGACGCACTGCTCCTCACCGCCGGGGCCGCCCTTGATGACCAGCACGGAGGCGCCGCTCTCCGGCATCCACACATACCCGCCGGGGCCGTAAACCGGCAGCTGCCGCACCTCTCCCCGGGTCACCACGCCCATCTGCTCTCCCACAATGGTGGAAACGCCCTGCTCGGCATCAGCCGCCGGAGCCGTGTGCTTCATATTCTCCGCAAGCCACATCTCATTCACACTCCTTCAGTGTCCAGAGCATCACCGCACCCTCCGCGGCGGAGAAGCGGTTCTCCGTCTCCGCCACCCGGTAGGTACCGGCCAGCCCCAGCGTTTCCAGCTTCAGTTCCACCCGATCTCCGGGAAACGCGCCGAAGCTGCCCGGCAGCGTCACCGTCACCGCCGACTCCTCCTGCCGGGACTGCCGGATCTGGTATTCTCCCGTGTAGCGCATGGCGTCCCAGGTGCTGCGGGCGGGTGTGTAAATCACCCGGCGGCACTGGCCGCCCTTGGCGATCATGTCCGGGTTTTTTACGGAATAGCTGATGTTCTGCCGCTTGTCGATAACTAGTGCCTCCGTCAGTACCCCGTAGTGATCCTCCCGGAGCCGGCAGCGCAGCAGCGGGCTGCTGTCGTCGATGGCAATGCGCTTCCCACTGTCCCTCTCCGGCTCCGCCAGCAGTTCCCCGGTTTTGGCAAACCGGGGCAGGAAGCCGCCGAAGGTACGGCAAAACTCCGCAATCACCTTCCATTGGCTGACCCCGGCACCGGCGGTGTAGGGCACCGTAGAGCGCAGTTCCGTCGCCCCGCCGCAGGTGATGCCGTATGGCTCCGCGTGACGGCGGATGAGTTCCCGCAGTGTCACCTGCTCATAGGTCACCGGTCTGGACTCGTTGTCCAGCAGCCGGGCGGCATACCCCCGCCCGGACAACGTCACCGTCAGTCCCCGTTCGTCCAGTTCCACGGTGTATTCGTCCACAATGCCCCGCAGCTGGGTCACGCCGTTCTCGATGGCGGCAAAGCCCGCCGCCGTTTTCAGCGGCTCCGCCATGTCCGGGCTGTATACCGCCGTAACCGACCAGCTGTCGCAGGGCACCGTCCCCGTGTGCTTCACATTCCATTCCAGCAGCGCCGGCAGGTCGTAGACCTGATGCTTCGCCGTAAAAATCCGGCCTGTCACGGGAGCGTCACCTCATTTCCGGGGTAAATCAGGTTCGGGTTCTTAATCTGAGGATTGGCCGCAATCAGGCTCTTCAGGGTCACTCCGTACCGCCGGGCGATCCCCCACAGGGTATCGCCCCACTTCACCGTATATGTCCTGCCGGCGGTGACCGTTTCTCCGGCGGAAGCCGTGGTGCCCTCCGTCCGGCGGCGCCCGTCGCTGCTTACCGTCAGACCGCCCTCATAGCTGCCGTCGTCCTCCCAGAAGACAAAGCGGTAGCGCACATAGTCCGGCCGCGGCTCCTCTGTCACCGACAGGGACACGAAATACGCCCGATCCGTCCGCCATACGGGATGGGTCAGCATCCCCGGTCCCGCCTTCCGGAACACCGCCGCAAGAGCCTTGAACTCCTCATAGGCCCCCGGCCCGGCAAATTCCCCCTCGCCCCGCAGAATCCGGCAGGTGGTGCCCAGATCCTGCAGGACACAGCCGCCCATGGGCACCTTGTGTGCCGCCACCTGCCGCCGGTATTCCATGACAAACGTCTCCGGATTGTGAGGCCAGGTGTAGTCCTTATATCGCATGGAGGATAAGTTCATCCTGCGTTTCCTCCTTAAAACATGGTAAAGCCGCCGTCATACCGGCGGGCATCCCGCTGAACGGCCCGGGAGATGTCCTCCGTCTCCGCCGTCCTCCCCGCAGCAGGCAGAACCCAGGACACGCCGGCGGGACTTTCTGCCGCCGCCCGCCACAGCGCATCCGCGCTCCGGGTCTGACGGAATAACGCCGCCTGCCCGGAAAGTTCCAAACCGTCCGCAGGCAGCGTCTCCGTATCCTGTACCGGTGCCGGAACCGGCGCCGCTGCCGCCCGTTCCGCCCCATAATCTGACCTTCCCCCGGCAGGGCGGAGGTTCTCCCTCCGCCCCGCCTCCATGCCGGAGCGCTCCGGGATACGGCGTTCTTCCTCCGCCGCAGTCTCTTCCCGGGAGTGCTCTCCTGTCAGCAGCCGAATCAGCACCGCCCGCTGGCGGCGCTCCACTTCCCGCAGATAGTCCATCGGCTCACTCTCCCTTCATGGCGGCGAATTTTCCGAAGTCGAAGGTGCCGTCGGACTGCTCCTCCGGCGCTTCCCCCTCCGCCAGACACAGCAGCAGCCGTTCCATCTCCCGGGGCGTCAGATCCCCAAGCACCTCCGACACCTCCCGGTAAACCGCCTGTCCCCGGCAAAGACAGCCTGCCCGCAGGATGGCGGCATTGCACAGCAGTGTCCGCTCCAGCGGATCCTCCGTCTTTTTCCGGCAGTCCTGCCACAGCTGCAGCAGTTCCCCTGCCGTCAGCGGCTTCATGGCGTCCACCGTCCTCATGCCGTTGTTTCGATCCGCCGCGCCGCCGTCAGCGTCACCTTCTCGGCAACGGTGGCATTCAGTTCGCCGTCCTCCTGAATGCCGCTCCACTCACAGCCGCTGTAGATCACCTTCCGATCCGGCTTGCAGATCACCAGAGAGAAGTCCGTCAGGCTGTAAAAGTCGATACCGTCGGAAAGGGCGGTGTCTGTGGCGTACAGCCGGGTCAGTTCCACCGAATAGCTTTTCTGCCCCTCAATGGCCGCCACCGGCTCGCTTTCGCCGAAGGCCTCAATGCTTCTGCTGGATTTGGAAGCCTTTGCCCGGTAGCTCTGTACCACGGCGATCTTTTTGCCGTCCAGTTCCAGATAGATGTCCGCGCTGGTGGGAAATCCCTTCATATCCGTCCCTCCTTACACCGTCAGATGGGCTGTCAGATGAATCTGATTCAGCCCGTGGGCCACGGCAAAATGAAACGCCACCAGACACACCGTGGGGTCGTCTTCCGAGGCTGCTGCCGTCACCTCGCCGTAGCTTTCGATGATCTGGGCGTTCTTTTTCCGTTCCAGTTCCACGATGGTCTGGGCACGGATGGCGCCCCGCCCCTGAGCGGTGTTCTTCGCCCGGGCAAATTTGCTCCGCAGGGCGCTGCGCACCGCCGGAATCACATCATCGGCAATGAGGATGGTGGTCAGTTCCCGCCACGTGGTGTCGGCGGTGCCGCCGGTGGTAGTCCGGGTGGTGATGCCCCGCACAGGGGACACGATGCCGCCCACCTCCTCAAGAGGGGTCACGCCGCCCTGCACCAGCAGGTCGATGTCATTGTCGCTGTAGGCGCTCTGCAGGCCGCTGATGCCGTACAGTTCCGCCCCGTTCAGGGGCACCGCCGGGTCGCTGCCGCAGGCAATGGCGCCTGCCGCTGCCGCCGCCGAGAAGACGCCGGAAAGGGCTGTCCCGCTTTCATCCTTCATGTCCGGCCCCACCAGCACCATTCGTTCACTGTTGATGGCCGCCGCCCGGGTCACCAATTCCGCCCCAGTATCCCCATCACCGCCGATGACGCCGATCCGCTCCCCTCTGGCGGAGGAAGCCGTTTCCACGGCGGTTTTCAGGGCTTTCTGGATATTCAGCGTGCTGCTGTCGCACACGATGATCTGCGCGTCGCAGTTGTTCAGCGCCGCGAACGCCGCCTGATAGGCGGCCAGATCCCCGTCATCACCCACCCGCACGGCGTATACGGTGGACGCGCCGTTGGCAAACAGCAGCTTCAGAAGGGTGCTCATCCCTGGAGCGCCGGCCTGATCCTCTCCGAAAGCCTCCACGCCGGCGCCGTAGCCGGTCAGGGTCACCACGGCGTTGGCCGTCCCCTTCACCGCCAGCGCCGCCACACCGATGCGCTTGGCCGCCCGGCCGGCAGAGGTGATGCCGGAGGCGTCATATGACGAATAGACTCCCGGCCTCTCATGTCTTGTTCCGCTCACTCGCTCAAAACTCCTTTCAGTCGGAAATCCAGAAATACCCCGGATTCCCCGTCGCATTCCGCCAGAAACACGGCGCGGCAGGCAAGGCTGCCCCGCCGCAGGAACATCCCGGTGCTCTTCTCCCAGCAGACTGCCTCCCAGACCAGTTCCCCGGTCTGGATTCCGTCAGGCAGACCGCTCAGCAGGGTTTCCGTTGCCGTCTCGCAGCCGCTTTCGCAGTCTGATGCCCGCTCCGCCCGTATTTCCACGGTAATCTGCCCGGACAGCACCTTTCCGTACCGTTCCAGCACCGCCTGTGTCTCCGGATTCACCGCTTCCCCCAGATAGTGGCAGAAGCCCGCCGTCTTCCCGCTGGCCGCTCCTACCCCCACCGCCGCCATTGCGCCGCCGTAGGCTTTGGCTCGCTGTTCCGGGAACTGTTCCACGGAGGGAAGCCCCGCCTGCTGCAATGCGTTCAGCACAGCCGTCCGAATCTGTGCCAGTTCCTTCATGTTGCCGCCTCCCGTTCCCGTTCCAGCGAAGCCCACCAGTGATGCACCGCGTTTCCCAGCCGGTAAGCCCGGCTGCTCCGCACCCGGTAAGCCGTGCCGTCCAGCACCAGAACATCCCCCGGCTCCACAGGCTCCGTCCCGATGCAGTTCCACAGCCTGCTGTCCACCCAGCCGATAGAGGTCACTGCTCCCGGGATGTCCTCCTCCCGGCTTCTCTCCGGCTGGAAAAAGACCCGGATTTTCTTCTCCTCATCCCCGTGCTTCAGCAGTGCCCACTGCCCGTACCGCTTCAGAATCTCCTGCAATTCCCTCATCCCGACACTCCTCGGAAGCAGAAGTCCTCTGGCTCGGCGTAGGGGCTCATGAGCCGCTCCGCCGACTGGCGCAGGGCGTCCGCCATGGTCAGGGCGGCCTGCCCCGTCAGGCGCTTCACCGTCACATCCCCCACGGTAAAGGATTCCGTACCGGCACCTCTGTACAGATAGTCCGCCGCTGCGGTAAAGGCGGCGGCGCACCGCAGCGCCTCCACGCAGCATTCCCCGTCCCCGGGGCTTTTCAGCCGCCGTTCCCAGGATGTCTCCGCCGCATCGCACAGCGCTCCCAGCAGCAGTTCTCCCTCATCGGCGCCGCACAGTTCCGCTGCCAGCTTCAACACCGTTGTTTCCACAAGCCTCGCCTCCTTTTCCTGTTCCGCCCGCCGCACCGGGCTGCCCCGGTGCGGCGGAACGTTCTCAGACCTTCAGCACCCTGGATGCGTCCTTAAAGAGTTTGGCAAAGCCGGAGATGGAGGTGATGGCCGCCCGCTCCAGCTGGCGGTCGATCAGTTTGTCGTACTCCACAACCACCTCGCTGCCGCAGATCTGCTCCAGCGCATAGTTTCTGTCCAGACCGATGATGGTGCCGGAGGGCACGGCGGCGGAGCGCAGCAGCTTGGCCCCCAGAGGGGTGGTCAGCTTGCCGGTGGCCTGAAAATTCAGCCCGGTATTGGGATTCTGGAACTCGGTGAGTTTCAGCATGGCCAGCATCATGTCGCTGCTGACCAGCATGGTGTTCATGGTATAGGGGTCAAACTGCGCCCAGAAGTCCAGCAGCGCGCCGTAGCTCAAAGTCTTGGCCGTGCCGCCGATGGGGCTGGTGCCCACCGTGTACTGCTGGGCAGCGTTGCCGTTGCCGTCGCCGTTCATCAGCACCTTTACGGCGTCCTCCAGATGCATCCGGCCGATGTAGGCACCAATCTGCCGCAGAGTCACGGCAAACAGATCCAGCCGCTGGAAGCGGATGGCCTCATAGGGCGCCACCAGCATCCGGCCCCGCTTGTGGAGCCGCACCAGATTCTCCTGGGTGTGGATGGTGGTCTGGGGAATCTGGGCGCCCTCCTCCACCCGCTTGAGTTTCTTCTCCTCCTCGGTGGGGGTGGAGGCAATGGAGCGGTAGTCCAGCCCGTCAAAGTTGGTGACAGTGGCGGTGATGTCCGGCAGGATGCTCTCCTCCTCCATGCCCTGACGCACCACCCGGGACACGAACTCCGGGAACAGCACGGCGGATTCGGTGGACCAGAAGAACTTCTCCACCCGGTCGCTGCCGGCGCCCTTCACCTTGATGTCAAAGCGCTTCAGCTGGCGCTGGAAGGCGTCCAGCCCCTCCAGAGAGGTTCCCTTGTAGTTCTCGCTGGGGTCCAGAGACTCCAGCGTCTGGGCAAAGCTGCGGCCTCCCTGACCGTACATTCCCTTTTCCAGCTTCAGATTTTCGTAATGATAAGCCATCTTCTCTTCCCCCTTCTCACAGTACAATGGTCACGGTTTCGGCGGTGGTGTCCACCTCCACGGCCAGATAGCTTCTGCCGCCGGTGGAAACCACCGTCACGCCGCCGCTGCCGTCCGCCGCCAGCAGATTCCGCCCTGCGGTAGGCGCAGTGCTGCCGCTGTAGCTTACCGTGACCATGCCCCCCATGGCCGCGGAGCAGGCTTTGCCGTCCCGGGCCACAGACAGCACCACGCCGTCAAAGCCGTCGCCGGCGCTGCACTTTGCCACCGTGCCGCCGGCGCTGACCTTCACCACCTGCCCCTCGCTTACGTCGGAGCAGGCAAACGTAGCCGCCCACTGGCCAATGCCCTCATAAGAAACGTTCATACAAATCCTCCCTCATATCGTGATTGTCCCGTCAGACAAGGAACACGGTTTCATCCTCCCGGGGCTCCGTCCGCTGCTGGCGCAGCTGGGGCGGAACGGGGAATTTTTTCGCAATCTGCGCCTCATAGGCGCCCTTCAGTTCCAGAAGTTCCTCCTCATCCAGCCGTCCCGCCGCCTTGGCGAAAACACCGCCGTCCAGCGTGCCGTCCGCCAGCATGGCAAGGCGCACCACCTCCCGGCGCAGCGCCGTCAGATACCGCTGTCCGGCCGCCGCCTGCTTCCGCAGGAGCCGCAGTTCCGGCTCCTCCGACCCGAAGCGCTTCACCACGCCGGCTCTGGGCTGGGCAGGCACCGCCACAAAGGACCACTCGTAGGCATCGGCAGGCTCCCGCAGTTCCATATAGCAGAGCTTCCCGTCATAGGTCTTTCCCTTCACATGGCCGCAGGTGCCGTTTTCCGCGCCGCAGACGGAGCACACGCTGCGCCCCATGCTGCATCCCACGCTGACCTCTTTTTTGATGCCGCCCTCAATCTCGGTAATCAGTTCCTGATTCTTTTCCGTCCGCATCAGATACGCCCAGCCCTTGAGCCAGCAGTACCCGTCTCCGGCCGCCGTCACGGTGCCCGGCTCCCGGATCACCTCCGTCCGGTAGATTCGGGCCGTCTGCCCCTTTGCCGACCACTGGTGGTCGAAAATCCCGCTTTTCCCCAGAAACAGCTGGCCCAGCCGTTCCAGATC
Organism: uncultured Dysosmobacter sp.; assembly: GCA_934636905.1. Classification (GTDB taxonomy): domain Bacteria; phylum Bacillota; class Clostridia; order Oscillospirales; family Oscillospiraceae; genus Oscillibacter. Next base: position 1,676 of record CAKUBJ010000004.1, on the reverse strand, counting down.
CTCCCCGGCAAACCGCTCAAAGTCCCGATCCACCTCGTTGTCGCACAGCCGTACGCTGAAGGTATACACCTGATCCGCCGTCAGTTCCGCCTTGCTGAACCGGTTGATCTGCTCCAGTTCTTCCTTTGTCAGCATCCGCTCTCCTCCCTGTCATTCTCAATTCTCAGCTTCCGCGCCTGCTCCCGGTACAGCGCCGCCCTGGCTTCCTCAACCTCATCCTGCAGGTTGATGTCGTCCCACTCCACCCGGAAGGCGTCGGTGCAGCCCTGCATCCGCAGCCACATCCGGCAGATCCGCTCCACCACTGGGGTCAGCATCCTGCGGATGGCCGTAATCTCCGTGGTGAGCATATCCGCCTGCTGGGCGCTCATGCGTTCCGTGGAATTCCAGTTCAGCCCCAGCATAAAGGGCGGGATGGAGGTCTTTGCCACAATCTGCTCCAGCACCTGCCGCACCGGCACCTGACTGTCCAGAATGGGGACGTCCCCGCCGATGACCCGGATGTCCACATCCCCCACCGCCACAAAGTCCCGGACACTGCCGTTTCTGGTGTCCTGCATGGCGCGGCTCCACTCCTGCGCCAGAAGCTGCCCCCGTTCCGCGGCGCTTCCGCCGCCGTCCCGGCAGGTCACGGCAAAACGCACGTTGCCGCACCGCTCCCAGTTGACGCCTACCGTATGGTAAATTTTCATCAGGATATCCGCCATAAACGGCAGTCCCCGCAGCAGAGACACCCCGCAGGGATGCTCCGCCTCCGGGTGCATCGGCGTAAACATCAGCAGTTCCTGACAGGGCAGTTCCGCCATGTGCCCCTTCTCATCCGGCCCGCAGATCCGGAACTCCAGCGGGCTTGCCCCCTCCCGCAGTTCCACGAGATCCATCCGGCCGCACAGCAGTGCCGCCAGATCCCGGTTTCCTGCCGCCGGCACCATCTCTCCCACGGCGCCGCCGTATACCAGCAGGGAATCCAGATACTGCTCCAGAAACGCGTTGATGCCATACTGTCCCCGGCCTACAGGCACATTTTCCAGAAACCGCCGCAGCCGCGCCTGTACGTCTGCGTCCTCGCAGGATACCTGCACGCCGCCGCTGAGCCGGATCAGCTTGCACACGGCGGCGTCCACCACCGGCACCGCCTCCCGCACCGCCTGATACAGCCGCAGCTCCCCACCCCTCTGGGGGGTGAAATTCTGCAGTCCCGTGTAGGGATGCTGCCGGCTGTCTCTCAGCTGTACAGTCTGCGCCGCGGTGCCGCTTTTTCTCTTCCAGAAATTCAAACCATCCACTCCTCCTTGCCGGAATCGGCTTTCCACTCTTCCCGCCGCAGGGTTGTTTTGTGCATTCCTCCGTGCACGGGAATCTCCCTGTTTCCGTTTTTTCCCTGGGGCGCGCCCCGGCTTTCCGCACCGCCGCGTCCCGTCACGCCTTCCGCCGCACGCTGGTCACCGCGAAGCCCCCGCTTCGCTCCCCTGCCAGATCCATGGCAAAATACCGCATCTCCACCGTCGCGGCATTACGATTCCCGACCCTGACGGGCCGCCAATCGTGCCGCTTTCTCGACACCGCCTCGCTTTTTCCGCCCCCGGCGGCGCTTCGGCGCTGTCCATGGCGTGCCGTGTGAGATCGGAACACGATCACGCCTTCCGCCGCACGCTGGTCACCGCGAAGCCCCCGCT